>NZ_CP049783.1:2200000-2542500 GCF_015710975.1 Paenibacillus polymyxa | reverse complement strand
GGGATTCTTCAATCTCAATCAGTTGCTCCATTACATCATCAAAATTATCAAAGTAAGTCAGGTATGGGTTCACCTTGAAATGATTTTCACGCAGGAAGGCCATCATCTCCTGGTGGCTGTTAAACTGGATACCGTCTGCATATCCCACGTTGTAGAAAAATGCATTCAGTCGGCGTTCTGCTGTCACTTTGGGATTCAAGTTGCGCAAAGCACCAGCTGCGGCGTTGCGTGCATTTTTAAGTGGGTCCGCGGCAGTCTCATTATATTTGGACAGTACAGAAAGATTCATGATTCCTTCTCCCTGCACTTCAATTGTTCCATTTCGAAAAGGAATTGTAAGTGGAACGGATTTAATCGTCTTGACCTGTGCCAGTATCCCCTCACCTACCACACCATTACCACGTGTGGAAGCCTGCACCAGTTGTCCATCCGTGTATGTCAGGTTCAGCGTCAGTCCATCAAATTTTAGTTCTATCGCATAGCCAGGGGATGGCAAAGGTTGCTCTGGGTTCTTGGTATTATAATCATTGACTAGCTTCACGACACGCGCATTCCATGCACGCAGCTGCTCCATATTCTGAGCTTTATCAAGGCTCCATAATGGAGCGAGATGGCGATGCGGTGTGAAGCCCTTGAGGATCTCCCCGCCCACACGCTGTGTTGGCGAATCCGGCAGTACAAGACCGCTTGTCTGTTCAAGCGCTACCAGTTCGTCATAAAGCACATCATATTCTTTGTCGCTGATCTGGGGATCATCCAATGTATAGTAGTGATAGTTATATGTGTTCAGTTCAACAACAAGCTGCTCCATCCTGTGCATTAGGTTCATGCAGGCGTATCCCTCCGGGAACTTCATTAGGGCAGAGGCCTTAGCCAAGCTGCCCTATGAGGTTCGAGATTTAATAATATTTAAGATTATTCTACTTTTGTAATCGGTGCAAAGCCAGCTAACAGTCGTTTAACCCCTACTGGAGCCGGGAAAGCAATCTGAAGCTCCATATCATTGCCCGTTCCTTTTACAGCTACAATGGTTCCAATTCCCCACTTGCCATGCTGTACCTTGTCTCCGGCAGCAAAAATGGATGCCCCCCCTGTCGCAACAGACGGAGTTGGTTTTGCAGGTGAGGAAGTGGTCACTGTTACGCGGGGCGACGCGGAAGCAGACGAGCCACTACGGCTCATCGTATCAAACGAGCGCTCTCCACCAAAGTTGCTGCCACTGCTTTTGCCCAGTCCGCGACCACCATAAGATCCGCCTACATTGCCTGAACGACGGTAACGATCACGCTTGATGACCGTATCCTCTTTTAACTCATCCGGAATCTCTTCGAGAAAGCGGGAAGGCGGGTTAGCTGTGGTACGTCCAAACAGAGTGCGCATCTGAGCGCATGTGAGGAACAACTGCTCCTCAGCACGGGTAATCCCGACATACGCCAATCTACGCTCTTCCTCCAGCTCTTCATTATCCAAAAAGGCCCTGCTGTGAGGGAATACCCCTTCCTCCATACCAACGATAAATACGATAGGAAACTCCAGTCCTTTGGCGCTATGCATGGTCATTAATACAACCGCATCACTCTGCTCCTCTTCATCGTCATTCATGGAATCAATATCGGCAATGAGAGCAAGATCGGTCAGGAAGGAGACAAGCGACTTGTCTTCCGTCCCTTTTTCAAATTCCATAGTTACCGACAGAAACTCATCAATATTCTCCAAACGCGAGCGTGACTCGAGTGTATTCTCGTTTTGTAGTTCCAATCGATATTGGGTGGTTTCCAGCATTTTTTCGGTCAACTCAGTAACTGACAGGTAATCCACCATCCGACTTAAACCTTCAATCATATCGTAAAACTCTACAAGCGCATTGCGCGTGCGTCCAGCAAAGCCCAAATCATCAACCACTTGAAGCACACGGAAAATCGAAACCCCACGTTCCGCCGCGGCTGCCTGTAATTTGCCAACCGTTGTGTCGCCGATGCTTCGTTTGGGTACATTAATGATTCGGATCAGGCTGATATCGTCGTCAGGATTGGACAGTAGGCGAAGATACGCCAGCAAATCCTTAATCTCTTTACGATCATAGAACTTGATTCCGCCCACGATTTGGTAAGGGATATCCGATTTGATCAAAATTTCCTCGACCACCCGAGACTGGGCATTCGTACGGTACAAAATGGCATGATGGCTATAGGTTTTGCCCGCCTTAATATTCTTATGAATTTCTGAGGCGATAAAATAGCCTTCGTCATGTTCGGAGTCAGCACGATAAACCTTAATCTTGGCGCCGCCTTCTTTGTCGGTCCATAGTTTTTTTGGCTTGCGGCCTGTGTTTTGGCCAATGACTTCGTTAGCTGCATTAAGGATATTTGAAGTTGAACGATAATTCTGCTCCAGCAAAATCGTGCGTGCTTCCGGGTAATCCTCTTCAAAGTTCAAAATGTTGCTAATATCCGCACCCCGCCACCGATAGATGGATTGGTCGCTGTCACCTACAACACATAGCCGATGATGCTTGTCAGCCAGCATTTTGCACAGCATATACTGCGCACGGTTCGTATCCTGATATTCATCAACATGAATGTATTGAAATTTCTTCTGGTAGAAATCAAGTACCTCGGGCACTTCTTTAAAGAGCTGAATCGTTGCCATAATCAAATCATCAAAATCAAGAGAGTTGTTGTTTCTGAGCCGTTGTTGGTACTTGGTATATACCTTCGCCACAATTCCTTCAAAATAATCGCCAATCTTGCGCTCATACATTTCGGGAGTGACCAGTTCATTCTTAGCCGTACTCATCATAGACTGAACCGCTTTGGGTTCAAACTTTTTGGTATCTATATTCAGGTCCTTCATACAGCTTCGGATGACAGACAATTGATCCGTAGAATCCAAGATGCTGAAATTGGAGGTAAATCCGATCCGCTCGATATCCCGGCGTAAAATACGCACACACATGGAGTGAAAGGTGGATACCCATACATCTCTCCCCTGTGGGCCAATCAGCTTGGATACGCGATCCTGCATTTCACGCGCGGCCTTGTTCGTAAAGGTAATCGCCAAAATCCCCCATGGAGCCGTCTTGCGGGTCGCAATGAGGTAAGCTATTCGGTGCGTGAGCACCCGTGTCTTACCACTGCCTGCGCCAGCCATAATTAGCAGAGGACCATCTACCGCCTCCACGGCCTGACGCTGAGGCTGATTAAGGCGAGCTACCGCCTCGTGTATATCTATTGATTGCATGCGTGCATGCTCCTTTCCCTAAGCTTTCATATATTCACGCTCTATACTTCCAATTTCACAGCTATCGTCTCCAACGCTTTCGCCAAATCACGATAAATAATGTTTCCTACTACAATGGTGTCACAAACAGCTGCTGCTTGTAACGCGGTAGTTTTATCCACGATCCCTCCTCCGTATAAAACACGAGATCGCTCCGTACCGCGATGTATTTGTTGTACCAGTTCCATATCTCCAAAGACACCGCTATATTCCACATATACAATCGGTAGATGCATAAGCTTGTCAGCAATCTGTGCATATGAAGCGGCAGCAGAAGCACTCAGCGAAGTTTCCGCACCAGTAAGCTTAGCGACGGTGGAATCACCGTTCAAAACAATATATCCTTCCGTCACAAGCAAATCCCAAGGGATCATATAACCAAATTGCTCAATCGCACGTTGGTGCTGCCCCATAATCCAATTACTGTCAGCGGTATTCAGCACCATGGGAATCATATATAGATCAAACCCCGGCACCACAGCTTCCAGATCGGATACCTCAAGCACACACGGCACCTCATAACGCCGAACCCGCGACAGCAAATCCACCGTATTTTCATAGGTTACGCCTGATGAACCTCCCACCATAATAGCGTCTGTACCAGACATACACACGGCATCAAGCGCCTCATCATTCAGTTCCTTGTCAGGATCAAGCTTAAATACATGCCTCCATGATTGAATTGAATCTGCCAACACACATTCCTCCAGCATCCATTGCTTTTGTCATCATCCAGACGAGCCGAATTCCAATATCCAAAAGCGTTCTATGCTAAGTCTATGACAGTGCTTAAAAGGTGTCAATGTTCGTATCAAATGGGAACACCGAGTTCAGACAGCTCATGGTCTCAGCGCATACAACCAACTGCGTCTACGAAGTTCTTTTTCCGTTAAAACGTCAGTATAAAAACCTCTTACACCCATCTGTTCGTACTCAGTGGCGTCCTTCAACTCGTTAATCGTATTTACGTAGCACACTGCCCCTGCCTGACGCAAACTTTCCACTAAGGCACCACTCACGCGATTTTCTGGTAAAGTTACTGCTGTTATATCATGCTGTTGGACAAATTGAATGATCTGGTCATCCGTGTCTTCTGTAGCATATAGCGTATAAATGATGGATGTATAAGGATAGATACTCCGCAACGTTTGCAACATTTCTTCATTATAAATTTGAGGGACAATACGAGACAGAAGTTCGGGATTTTTCTCCTGGGCCTGATGGGTCAGTTGTGCAAATAACTGTTTGATTTGGGCAGGGTCCTGCTCTTTCGTATCGGTCACAATATAGGCATCCGGGTAGTTTTCCAATAAATCCAATACATCCTTCCAATCAAGTGGAGTATAAGAACCGTGTATGGGGGTGTTTTTAAACTGATGATAGCTCCAAGGCTTTCGGCCCTGCTCTGTAGCAACTGCGTATTCCTGTTGCATTTGTTTGGTAAAGGATTCTGTCCATTCATGGCGGGCCACCAAATGTCCATCCGAAGTAAACATCAGGTCGACCTCGAATACACGGCTACCTTTTTTGTAATTTTCTACAAACGCTTCACGCGCATTGGTATAGGCCAAACCATCAACGGCTCCCATGGCATGCGAAATCACACGGTGTGTGGTAAAGCCAGTATGTTCTTCTGTAGATTGTCCTTTATAAGCCAGTAAAAATGTACCGATTATCATTAAAAGAATAACTGCAGCAATCACTCGTTTCATAGGGTGTCACATCCTTTTCGTACAGGTCAATACCCTACATACACCTACTCAAAACAGCCCTATATCAGTTGAACTAAAAAATCAGCTATATAGACGCAAAAACACCCTCCGACTAAGCCGAAGGGTGACTCTGGATTAATATGCGTTTTTGAAACCATTGCGAATCGTGCGAAAAATAATTTTAATATCGAATAAGAGCGACCAGTTCTCAATATAGAAGATGTCATGCTTAATCCGTTCCTCAATAGATGTATCTCCGCGCAAACCGTTACTCTGTGCCCAGCCTGTAATTCCAGGACGAACATGATGCTTCACCATGTATTTTGGAATTTCCTCACGGAACTGATCCACATAATAGGGCCGTTCCGGACGTGGGCCAACGACGCTCATATCACCCAACAGTACGTTGAAAAACTGTGGCAGCTCGTCGAGGCTTGTTTTACGAATAAACGTACCAAAACGTGTGCGTCTTGGGTCATTAGCAGTCGTCCAGCCCGTATCTTCAGTTCCAGGCGGCAGTACCTTCATGGAGCGAAATTTGTACATTCGGAAGGTGCGACGGTTCAAGCCTACCCGCTCCTGCTTAAAAATAATGGGGCCTCTCGACGTGACCTTCACACCAATCGCCACGGCCAGCATAATCGGAGAGGTCAGAATAATCGCAAATAAAGAAAATAAAATATCGAACAGACGCTTAAACAATCGATTCCCTGCTACATCCAGTGGAATATCCCGTACATTAATCATCGGCATACCTGCAAAGTTGTCAAAGTAAGGTCGTGCCGGCAAATAATCAAAGAAATCGGGAATAATAAGCGTGCGCACTCCAGCCTTTTCACACATGTTGATAATCTTGGGATACTTATCATGAGCATCCAGCGGCAGCGCCAGAATGACCTCATCAATCATCAGGCGCGACAGCGTTGCCTCCAACTGATCTAATCCTCCAAGAATCGGGCGAAAATGGGCCTCTTCCTCTTCACTCCAATGCCGTTTATCATCCAGAAATCCCACTACTTCATAGCCTAAATCAGGATACTGTCCAAGATTATGATAAAATCGTTGGCCCAAAGAACCCGCTCCAAGTATGAGCATGAATTGCTTATTGTATCCTTTTTGACGGAGGACTTTAAGAACTTGCTTCAAAAAATATCGATAAAACAAAATAATCAGTACATTACCAATCATATAGATCGCCAGATAAGACCGCGAAATGTCGATTTGCTTCACGAAGAACATCACACTCAACAGCACAAACAGGCCAACAATATGAATCTGTGTGACGCGAAACACGTCATCTGCAAACCTCTTTTTGCGTTTTGGTGAATAGAGCGAGAATAACATTCCCAGCACTACGGCAATCAGACCGTATATTAAGCTCCACCCTCCATATACTTGAATAGGAAGTGGCTCTTTATAAGTGATCCATTCACTTTCAAATTTGAAAAACCAAGCGATCAGAAAGGATAACTGAATGACCGCGAAATCCGCCACAATATATAATTGGGTTAAAAAACGCTGATTTCTGCGTATCATGCTTTCACCTCAGTACGAGATTGTTCTCCGCCGTCCGGCTTAACCGGTGCAGATAACTTATTTTTTAGAAAAGCCATTCCAAACTTCACCGTAATTCCCGCATATACAGCCATGTTGGTGAACCAGCTGTACTGCTGCTTATAATGCTTTCGATGGAATACCCACATAGCTCTATGAAACTCATAAATAATTTTCAAAGGGCGACGGCGAGCGCTGCCTCCTTTGATATGAATAATATATGTGTGTGGGTAGTAGTAAATGCCCCAACCAGCTTGTTTAATCCGGTAACACCAGTCTATATCCTCACCATACATAAAAAAGGTTTCGTCCAATCCGCCGACCTGATCAATCGTCTCCCGACGCACCAGCATAAAAGCCCCAACCAGTACATCCACAGGATACTCATCATCCGGGCTTAGATGCCCAAGCTGATATTGGTTGTACTTCGGGTTATCCGGGTAACGCTTCGACCAGCCGAAAGCATAGTAAAAAGACGCAGACGGCGTTGGAAACCCTCGCTTACAAGCCTTATCTAGCGAGCCATCCGGCAGGATGACCTTACAGCCCGATGCCCCCATCTCCGGATGCGTATCCATAAATCGAATCATTGTATCCAGCGTATCCGGCTGCACCAACGTATCGGAGTTCAACAGCAATACATAACGCCCGCTAGCTACTTCCATGCCCTGGTTATTCGCCTTGGCAAACCCTGTATTATCCTGATTGGCTATCAACATAATTTCAGGGTATGCAGCACGAATAGCCTCAACAGACCCGTCACTGGAGTGATTATCGATAACAATCACTTCATATCGATACTGCGTCTTTGACGCATACACCGACTGCAAACAATCCAGCGTCAATCGACATGTATTATAGTTGACGACCAGTATGCTTACATCCATATTTAAAACGCTCCTGACAAATTCAGTAATCTATTCTACTATCGCCTATTATAGCATACCGTGCAGACCACGGGGCGCAAAAAAGCACATAACTTGTAACCTTGCATAGTTAGTAGAATTTCGCAAAATTCGATTCCAACTGCTCCAAAGTGCAAATATAGACAAACGAAACCATTTGGAACTATATATTGTTCATTGGAAGTCGATTATTAGATTTTTGTAAAATCCTCGGTTGAGGTCTAAATTTCATCGTGGTAAGATATACATGGAAAAAGGGCTGGTGCCAGCCAGCCCCGCGCAACCAACGCTCCAAGAGCGGACGGTTTTGGAACAATCAGGCCGAAAATAGACCCTTCCTTGCGGGGGCGGTCTATTTTCGTTTGTTAAACTCTAACAGTGTGACGATTAACGCCCCGAACGTCAGCATTAAACTGAGCGCCTCAAACACTGTCACAGGCTTCACCCCCCTCCTCGGGAGAGTTAGCCGACCGCCCTTGCCAGCTCTATCGGTTGCACGCTTCAATTATACTATATATTTCCAAAAAGGAACACGCATTCGATGGGTTTTTATCTAGCATTCATTTGCACCTTTGATTATTTGACGCTCTTACATGGAAAAAAGTTTCAATATTTTTCTTCCCAGCCCCTATAATTTCCCCAGTATAAAAACTAACTTATAAATCCAGTTGTCCAACCGGGACTGCCTATAAAACGGAGACTGCCCTATATATTTCATACGAGAAAACACACCCTTTTGGTAGCTGTCCAGGAATTGATCCACATCTCTGTACAATTGAGAAGGCATGTCTTGTCCATATAGTTGAACAAATTGCCGGGCTTGTTTACTTAAAATATAGCGATTTTTTCCTTTCACAAATCTACTTAGTCTCTTTCTCCACTTGCTAACCCAGCCATCCGTTGAACCTCCCAGCACATTGTTTTGATGCTGCCGATACCAAATCGACGGCTCGGGATCAAAAACAACCTCACCAAAAGAAGCGGTACATAAGTAAATCCACCAGTCATGCATAATAACATTGTTTAAGGTAGCTGGAATTTTCTTTTTCACGAGCTGGAGTGTTTGTTTATTGAACACCATGGTACAACCTACACACACATTCTCGATGAGAGCATTATATAAGGATAAAGGTCTGGGAATATCAGCTGGCCATACCTTGAGTGGCTCCAAGTTTTGAGAGACCATCTGGGTAGCAGAACAATACATCAGCGGCCGGCTCTCATCCTTTTCCCTGAGCTGAGCTACAGCCCGAGCAAGCTTGTTCGGCATCCATACATCATCCTGATCGCAAAAGGCGTAATAGTCGAATGTCTCGGACGATCTTTGAATCAGATCAAAAAAACTCGCAATAACACCTACATTACTCTCTGGGCATAACCTAATCTGTTTGGGATAACGTTGCTCCAATGTAATCAACTTGGCTACCGTATCATCTGTTGAGCCATCATCACGGATTAGAATCTGCACTTCTACGTCTTTTTGATTGATGAGACTTTCTACCTGCTCATCTAAGTAAGCTGCTCCATTATATGTAGACAATAAAACTTGTACATTAGGTCTGTTCAGAGTAATGCCCTCCTTCTTTGAAAATATGGGCTACGGGGACATGTACATTCCACCTGCCTATACATTATAATGCTCATCAGCCTTAATCAACATAGTCTCAAATATAATAAAATCTCCCAATCCTGAAATGATGGGAGATTTTTGATAGCTATGATACAGTTTTAATTATTCAGATTTATCAAAATACTCCTGCAAAAAGTCACGCAATCCCTTGCGCCAATCCTGTAAATCGTGGAACCCGTTGGTCCGGATAGCAATATGCTCCATCACGGAATTACGTGGCCGCGCTGCGGGTCTGGGAAACTGCTCTGTGCTGCATGGCTCTAATTTTGCAGTGATTTTCACAGCATATAGCTCTGCGGCATCCTGCAAAATAGCTTGTGTGAACTCGTACCAGGTGCAAGAACCGCTATTGGATGCATGATATACGCCATACTTCTCCGTTTGAATCAATTCCGCCAAAAAATGTGCCAAATCCACCGTATAGGTAGGTGAACCCTTCTGATCATTTACCACCTGAAGCTGCGGCTTCTCTTGTCCAAGCTTCAACATAGTTTTAACGAAATTGTTCCCGTACAGCCCATACACCCATGACGTACGAACAATAAAGTACCTAGAGCAAAGTGTCTTGGTTAGCACCTCTCCCGCCCGTTTGGACTTCCCATAGATACTCTGTGGATTCGTATTATCATATTCGTGATAGGGCTGCTCAGCGGTTCCATCAAATACATAATCTGTACTAATATAAACCAGTTTAGCCCCTGCTTCTTCTGCAGCCAGTACCATATTACGTGTTCCAGCAGCATTTACTTGATAAGCTCTATCCATATCAGTCTCCGCCGCATCAACCGCTGTATACGCTGCACAGTGGATTACAGCTTCAGGCTGATATTGTCCCACTATTTTCATCGCCTGGTCCAAATCCGTAATATCCAGCTGTTCCCGATCATAGCCAACAACATCATGTCCTTGCTCTTGGAAGACCTTTACCACATCCTTGCCGAGTTGACCGGATGCTCCAGTAACCAATATTTTCATTTTACACATCCCCTAAGCGGGAACCATACTGCTTGGCATAATATTGCTGATATTCACCGGATTGAATGCGGGTCCACCATTCCTCGTTGTCCAAGTACCAGCGAATCGTTTCTTTAATGCCGGTCTCAAAAGAGTGTTTGGGCTTCCAGCCCAGCTCGTTCATAGTTTTGGTCGGATCGATTCCATAACGGCGATCATGACCCGGACGATCCTGCACATACGAAATTAGAGATTCTGGCTTGCCCAGCTCCTCCAATACCGTTTTGACGATATGCACATTCGTTCGCTCGTTATTTCCCCCGATATTGTATACTTCACCCAGCTTGCCCTGATGAATGACCAGGTCAATAGCGCTGCAGTGATCCTCTACATACAACCAATCGCGAATGTTCAAGCCATCCCCGTACACAGGTAACTGTTGGTCGCTCAATGCACGTGAGATCATTAACGGAATCAGTTTTTCTGGGAATTGATATGGACCGTAATTATTAGAACAACGTGTGATATTCACTGGCAAACCGAAGGTTTCATGATATGCACGAACTAACAGATCACCGCCTGCCTTGGAAGCAGAATAGGGACTATTAGGCTGCAACGGAGTGGCCTCTGTGAACAATCCGGTTTCACCCAGTGAACCGTATACTTCATCTGTCGATACCTGCACAAATTTGGTCACATTATATTTCTTGGCGGCATCCAGTAACACCTGTGTACCCAATACGTTTGTTTTCACAAACACTTCCGGCTCCAAAATACTCCGATCCACATGCGACTCTGCCGCAAAATTCACCACCACATCAATTCCCTGCTGCATCAGCTGATCCATCACTTGTGCATCAGTAATATCTGCTTTCACAAAGGAATGTTTGGGATGATCTTCAATGGATTTCAAATTTTCTAAGTTGCCTGCATAGGTGAGTGCGTCCACATTCACGATTTCATAATCTGGATGCTGCTTTAACATATACAATAAAAAGTTACTGCCAATAAATCCGGCACCGCCGGTGACAAGAAGTTTCATAAATACCTCCTCAAACGTGCTTTAATACAATTAACATGTTATTTTAAAACAGAACGACAAAACAGCCGCCTATTATCACTCTAATCAAAGTTAATGTCTGCATCCCTAAATGTCGGATGCTTCTGATCCTTCTCTGAAAGAATAGCATGAGAAGTTGGCCAATCAATCCCCAGCGCAGGGTCATTCCACAGAATTCCCCGATCATTTTCGGGTGAATAATACTCGTCTACCTTGTACAGCACTTGAGTATTTGGAACAAGCGTACAGAACCCATGAGCAAATCCTTTAGGCACCAGTAACTGACGTCTATTATGCTCGCTTAAGATCACCCCGACCCATTGACCGAATGTTGGGGAACTTTTACGAATATCCACAATAACATCATAGATGGCTCCAGAAAGCACTCGGATAAGTTTGGTCTGGGCTTTAGGATGAAGCTGGTAATGCAGCCCTCGGATCACGCCAGCTTCTGCAGATAAGGACTGATTATCCTGAATAAAAGCATAGTTGATTCCATGCTGCTTCATGATTTGTTCATTGTAGCTTTCCATAAAAAAACCACGGTGATCACCATGGACCACGGGTTCAATAATTTTTGCACCTGCAAGTACTTCCTTTATTATCATTCACGAAACCTCCAACATCTTCTGTATATACTTTCATTTATGATTACTATAAAATTAATAAGCACACTATTTTGGGAGGGAATATGCTTTTGAATTTATCGAGAGTTAATAAAAATTTTGTTTGGTCCTATTTGATTTTGATGTGGCTACTTATCCCGATTCTCATATTGTTTAAAATTGATTCTTACTATATTTCCATATTATTCAGTCTAAATATTGCTCAGTCGTTTGTCATAGGTGCTACATACATTTTACACATCAGTGGTATCTTAACATATGCAAAGAAAGAAATAATGGTGCAATACCTAGCTTTTGGCGGCTATCTCGTTGGGATTATATTCATTTACGCTTTCCTCCAAAGGGAACATTTCATTTATTATTGGGACTTTTCGGCCTATTGGAATACTTCCATACAATTTAATAACCTCTTAAGTACAGATTTTATAGCAGCATCTAAACAAATCTATGCAAGTATTTTAAGAGACGATTATTCCGTGTTCCCAACAGTCTTTCTCGCCTTACCCTTAAAGTTCTTAGGTACAAGCTACATGAGCTATGTGTTAGCAATCTATACCTGCTTCTTGTATCCTTCTTGTTTGATACTATTCTTATTATGTATCAAGATTGCTGATCAAATCCAGCTAAACACAAAATTGAACGTTCTTATCATCTTTGTACTTACATTTACTTTCCCAATTATGATAGCTCCTATGTTGGGTGGATACCTGGATTCTATAGGACTTATTTTTATCGGCTTGTCCCTAGTTATCTTATTTAATAATGATTTTGAACGCTTAAATGTAAAAGCGATTTTACTTTTAGCTGCTTGCCTGGTATTACTAACATTCACAAGACGATGGTATGGATTCTGGATCGTATCTTTTTTTGGGTCGATCGGTATCGCCTTTATATTCAAATGGATTCTAGAAAAAGAGTTTCGCTTTAAGCAGCTCTTACAGGTTATCTTAAATTTTTTCATTATAGGAGCTTCAAGCGCATTGTTTCTTGTCATATTCTTCAATGAATTTATTCAAAGAGCTCTGACCAATAACTTTAAGAACGCCTACTCAGCTTATTATTTTGGTGACGTCTTAAGTAACTTGCAGAATTTATTTTATCATTACGGAGCCTTCATTTTCATCATAGCTCTTGTTGGTTGCATAGGCTTGTTATTCATTAGTAAAACAAGGTATATATCAATCTTTTTAGTTACGAACTTATTCATTACGTACTTTCTTTTTACAAGAATCCAAAGCTTAGCTTCTCAGCATTATTATCTGCTTACAGTGAATGTGTTAATTCTATTTATTAGTGGCGTTATTCTCATTCTAAACTATTTGTCCAAGATAAAATATGCAAAAAGTGTTGGCTTAGTTATTCTGGCTTATTTAGTGCTTTGTAATTTCTTAGTAACCTTTACGAATACAAATGCACGGCCTGTTACCTACTTCTCTTCTTTATTCAGTGACTTTAAACAAACACCTAGAGTAAGAACAGATATACCTGTTTTGAAGCAAATGACGGCTGATCTTAAGGAAATTTCATCAGAGCAGCATAAAGTATATGTCCTATCGAGCTCTGGAATTCTTAATGATGACATACTTAGACAGATCGAAATGCCTGACAATAGCAATGCTCTTCCGTTTATGAATCTGACTCACCATGTGGATTTAAGAGATGGCTTTCCAGTGTCGTTTTTTGAGTCTGATTATGTTGTGATCGCATTACCTACACAATACCATTTAGGTGAAAGTGGTCAAAAGGTTGTAGGTATACTCGCAGAAGAGGTCATGAACGGATCTCTTAAAAATAATTTTAAACCTTTAAAAAGCTATACTCTTGATAATAACGTAGAAGCCATCGTCTTGAAAAAGACGTCATCCATCACAAAAGAAAAAGTTGAGCTTATACGTTCACAATTCAGAAAAATATACCCTGATAATCCCGATCTTTTCTAATTCAATCCAGATGTCCGACGCATAAAAAAAGCCCTCGAATAAAAATCGGGGGCTTTTTTTTGTTAATCATTAAACATTTTTATTGGGAATTGTAGTTATTTTAGAATTGCCAAAACTAAATTTTTTGCCAATCAGGAATGGTAAGAATCTATTAAAAATTTCAATGAAAAGGACACAACTTAAGAAGACAAGCAAGGTAGAGATAACAACAAATGAAATTCCATCTAAATACATATTTGTTTTAACAGAAAACATCTCGTAAAAATTCACATTCTCCCAGAAGCTAAGTATTAATCCATGCAGACCAAATATAATTAGAGAATTTTTACCAAAATAGGACAACAAGTTAGATGACTCAATTTTTTTAGATAAGTAAATATAGAATACTAGACTGCTCAGTACTGATAGGTAAAATAATATATAATTATGCCCATAGTAATTTCCTGACATGCCTGGCTTGTCATTTATTAAAAATAACACAAGACCCAGGAAGCCACCAGCATAAGCAATGTATGGTTTATTTAATTTGATTTTTTCAATAAAAAATTGTTCATTCATTTTAAATAAATAACCACAAATAATTAAGGAAGCTGCATTAATTGAAGTTCCCAATGACCAGGGAAGTGCATGTGTATCAAGCTTACTTAAAAATGCCCCTAGAATGGTGAGCAATATCCAAAATACATACATATAACTTTTCTTTGAGGAAATCTTCAAAACTAAGTACGAAATAATTTGGGCCAAGAAAAGACAAGGTAGGAACCATAGAGACATATTAAGAATACCCAAGTGATTCCCATCTGCATATAAAAAAGTTTCAATAACAACCATTGGATCAAGTGTTCCGACAATCCCCATCCAATGCATCCAACCAAAATACAATAAGGAACATATATAAAGAGTCGTATATGGTAAAAGGATTGTTTTGATTTTAGACCACAAAAAACTACTAAATTTATACTTCTGAAAATTAGAGGTAAACCCAGAAGCAAAAAAGAAAAGAGGCATATGGAAGGAATAAAAATACCCTATTATAAAGCTTTTATCCATCAACTCATTCCCTTTAAAACCATGAGGCACCAAATGTGAGAAGACTAAAAAAATAATTGCCAGTCCCTTTAAAACATCTACCCACTTTATTCTAGCTGGAGCATGCACAATTTGCATTTATAAAGTCTCACTTTCTTTATGTCATTGTTATCTGCGGATTCTTTAGTCCTGCGATCATCCTAGGAAAATAGTTCATAATCCATTTCACTCACTAATTTGTTAGCAAGCATCAATGAAGCATGTGTTCCCGCATCAGTCCACCAATTTTCTAAAATATCAAATGTAAGTTGGTTTCGTTGAATATAAGCGTTATTCACATCTGTGATTTCATATTCTCCTCTTGCTGAAGGGGTCAAAGTCTTGATAATATCAAACACTGAATGGTTAAACATATAAATGCCCGTAACTGCATAATCACTCTTAGGGTTCTTAGGCTTTTCTTCAATATTTACAATGTTATCGCCTTGTAATTCTGGTACTCCATAGCGATTAGCATCAGGAACTTTATGAAGTAGCAATTTCGCTCCCGATTCTTGAAGCTTGAATTTTTCAACGAATGAGGTTATATCATCTTTAAATACATTGTCCCCCAAAATTACAACCATCTTGTCATTACCAACAAAGTGCTCAGCTAAAAGCAAAGCCTGTGCAATTCCACCGGCTTCATCTTGTACTTTGTAAGTCAGTGTAACTCCAAGGTCGACTCCACTTCCTAAGAGATTAACTACATCTCCCATATGTTCCTTTCCAGTAACGATCAAAATATCGTTTATATTCGCCTTTTTTAGCTTGTCAATAGAGTAATAAATCATTGGATATTTACCAATCGGCAGCAAATGTTTGTTTGTAACTTTAGTAAGCGGGTATAATCTAGAGCCAGTCCCTCCAGCTAATATAATCCCTTTCATATCTAACTTCCTCCTATTAAAGCTCTTTTATAGTAGCTCCATAATGGTTTTTGCACGAGCTTCCCAATTGTTGTGGACTATGAAGTTTTCCAGTTGCTCCTGATTATTAAAAGGCCGTTGCAGGGTGTCTACACTCGCCAGATACTCCCTTATTTCTTCTAAACTACGATATAGATAGACCCCTTTCTGATCTAATAATTTAGTTTCTTCACTCTGCACAGCTAGAGTCACTTTATTCAGACTAAGATACTCATAAACTTTGACTGGATTAATCGTATCAATTCTATCTGAATTCCTTGAAAAGGGATATAAACAAACATCAAAAACATCAATAATCGCACCAATTTCTGATTTGGGAACTGGGTTATAGTATCTAATCCCACTATGCTGCTCAAAATTATAGTTCAGGTTATTTCTCCCAACCAAACATACAACAAACTTCTCATCAAATTCTGTAATTGCCTTAACCGCTTCCACGTCAAACCAGTGGTCAAGCGCTCCTACATAGCCAAAAATATGGTAGCCCTCATGCTTTAATCGTCTCAAGTCACTGGCAACCAAGCTATTTACATTTATGTTTAGTATAGCTGTATCCACAGCATTTTTCACTAAATAAGATTGTTTATTCAATGATAGAGAATGCTTATGCAAATCATTGCTCGTAGATATAACAAGATCCGCCTTGGCAAGTAATTCAAGTTCCCACTTTTTGAGTAACTTCTTCATCAATGCATTGTTAGTTAGAAATACATAGTCGTCCATACGATCAAATATAATCTTCTTCTTATTTTGTTTAATAAGAGGATAAAAAACCGGGCTCCCCAACCAAATGATATCTGAACTGGAAACAAAATCCTTTAATTGTTTCTTTTCAAACCATTGATTCATATGAAATATGTCTAAGCCTTCAAAGCTTCTAGGTAATCTCAGACTGCCTGACGGCCTGAATATTTGAAGACTATCATTAATGGTTTGTTTTCTTTGTTTATAATCTGAGTTCTGCCTTGCAATACTATTAAGTATGCTAATGGATGGTTCTACAAAGGTAATGTGAACCCCGGGAGCTTAGCAAATTCTTCAGCCAAATGTTGCGGACGTTGTTTTAAATCATCCCAATAGATTGGAGAGAAATATAAAATTTTCAATTTAACAGCTCCATACTAATAAAGGCGCCCCTTATTTTTATAAAAGAGGCGCCTTTAAAGTTTTATTAATTATCTATACGCTCCTGCCAGCTGTCTTCGCGTATTTATATCATTTTCCTTCATTTGTATCAGCTCTTCATATGCTTCGATTGTGTACTGTTTATACAAGATATCAATTTCAACATCCTGATTTTTAGCCGGCATCTTCTGCAAATGGTCTAATTCAGCTTTAACAATTTCAAGGTGATTCTTATCTGCTTCAATATCCGATTCCATTGGCGCATACAGATCCTTTTGCAATTGGTAATTGGTTAAAATGCTATTTCGCATTGTCTTTCTAACATGCTCAACCGTATATCGGGAGGTGTCCACATCATGAATGACTTTCATCTTCGGATTAAGACCAACCTTATACCCGATTTCTCTCATAGCAAAAGATACAACAATTTCTTCTCCTCCAGCGTAATTGTTTCCTTTACGCCCATAAGCGCTTCTAAAGCCCCCAATTCGCATTAGTGCAGCATGTCTAACCGCAAAGTTGGCTCCATAAGGAAACTCCCACTGAAAATTAGAATCAATAATTTCTTCGCCTTCCACAATAAGCTGACTCCAGTAGGCTTCAGTACCTGGTTTAACCACCTCAGGCCGTTCCTCGTGTAAATTGAGTATAATATTCCCACCCATAACTCCGATATCCGGACGATCTGAGAAGCCTCTGACGGTCTCTTCAAGCAAGTTGGAGTTCGCGATAGCATCATCATCAATATAGAGTATGACTTCACCCTCTGCTCCAAATAAACCAACATTACGTGCAAAGGAAAGGCCTTTTAACGGTGCCTCCATATATCGCATGAAGGAATCATCAATATTATAGGTTGCTCTGAACTCACGAACCAGATGATGAATCTCATCATTCTGATAATCATTATTGACAACAATGATTTCATAGCTCGCTTTATCCAACGACTGTTCTATCACTGATTTAATTGCATTGGAAAGTTTCTCACTCCGCTGGTAAGTGCAAATAATAACAGATAGATCCTTTTTATAGACGGGTTCACTTTCAATTACCGCCTCAATGCGATATAAGTGATCGTTTTTAACCTTGGTATTTATAAGAGAGAACAGAACTTCGGTCTCCTGTGCAAAAAAGTCATAGTTGCTATCCGTCTCACCATTCATTTTATCCTTTATTTTCAGATCCCAAGGATAGTCAGCTATAAATGTATCTGTGGTATGCTCTGATTTATCTATAAGCAGTGCATACATAGACGATGAAGCATTAGAATCCATAAATTCAAAATTATGGACTTCGCCTGTTTTAATATATAAATAGCAAATAGGCGTTGCCAAATTAAGGCCAATAATCGTATTTAGTTCATCTCTTCCAACCACGGTATGGCCCTTAGCCAGAACATATTTCTTAAAATCACTAACTTCAGCTGCGTCTCCCTCAATGATCCAAACTAATGGGGTCAGATAAAAATCCCTTCTAAAATCATCAAGTACCATGAGTTTATATCTGTTAGATGTGATGCCGAGTTCTTGATCTGAAGCGGTCAATGATTTATCATGCCAGCGATAATCATATATAGGCTCATCGAACGTCACATGTTTGAGCTCAAATAAGGAGTTCACTCTCATCCAATAATCATAATCTTCAAGGGTATGCTTATAACTAGAGTAGTCACCTAATAAGTGAGTCACCTTGGCCCTATACATAAAGGCCGCACCAATCGTATTGTTAGGATATACATTTAGCTCCAATGCGGACTTAGGTAGCATAACATTGCCACTGAACTGTGGTTCTTCATACCAGCCATGGTTGGAAATTACTTGGCCGTCCGAGTCAATTAACCTCATGTTCGCATATACCATACCAATATTTTCATCACGTTTAAGATCAGCGACCATCTTCTCCAAGAAATGTTCAGGAAGAATGTTATCTGCACTGGTCCAAGTATGGTACTCACCCTTAGCTAGTTTAAAACCTCTGGATAATGTTCTTGGTATTTTACGATTTTCCTGATGGACTACCCTAATACGATGATCTGCTTTGGCATACGCATCAATAATTTCTGCCGTTTTATCTTTTGAACCATCGTTAATAATAATGAGTTCAAAATACTTATAAGATTGCTGCAGAATACTATCAATAGCTTTCGATACATAATCCTCACCGTTATATACAGGAAGAACGATCGATATAAGATCTTTCTCAAATGCAGTCTCGAACTTATCAAGTTCCAGGGAAAATGAATTGTCTTTGGCTACTTTATAATTATAAAATTTATACTCGTACCAAGTTAATAACTGATTGTAGTTTCCTTCATCTTTGCGCAGATCAACAGGATGATCCCCTGCGTTAGTCCGTTTAAGCTTATGCGACACTTTAGATTTAATCTTTTTTAGTAAGATCGTGGTGCCATAGTTTTTCCATACTCTATATCCCTTAAGAACATATATCATTTTGGACTTGTGTAAAATATGTTTAAGTTTATTCGCCATTTTCCACCTTTTAGAGTTATAAATATTATGAAGCTCCGTGGACAGTCTTCCATTATATTCTTGCAACTCACTGAACTGGGTGTTCAGTTCATTATATTGACCAAATAGCTGTCTATATTGATGGTTTAAAATATCCAAGTTGTTTTTTTCATCATTATAATCCTGTGTGAGTTGAGCGTACTGTTGTTCTAATTCATCTTTCTTTTCAGACAGAGATCTAATATCTGCTGACATGCTGTTTATTACATTTTCCTGATGATCACGCGTTTGAATCAATGTGTTAATCTGATCCGTATGCTCAGCTATGCGTTGTTTTTGCTGTTCTATTTCTTGGCTTTGATTTTGATTATGAGTTTGTAATTCATTAAATTCATTTTTTAGACGTGTATGCCCTGCTCTATAAGCCTGGTCTACGTCATCTTGTAAAAATCTATTAATTACATCCATACACTTATCTATCGTCTCTCTTCCTTTGACCGGAAACATCTCTAAAGTAAATTTCCTTCTTTGTTGTATTAGTTGTTCATCTAAGATTGCATTAAGTAAAGTTTGCTTAATATTGTCGTTATCGCTCACAAAAGGAACAAAGTTTTGCTGAACTATTTGTTCTTCCAAAGGTAGAATCCCCTCGAACGATTCTGTTTGGGGATGCTGGAATATTACAATTGGAGTATCCGTAAACAGCGCATCAAATATAGCCCCAGAGCCGTCAGACAATATTACATCCGCTTCTTCTATTAAATGAACAAGAGAAGCCTTGTGATCAAGCACTTCAGGAACATGAGACTTAACTAGACTAACCCGATCATGCTCCAAAAAAGAAGTGCCATGGTGCAATTTTACCTTCATATTAAAGGTATCTGAAATTTCTTCAATATGGTTCATTACAAGCTCAATAGACGATTCATTCCCATACGTAGGCAAATAAAGCAAATTATATTTATCCGTTTCGCGCTTCATTCTTTGAAATTTAGCATATTTAATCATGCCTACGATTTCAGTCTGAGTGTAGGCTGCCAGAACCGAGGAATCATATAGCCCATTACAAAAAATGAAATCGAAATTCCGACTCCATGTATCTAAATTCCAGTTTGGTTTAGCCATTCCATACTGATATCTGAACTTATAATCGGACTTAACTTCCAAATAATAGGGGAGGTAAGGATAGAAGGCTATTTTATATGCTTTGTCGGGTACAGCGCTTGTTAGAGTCACGTTTATACCGTTATTCTTCAAATAATGATAGGTATCTAAGGACATGTCTCCCCAATCATCTTCTTCAATGTGAGGGACATAAATATCACAAACGATCTGCTTTTTTTCACATTCCTCAATTAAAGGCTTAATCGTTTCATATAAAACAAGATTGTGAATGACAAAAGCTATAGATCTGTTCATATTCACTGTAAAACCTCTTCCTTTCAGGCAAAAATCCACTTATTTTCTTAATTTCAGTAATGTCTCATTCAGTAAAGTTGATGATGTACTCTTCGTATAGGGAAAATATATAATTTTCACTCCAACTTCCTTAAACTGCAACTCGTACTGGTCCCAACGTTCATTTTGAAACCAATCATCACCAACGAACATTACGTCATACTTTAATTTTTGCCAAACCTCAAATTTATCCATGGAGTCCTGAGGAATTACAGTATCAACAAATTTGATATTTCTAACAATCTCAATTCTTTCCTCAAAAGGAATGACCGCTTTTTTGTACTTATATGAAACCAACTCATCTGTGGTCACACCCACAATGAGTTTGTCACAGAGTGACTTAGCATTTCTCAACAAATTCAAATGTCCAATATGAAATAAATCGAAGACTCCGGAAGTATAGCCGATAATCATAAGATTTCTCCTAACGTATTTAAATTGAAGTTAAACCATTTGTCGAATGTCGTCTTCCCTTCAATTTTTTCAGAAGATAGGACTCTTTCAAGTTGAACAGGAAAACCTACCTTTTTTCTGTTTACAATCTCTGCTGGGATAATGTCTTTAAAAATTCTCTTGAGCGGAGCCTTAACAACTCCATCCTTCATCTTATACTGAGCGTCTACCCCTGCAAGCCTTTCAATTAATCTGTAATCCAAGAAAGGAGATCTTGCTTCTACCGAATTTAACATCGAGGCACTATCCAGCCTTTTGAGTAACCCTCGCAAATGGGCTTGTTGAAAGAATGCCGCTACGATTTTTTGAGGGGACTTTAACTTCATAAAAGGTGCCAATGCATCTTCTACAATCTCTAAATCATCTTCCGATCCATAGGTGTAGAGATCACTAAAGGCTCGGATATCAAAGTCTGTGGTGCTACTAGCCCATCTGAAGATACGATCATATCCAAAGAAAAGCTCATCAGCGCCTTCTCCACTTAATATGACTGTGTTCTTAGCAGATGCTTGTTGTGTCATATGATACAGCAACACTTCGTTGGGCACAGACAGAGGCTCTTTTTTTACAATCACCAGTTCACGAGCTAATGATAAAAAGCGATCAGGATCAAATAATATCGGGTGATGAATAGTGTTATATCTTGTTGCTGCGATTTCAGACCACTCGAACTCATTATAATCTTCAAAGCCAACAGTCCAAGTATGCTCTACTCCAGCGAGTGCAGTAATAATCGTGCTATCCAAGCCTCCGCTAAGGTAACTTCCAATTTCAACATCTGCGATCTTGCGGTACTCTACTGCAGAACGAATTAAAAACTCAAGTTCCTCATCAGAAGGCGGCTCTTTCTCTGAATAATCAAGTTCCCAATATTTAATAAATTCACCATTCTCATAGTAATATCCTGGGGGAAACTCTTTTATTTCATTATAGACAGTACGGTTATTAAAAAAACATCTCATTTTTTTATATTGTCTTACAGCTGCTTGATCTAAAGAAACGTTGTGAACTAATGGGAGCAATGGAGCAATTTCAGAACTAAAAATGAACTCTTCACCATTCTTGTTGTAATAAAGCGGCTTTACTCCCATACGATCTCGTGCTGCAAAAAATGCTTTGTGCTGGACATCTAAAACAATAAAACTGAACATTCCATTAATCCAATTCAACATTTGGGGACCATATTGAATGTAAAGCTTCAATAAAAGTTCAGTATCTGAGTTTGTTCTCATTTGAATTGAATAAGTAGAAGCTAATTCTTTATAATTATAGATTTCTCCATTGAATATAATCACATATCTTCCATCATCAGAAAAAAAAGGCTGATCACTTCTCTGATCCAGATCTAAAATGCTTAATCTGTTGTGACCAAGCATAAAATTTTCATGCTGGTATACACAAAGCGGGGCCGTAGGCCCCCGATGCTTCATTATATTTAATGAATTAAGAAATGCTTCTTTATTTATAGCTACATTAGAAAACAAAATCCCACACATTTTATCACCAGCCTTAAGTAATAACTTGCAAATCTATTGTATTATCTACAAATATTAAACCTGGTACGTAATTATTCTCTGGCTTAGGAACCTCAAAAACAGCTGCTATACTTACGCTATCCAAATAAAGAGGCTCAAACGGCTTAGGCTTTAAGCCAATAGAAATGGTGTATTTACCACTTTCAGACAAAAGATTGCGGAAATTAAAGTTAACCTCAAGAATGCCCCCTGCTTGCATTTTCGGGACTAATTTGGCCTTATTGTAGATATTCATGCCAAACACATCTACACCAGTATGGTTTCTAACCATGTAGCCAATGGTTCCCTCGGAATCAATATCTTTATAATATTGTGCCAGCAAACGCAAAGTAACCATTTCGCCAAAAGGGACCTGGTTTACCACTTCTCCATTGACTAACAAGTCTGCCCTTATAAAACGTGCATCTCCCGTTCCAGAACGAAACTCATTGGCACGTTTTGCAAAAGCAGGATCCTCTTCTAACAACAACAGCGTACTCTTTTTATCCGTTTCGGAATTCACAAATGTATCCAAAGATTGCACACGCTTCATATCTGCAATTTCCTGGTTAATAATATTTTCATAAATTTGTGCTACGCGCTTCACTGGACCAATTTCGACCATGTGTCCCTTATCAATAAGCAATGCTGTATCACAAAAACTCTTAATGGTATCCATGGAATGAGAGACAAATAAAACTGTGCTCTTTTTAGAGAGCTCCTTCATTTTGGTGATACATTTGGCCTGAAAATAAATATCTCCAACAGACAAGGCCTCATCCACAATCAAAATGTCTGGATCAACATTGATGGCTACTGCAAAGGCTAATCGGGCAAACATACCGCTGGAGTACATTTTGACTGGTTGATTAATGAAGTCCCCAATATCCGCAAAGGATGTAATATCTTCTACCTTCTCATCCATTTCTGCTTTGCTATAGCCCATAAGCGTACCATTTAAATAAATATTTTCCATTCCAGTTAAGTCTGGATTAAACCCAGCACCGAGTTCCAGCAGAGCTGCAACTTTCCCATTCACTTTTATGCTTCCATGGGTAGGCGTAATTACGCCTGTAATCATTTTTAAAAGAGTCGATTTGCCCGAACCATTTTTACCGATAATGCCAATCGCTTGCCCTTTTTTAATAGAAAAGGAAAGGTCACTTATGGCTTTGAAATCAGAATGATATTTCTTTTTAAAAGGATGAATAGCCTCTTTTAAACGTTCATTGGGATTATCATATATTTTATATATTTTAGTGACATTATTAACTTCTACAGCAACTGATTCTGTTTGAGTCATACTCTTCTCCTCACAATACATCAGCAAAATGAGATTTCATTTTTTTGAAAATTTTGATTCCTATCGTACCTGCGATGATCACAATAGCCCAAAAGTAGATCGTCATGGATGGATGCTCCCAGAACCATTTGTGATTAATAAAGGTATCACGATATCCTTCAACAATATAGAAAACAGGATTAAGTTTAAAGAAAAACTGATACTTATCCTCGACAATATTCAAATTCCAAAAGATTGGCGTAAGCCAGAAAAACAATTGAATAAACACTCCTACAATTTGACCAACATCTTTTACAAAAACAACCAATGTCGCTGTTATGTAAGAAATGGACAAAGAAAGAAGAATGGTGGCCAATAAATAATAAAGGATTTGAATGTTATACATCGTAAATTCAACATTGTATATTTTGAACATAATGAAAAGAACGATGATAAAAAAAACATGGACAAAAAGAGCAGCCAAAATTTTTACCATTGGTAGCAAGCCTACTCGGAAAACAATTTTCTTTACCAGATAATTGTTTTCAATAATACTATTGGTTGCAGTTGACAAGCTTTCCGAAAAGAATAACCACGGTACCATGCCTGTTAGTAACCAAAGTATAAAAGGAGTATCACCAATAGGTACATTTTTAAAACCAACCTGAAATACGACCCAATAAACAAGTATAGATACCATAGGATGTATAAAAGCCCAGAGTACTCCCATAAATGAACCAAGGTACCTAGATTGTATATCCTTTTTAGACAATTCCCAAAGTAACTTTAAATTTTTCGAAAAGTTTTGAGTTAAATTCATACGAGTGTGTCACGACCTTAAACATGGTTTGGTAAGTCTCTTACAATACAACAATGTAAATATGTGGGAAGTTCATTCTTGCGATATGGCTCTGACAGCTACTATATGCTAAAATGTTGACGTATCTACAAGAAAAGGAGATTGTAAACCTTGTCGAATCCAGTATACGGGAAACAGGCCAAAACGTCGACCCGTGACGATAAAAGGCCGGCTATGTTTTGGGTGTTAATTGTTGGCATGATTTTGTTTTTAGCTTGGGCCCCCTTCCAGGCGGCGCTTTTTAATGGTCAAATGCTCGACTTTGAGAAGCCTCTGTATTGGGCTTTGATCATCAGCACGATTCTGCTGATATTGGGAATCGTAACCTATTATAAGAAATTCAAATTGGAAGATCAAAGAGACTGGTTGGCTGTGCTTGTTATCTTACTTCCGCTGACGTTCGTGCTTTCATTGATTTCTGCTGCTTCTCATTATCTCGCGATGAACATGGTAGTGGTGCAGTGCATCTATGCCTCGTTCTTCATCATTACATTGTACGCCTTGCGAGATCGGTTGAGCAACCAAATCATCCAAACCGCGATTATGACCGTAGCTTATATTATTATAGGCTTCGGCCTCATCAACTGGTTTGGACAGTGGGCATTGGCCGGACGACTCGTGGATTGGTTCTCAACAATGGTAAGCGGTAATCGCTACGTTGATGCCATAAAGATAGATACTAATGGTCCGCGTCTCACTTCCGTCTTCCAGTACGCGAATACATATGCGGCATTTTTGATGGCATTTTTGTTCGCAGCTATCTTTTGTCTGATGAAGTCGAAGACGTGGTATGGAAAAGCGACTCATGCCTTTATGCTGGTGCCTATATTGGTATCACTGTTCCTGACACTTTCACGTGGTGGTCTCATAATGCTGCCAGTCGTATTTGTTCTTTTACTTCTGTTCTTTAAGCCAGCGCGGCAAATCTTATGGCTTTTACATTGCGCAATTGCGGGTGTCGTTTCACTTGCTATTTTGAGTCCTATTACAAATTGGGGATTACAGCTGAATCAGACCTACAACGGTGCTGTGGCTGCTAAAGGCTGGGGACTGCTTCTTGGGACTTCCTTGGTGACTGCAGTTGTTCTATGGCTTATACAAACCTCTCTGGGATCTCGTTTGGAAAAAAGGATGCACGGTCTAGCCTCACGTAAACTCTCTAATCTGTGGCTGCCTGTTGGCTCTGTGGTCGTGATTGGTGTAATTGCGTTCCTGCTCATTGGTACAGGACTACGAACTTTTCTACCAGCCAATGTAGAGACACGTCTGGAAAATATCAACTTCCAACAGCATAGTGTGCTGGAACGTATAACCTTTTATCGCGATGCTTCCAAGCTAATTGCTGATTATCCGTTGATTGGCGCAGGTGGCGGCGGTTGGGCTACGCTGTATGGAAAATATCAAGACTATGGCTACACAAGCGCACAGGCACATAACTTTTTCATGCAGTATCTGGTAGAGGCCGGTATTCTTGGATTCATTATTTTTATGGCATTTATCCTTTATATCTTCTATAAATACATTAAAGGTTACATCAAGAGCGATGAGGAAAAGCAGGATAGCCACTTCCTTTACCTGATCTTGGCAATGTCCATTTTGCTCCATAGTCTATTGGACTTTAATATGAGTTATGTGTTCATGGGTATACTGGTGTTTATTGGACTCGGGGGTATGGCTGCAGCAATGGATGCACAACCTGTAAAACGCTTGGCGATGAAGCCTGAAGGTTTCCGTCCGATTTATAGTATCGTCATTTGTGTTCTCAGTATTGTGCTTCTGTTTGTAGGGCTGCGCTTTGCACAAGCCAGCAATGCTGCCTGGGAAGCAAAAGCGCTGGAAAGCAGCAATTCGTTCGAACAACGACAAGCTGCTTATAATAAGGATTTGAATCTGCGCCCAACTCATATTGATTCAATTGTTGGTTTGTCTAGTATGTATTATCAGGTCTACAAGCAAACCAAACGCGAAGAGTTCTATACAGGCGGTATGGCCATTGTTGATTTGGGGCTGCAGGCAGAACCGTATAATAGAAATATGCTGTTTATCAAAATGCGACTTGAGCAAGCTAAAGGAAACAATGACAAGGCATTTGCCATTTTGGAAAATAACCGTGCTAACTTCACCTGGGATCTGGATTGGTACAATTTGCTGATTACCCAAGCGTTTGAATTTGGCAATAAAGCTCGATTGGCTAAGGACTCAGCCAAGGAACAGAAGTATTTCCAAGCAGGTCTTGCTGCTTATCAGCAGGTTCTAGATGGGGTAGCTCATCTTAAGACGATTCCACCTGAAATTCAATTGATACGTACTTTTGAAGTAACTCCAAGCATTGCGCTCAGTGCTGGAAAAATTGAGTTCATGTCAGGTAAACCCGCCGAGGCTGCCGTCATCCTGAAAAACGGCTTGAAGGACGATCTGAGTGACGCTACGAATCGTGAGGTAACCCGATACTATATTGCCGCTTTGCAAAAGCAGGGACAAGATGACAAAGCATTGTACGATAAGCTGATTCAAGCTGATCCCAGGGAAAAAGAACTGATAAACGAACTGAAAAGAGAATAGTCCCTGGAGTTTAGTTGTTCTCTGTTTTGTTTATTTGAGGCTGTCCCATAAATCGATGGGATGTCCTAAAAAACAAAAAAGCCTATCCTTGCTAAAATGGATGTGGGACTACCCCACAACGTGAGACAATTAAAACACCTTCAAGAGAATGTAATCCTGTCGTAAGATAGGGGGATAACCTTGAAGGTGTTTTTGCGTTGGCAACTAGAGTGAGTTACCCGTTAGAAATAAAAAGTGAGAGCGCCCGAAATGAGATTGGCAGGAGTACCTGTAAGAGAGGTTATAGAGCAGTTGGAGATACGGAATATGACACAGCTCAAAACGTGGATGAAAAAACGGAGTATACCGTCTGGAGCAGCCTGTGGGCAAGCGATACAGCTACGGACAAGGTCCGTGAACACTCTTTGGAGTTTGAAGAAGTAAGAGTAGAAAAAATGCACAAGGAGCTGGAAAGAAGGTGGAACCTAAAGTCGTCATTGCTTGGGTCGAGTCCATTCGAGAAGTCCTCAGGATCAACTCGCTCACGTTGTAAGTGAGGCTCTGAATTGGCTCGATGACACCACCTTAGACGCAACCTACCCTGAAAGGGACGAAACAACAATCATCGCAATAAGCTCATCAAATTCATTTTCTACGCCTATATACAGCGCATCTACTCATCCCGTCAAATCGTCAAAGCCGTTTAAGAGCTATTCCATTCATTTGGCTGACCGCTCGTCACGTCAAGGTACAGCAAGCTTCTGCTCGCCATACTCGCTGACGACGTTCTTTCTTGCTATTGCTGTTACGGCTGTTTGGCGTCATTTTACCCTTGATCTCTTGCTCCTCCTAGCCCAGGTGCGCGTCCGTTTCTACTTCCAACACCTCCTGTGCAGTCACCTGGTTTTTCTCCTTAATGAAAGCTCGCAGTTGCTCTTTTGACCAAAGCCCCATGTATTCTTCCCCCTTTCTATGACTTCCATTTTACTAAACAAACTATCTTACAGACTCTAGTGAATCAAAAAGCGCAGATTTCGGACTAATTCAGCCTTGTAACCTACGCTTTTTCTCATGAAGTTAATTATAATTCGTCTCATAGGCTGTTTCACTATAAAAAACTGCCTTTGAGATACCCCTTTTTATTGTTCATCTTTTGAGTGGAATTGTAACCCTGTTATCGATTAAGAATGCTAACCAGTCTCTCTCTGTGGTTTGAGTAATTCATCCGTTACTTTACTTATTACCTTAGCAAATCAATAAGCTCGCCCCCCAATCCTTTTCATCAGGATAAAGAGAATCTAGTAATGTCATGGCTATTCCCGAAACACCGTCAAGTAAACCTACATAATTTAAATTCTTAGTAGAATTAGAATCCCTATATAAATCATAAAAACCAAATGCCGATTCTTCATCAAACATTTTAACGACCGTTCGGAGCAAGCTTTGATAGTTTTCTTGCAATTCAGGATCGTGTGTGTCCCGATACATATGATAGGTAATTTTCAATAATCCTGAATATCCGTGGCATACCGTTGGTGAATAAATATTCCACTCTTCGATAGATCTTTTGTATATCGATTTAAATGCGTTTACAGCTAAAACCTCCAAGCTTCTATCCCCGATGGATCTACCTGCTAAAAATAGACTCCTCGCAACACCTGCCGAACCATAACACCAAGCATCCCGATGTTTTTTAGCGTATAATTGATCGTTAGTAAATTCTTCGTAGCTTATAATTAAGGGCCACTGTATTCTATCTGTTTGTTCCAATTTCCATTTTGTTATCCAGTCACAGTATCGTTGAATTGCCTCTATTTGACCAGGTACCTTTATATTTTGAAGTAACGCTATAGATAATAATGCCAAGGGGCCAGGAACTCCATGGGCTAAACCCATATTAAAATATCCAAATGGATATTCATCCTTTTCATGTGAAAGTAAATATTTATTTGAAATATACCAATTCGGAACCTCTTGTTTATCGTTGATAATCCTATCTTTACTTAGAAGAACAAGATACTCAAGAACACCAATAAGGAGCTCCCTAATTTCAGGTATATCAGAGAACAGTAACAGATACCTTCCTATGCCACTCCATCCGGAAATTACATCATAATCATTAATTGACGTACCTGATTCCAGCCCACTTTTTGCATTCAGTAGATCAGCACTACCATGACGCAATATCAAAGTGTTAATTTGGTTGATAAATCTTCTGTATTTTATACCATTGTCAGATAATAGATATGCGGCAAATCCAACACCAGATAATCCTTCCCATAGTGATAATGACGCTCCTGATTTCTTTAATGATTCACGAGTACTTAAAAGGTAGGAGTGTGCATACTCTTTTAATCTCTCATCCTTTAATACAGTACTTAGTCTCCCATACAAAATACTGATTGCCGGAAATCCAGTTGCCAGGCTTATATCATTCCAATTAAACTCCTCTTGTTTATCTACATGATTCTGCTCAGAAGAACATATAGTCTGTACATACTGGGGGTCAGTCAACCTGGCACTTATAACACTTACAATTTTTATAATATCGTTATGCAGGCTCTTATTGTTTTGTACTACTGTCATCAACGTTCGACTCCTTTGAAATACATTTTTTCTTGTGTTTTATTGATTCATTAAAATGATATAAAGAATGACTTAACAACGACATTATCTTTCTTTCCATTTTCCTATTCGTACCTATAAGACGATTTAAATGCATATGAATGAGGCTACCTAGAATATTGGAAAATGTATTCGTTAAATCCTTTTCATGTTCAAGTGCCTCTTTATATTCATTTATTATTTTTTTTCGCTCTTGAAACTTAGATAATAAGTAGTCCCCGTACTCCAAATTTCTAAGTGAGGACCAATTGTCCGAAACATCGCACAAAATTATATAAAAAGTGCGATCCTTCATAAAATCTTTTACATGCTCCATATGCCATTCTTCTTCATGAAACCAAGTAACTTGCCGTTCTACCGCTGGTATAAACTGATTTAAAATATCAATTACACTAATGAAACCAATAATCTCTATAGGAACATTCAACTTATTGTTATATTTTAAAGAGACCAGTTCTACTGTAATCTTCGAATCAACAGCAAAAAAACGCTCCGCTATACTAATTAAACGTTTACCACCGTATCGCTCAATTTCCGGCTCATATGAATCAAATATTATTTTACTTAGTAGACCTCCAACCTTTAGGCGTCTAGCCCACATATGAATAGCAGGGATTAGTTGTTTACAAACAACGGATTCCTCACCATGAAGTCGTAACCGTATATGATGATCCGGATCTTTATACCTAACAATAAAATAACGATTTATTATTCCTTGATTCTCTACCTGCTCACAAAATGTTCTAATGTAATTGCCAATAAACTCTTCCTCTCGTTCAGACATACCATAAAGCTTTATATAAAGCCATTCACTTCCCGGTAAATATATAATGTTTGAATGCTCTCTGATTGGTCTTTGAATAAGATTCATATCTTCACACTGCTTCGGGGTCAAAGGTTCCTCTACATTTGTCCTTACTAAGGGAATAACGTACTCTGCGATAAAGCGCCCTTCTTTCCCTCTAGCCCATACGTCACTTGGTTCAAATCCACTCTCGGTTAACCATAATGATTGTGAATCACTTAATTTATGATATTTCTCAAATAACTCTAATATGAAAAACTCATTTTTAAGATCAATTAGTACTCTGTTATCTGAAACAGAAGTGGTAATATAAACATATCTTGGAACGCGCCACTCCCCTCTCCACTTTTCAAAACCCTCAATCCAATCCTCCTCGTTTTTACATTTTTTTAATTCATCGTTATTTTTATCAAGCGACCATTTCGCTAAAGATAAAATTATGTTTTTATATTTCACACGAGGCAGCATAGGGAATTCCGATAGGCCTCCCCACTGAAAAGGCAAAATGCTTCTGTGTCTTTCTTGTGAAATTTCCATTAAAAAGCGGTATACATTGGGAGCATTATTGTAATTTAGCATGTTGGTGGAAACTGGGATTATCTCTTTATTCAACGACTGTGACTTTAAATAAAAGTAATTGTGGGTACATCCTACATATAAATCAGAAATTGAAATTTGTTTTGAAGTATCTACATTGGAATAATTAGTTCCCAACACAATTTGGTGACTACATGATTTGTTGGTAATCACTACGTTAGAATGTCTACTATTGACCGTTAAATATACAAGTTCAGCAAATATAGCATCTTTTCTGTATTCCTCTTGAATTTTATACGTGTTCGTGATCTTCTCTCTTGCAGTCTTATCTAGGATTGGTCCAAATCTTCCAAATGTTTTACCCGCACCTGCACTTCCCGAATTGGGGTTGATAATGATCTTATATTCGTTATTTTTCAAAGCTTCTTCGCTATTTGCTGCTATGGTAACATACATTTCTATAGAGGTAGGGGGCAAAAGCTCATCAGATAAAGTCTCGATTCTCTTTAATTTTTCATCCGTCAGTTCTATTTCTATTTTTCCTTCTTTAATAACATTTGTAATCCAGTTTGCCAGAACCTTCTCTCTCTCTGCATTTAGTATAGGGTGTTCTAAACTATATCTACTCTCAGGATATTTATAATCAGGTGGAGCCCCTAACCCTAAATCTTCGTCCAAAAGCTCTAAGATCGGAACTTGACAATCAATACCATATTTCTCTATAAAATCATTTCGGTACTGTGTCCAATGAGGATTGCTCAAATCCGGCGACAGCCTCCATAAGATCTCTGCTGATCTAGCAATATCTTTAGAGACATTTTGGCTTAAAAAGGCTTCTTCTACTTTTGTCTCCATATCAATCTGCAAAGTTTCCTTCGTTGGAACTAATTTTCTCATTCTTATACATAGCTGATTGTACAAGGATTCCCCATTACCTATTGGAGAATCATCGTATTGTTTTATTTCTTCACTAATTTCATCCAGACCTTTTTTGATATATTCAATATTGTTTATAGGTGCTATCTGTTTTCGTAGATATTCAAAAGGCAAATCCATATTATCTATGCATAATGGTGGTCTCAAATTGCTAATTAAAAACTCCTGATTCAATAGCTTCATCAGAAATTCAGTTATTAAAGTTTCTTTGTTTTCGGGATACTCTTCTTGTATTTTCTTAACTAGATTAGCAAAAGGAATCGGAGTTTGTGCATAATCCATCACAAGCTGAACCGGCTTGGACGCTTTTATCGAACTACTTTTCATTCGTTTTACATCAGGATCGTGGTGTTGTTCAATATAGTTTAAAAATGGCAATTTTATTCTTGTACCAGATAAATACAAGGTTGGATTAGTCCGCACCGCCAACTGTTTTACCACATTTCCCTCTTTCTCTAAATATCTAACCAATCCCATGATCCATTCCATATCTGGACGGGATATTTTCCTGTTCTGCCTAGTATCACCCACTTCCAAGCAGCTAAGTTCCGAAAAGAGACCTATAGAAACCCCAGAAAAAATCCCATAAGGTGTAGCTCTTGAAGAAAGCCTGATTAGATAATTCACAACTGCCCGTAGCACCGTGTTCATTTTTTTAGTATTTTTATTGGTTAGGACATTATTGATAGAATTCATAAGTGAAGGGCTGGCTATGGTGATCGCTTCCCGTATAACAGGGTCTGTTAACAAAGATAAAGCCTTGTTCCTTGTCACATCATATGTAGTACTTTCACTGAATAAGTTATAGTAAAAATCAATAGGCAGTAGTGGTACTCTCACCATAAAAAAATCTAATGACTGAAACATATTTATATTTGTAACTTTATCCACTATAGGATAACCTCCTCCTGAAGTAAAAGACCCTGGATGTATGAAATAATATCCAGGGTCAGATTTCTTTTAAAGTTAGCACCAACACTCACAAGTCACATGTGTACCAAGGCATCTAGAAACACTACAAGTTACAGTGCTTGTGCAAGGATTTTTCGCTTGCTTTAATGTTAGATCATTAATTTGTAAGTCCAAATCAAGGGTGTCCTCTTGTTCGAAAAAGACTAATTCTGGAGAATTCATCTTAATCCCTCCCTTCGATAAAGTTGAGAGAACCTCAATGGGCAACCTCTCAATATATAAGACGCATCAAGAGAAAAAAAGTTTCTTTTTATTACATCTATTTAAAATTTTTACCTTTTTTACACAATGAAAGCATCTCCTGATACTGGCTAGTATCTCGGCCTGACAAGTCATGGAGCAATTGGGCATATGAAATAAGAACAAGTAAAAATCATGTTAAGGTCGTATCTTAACGGCGAATTGAAACGGATAAAGCTGCCTCTCGGAAACAATACAGCTATAAAAAAGAACCTGAGCATACATTCAGAGTTTGAGCAACCAAAAAGCGGAAAATTGATTTTTAAAGCAACAATTAGACGATCTAAAAAGTACAAGGAGTTGAAGGGGGATGTCACCAGAGACTACTTAGTACAATGGGGAAATCTATTTCGGGAAAAGTGAATTTGAAGTCAAGCTTGTGATGGATAGGTCTTCCTCAAGCCATATACTTCCACTAGAAAGCAGCTACGAGGCCGTGGAGAAGAACTTCTCGTAGGAATGTTCGCGAACTCTACATACAGCATAAAACTCGGTATGGATACAGGAAGGCCACGGACTTGTTTCTTATGAGCATAAGGTCAATCATAAACTTGTACAATAAATCATGTAGGGTGAGCAGTTACAATGTCATCTCAAACTCAAGAAACGAAAACGCACAGAATCAGCCAACTTATATAGTAGTGCATCTCTATTAAAGCACCAATTCGGGATCGAAGCCCTATGCAAAAAATCGTTATGGAAATTACGTATTTACCGTTTGGCGAGAAAATGTTGTATCTGTCGAGTATCTTTGAATTTCAATGGAGAAATTGTGGCATAAAGTGTAGCTGACAAGCAAAAATACCGCGTTTGTCTTGGATACGCTTCACCAATTACCGTTTCTACCAGGTACAATACTCCATAGCAATCAAGGCAGCGTTTATAATCCAAAGCGTATCAGAAAGTTGGAAAGGTAAAAAGCATTACCATAAGCTCCCCCGCAAGGGGGGGGACTGCTGATAATGCTCCATCAAGTCGTTCCATTCCACGTTAAAGTCTGAAACGTGCTATCTCAAGGTTTGAGCTATACAACAACGGATATCGTCGAACGGACGGTTCAGGACTACTTTACCTACTAACCTTAATTTGCATTCAACAGAACTAAATAACCAATCGCCAGTTCGTTTCTAGCAACTGGTCCTTAAACTGAAAAGTATTTTGCTCTCTGTCTTACAAATAGGGATCAGTCCTACTTCTTACAGTAAGGTTTATTTCTGTTGGTCAATATCTTCAATAACCTGTCTCATATAAGCCAGTACTTCATCCTTAATCTCGTTATGCTGTAGAGCATAATGAATGGTCGTTTCAATGAATCCCAGCTTCTCGCCAACGTCATGGCGGTTGCCATCAAATTCATAGGCTAGGATCGGACTCTTTTCTCCCAGTTTGGACAATGCGTCCGTCAGTTGAATTTCCCCACCTACTCCGGCGGATTGCTGACCCAGGATATCAAAAATATCAGGTGTCAAGATATACCGTCCCATGATCGCTAAGTTGGAGTTGGCTTCTTCCTTCTTAGGCTTTTCCACCAATCGTTCCGCCTCAGAGATTTTGGAAGTAAGTGCATGGCCTTCAACAATCCCGTAACGATGTACCTCGTTCCAATCGACTTGTTTTACACCTACAATAGAACGCTGATACTCATCGAACACGTCAATCATCTGCTTGAGACATGGATTCTCAGACTCTACGATGTCATCACCCAAAAGGACGGCAAAAGGTTCATCACCAATAAACTTACGTGCACACCAGATGGCATGCCCCAAGCCTTTAGGTTCCTTTTGACGAATATAGTGGATATCTGCCATCTCTGATGGCTTGCGTACTTCATTGAGCAGGTTCCATTTTTCCTTCGAAGTCAAGTTATGCTCCAGCTCGAAGGAGTAGTCAAAATGATCCTCAATTGCCCTTTTGCCTTTACCAGTAACGATAATGATATCTTCTATACCAGATGCAACAGCTTCTTCAATAATATATTGAATGGTTGGTTTGTCTACAATGGGAAGCATCTCTTTAGGCATCGCTTTGGTCGCAGGAAGGAACCGGGTTCCTAATCCCGCAGCAGGAATAATTGCTTTACGGATTTTCATAGGTAAAACTCCTTTTCGACAAATCTTACTAAATTATTCAATAGTTTGAGTAACGTTTGGAAATTGCTAATAGTTTATTATAGCACTTAGTCATTGCATTGTTATATAATTTAAGTAAACCATATTATAGACTAAAAAAGATAGAAATTTGAGTACCAGATAAGCCAAAATTTGAGGAGAGAGTTCTTTGGATTCAATAATCAGTAACCCTGTTTTAACGTTAGTTATTCCCTGTTATAACGAAGAAGAAGTACTGCCTGAAACCATAAGCAGACTTACGGTGATTCTGGAAGAGTTGGCTGAGAGCGAACTCATTTCTAAACATAGTAAAATGTTGTTTGTTGATGATGGTAGCCGTGATCAAACATGGGACATCATCGCATCATATAATCTAAAAAATCCTTTTGTCAGTGGTCTCAAATTGGCGAAAAATGCGGGCCATCAAAACGCTCTATTATCTGGGTTAATGGAAGCTAAAGAAACCTCAGATTGTGTGATATCCGTTGACGCTGACCTACAGGATGATCTCAATGCCATCCGAGAATTCATAATAAAATTCAAAGAAGGTAATGACATCGTGTATGGGGTGCGAAAAAGTAGAACTACCGATACATTTTTCAAACGTTCAACAGCCCAAGGCTTCTACCGTCTGATGAGTAAAATGGGCGTTAATATCGTATACAATCATGCAGATTACCGTTTAATGAGCAAAAGGGTTCTCCAGGAATTAGCCAATTTTAAAGAGGTAAATCTCTTTTTACGTGGTCTAGTTCCGTTAATAGGTTATAAGTCTACTGAAGTGTATTACGATCGACACGAACGCTTTGCAGGTGAATCCAAATATCCTTTAAAGAAAATGCTCGCTTTTGCTTTCGATGGAATCACCTCGTTTAGCGTAACCCCGATACGGCTTATTTCGGCTGTGGGTTTTGGAATGTTTGGCATAAGCCTATTAATAGCTGCCTATACCCTTATTAGCAAGTTCCTTGGCACCACCGTTTGGGGCTGGTCTTCTTTAATGTTATCCATCTGGTTCATAGGCGGTCTACAACTCGTCGCACTCGGACTCATTGGCGAATATATCGGTAAAATATATAAAGAAGTAAAACAAAGACCTAAATATATTATTGAGACTATATTAGAGTCCCAGAGCACCTTAGATACTGAAAACACAAAAAAAGTGAATAATAGTGAAAGGGAAGTTGTAGCGGTCCAATAACAGATGCGAACAGGTGACTAATTTGACTTTATTTCAGAATAGTTTTTTCCGTTTTCTTGTCGTAGGTGTTCTAAATACAATATGCGGCATGTCCGTCATGTTCTTGCTATTTAATATTTTAGAGACTAACTACTGGTTATCGACCTTTATCGGTAATTCTGTAGGCGCCACTGTAAGCTATTTCTTAAACAAAAGATTTACCTTCAAAAATGATGCAAACCATGGACAGACCATTTGGAAGTTCATCTCTATTATATTGATATGCTATATACTGTCGTATTGTCTCAGCTATCTAATCAGTCACTACCTGATCTCAAGTTTGAGCATTAAAAATAATGAGATTCTAGGCAACGTGTCTATTCTAATCGGGAATGTTTTTTATACTTTAATTAATTATGTTGGACAAAAATTTATTGTTTTTTCTAAGAAAACAAGCGCCCAAAAAGTATAGCAATAAGAGGCTCAATGGTAATTTTAAATAGAAAAGGGTATGTGCTGTCAAAGCACATACCCTTTTCGCTTTTTCTATAACAGCTTTGTTACTTCACCAGTTGCCCACGTGTAACCCCTAGCTGATTCGTCGCTTTCAGCGTCTTCCATACTTGTGTTCCGCTGATTTCACCGCGCAAAGCACGGTTATAGAGATCAATAACCTCATGAACTTGCTCTGGTGTCTCCTCCAAAAATTCCACGCGGTAACGGGACACGCCTAGTTCTAGGAAGTTAGACAGGTATTCCGCGCCTGATTGCTCAATCGCGTTGTACACCGTATTACGGCATCCTTCGTCCACACGAACCGGGTGAGACATCCCAATACGATCACGCAGGGATGCGCGATGATCCTCACATGGGCGACCGCAGTTGGTGTAGTCTGTGCCTTCACTCATAAAAGTACAATACACGCAGTGTTCGGTATGGAACATTGGCAAATGCTGCTGGATGACGATCTCCAGCTTGTCGGTACGTGTACGTCCCAGCATATCGACCATCTGTTGGATGTTCAAATCATATGACGGTGTCACCAGGTCGCAGCCGGAATCCAGGAACAGGTCAGCCGCTTTATGGTTGGCGATATTCAGCGAGAAGTCGCCAATCAATTGCGGATGATGTGCATCCGGGTTCTCCAAGCGGTGACGCATGTAAAAATACAATGCTCCCGGATTGCGTACCAGCACAGCATCCGGTTGCAGGCGCAGGATATTGTTGTGATATCCGTTTTCGCCTGGCATGTGAATACGCGGAGTCACCAGCGCAATTCGGCGCCCAGCGCCGTGCACAGCCTCTACGGCTGCCGGGAATTGCTTGATGAACTCGAAGTCGGCGTAGATGAACTCCACGCCGGCCTCAAGCGCAGCCTCCACCTGAGGGAGGCTGCGGCACAGCGCGGTCAGCTCTGCCTGACCGCGTGCCACAGACGATGCCGGAGTCGCTGCATCGCCATACACCTCTACCGCCCGCTTCGTGTATACGGGTGGTTTGGGGCGCTCGCCCGCGAGCAGTTCCACCGCCTGACGGCGGATGCTGTTCAGCTCGCGCATGGGTACGATGACGTCCCCATGCAGATGGACGTCCAGCTCCTCCAGCTGGAACACGGTTCCGCCCAGTCGGCCGAACTGCTCTTCGAGCAGTTCGTGCGTCATCGGACGCTTCTGGGCGATTTCAAGCTCCAACTCGGAGTCCACACGGACCGTTGTGCCTTTCTGCACGTCGGTCCACCATGTTGACAGCGGCTGTCCTGGGGAGCCGCTGACCCGCACATGTACCGGGAAGACACGGTACGGCTTTTCGGTTTCGTATGACTGGCGCAAACGCTTGTCCAGCGCCGGGTCGTTGGTCTTCCAAATACGGTCGCCCACGTGCACACGGCGCAGATCCACATCGTTGCGTCCCGCTACGATGTCAACGATCCATCCTTCTCCGGCTTCGCCTTCAATCTTCACGCCCTTGCGGCGGATATCGTATACGCGTCCGCCTTCTTCTTTTTGCGTAGGATCTCCTGCATCAAATACAATACCATCGCCACGCTTGAGCGGGGCGTCAATACGGCATACTACACCATCACGTAGGATTTGCTCCACTCGGCCGAGATACACGCCCCGGCTTTTCGGGAACGTACCGTCCACCAGCTTTTTGTTATTCGTTCCTTCCAGAAACCCGTCTGTAAAGCCGCGTGAAAAACTCTGCTGCAGCTCGCGGATATCTTCTTTGCTCGTCTTGGACGTATCGCCGTCAAAATACTTGTCAATGGCCTTGCGATATTTGCTAACCACATTCGCTACATATTCAGGCGTTTTCAGTCGCCCTTCAATTTTAAAGGAAACCACACCTGCATCGATCAGTTCTGGCATCAAATCAATGGCTGCCAGATCCTTGGGGATAGCAGATATGTCACATCGGCCATCGGCTTTTGCTCTCCATCCACCATCAAATCGTAAGGCAAACGGCATGCCTGTGCACATTCACCACGGTTTGCAGAGCGTCCGCCCCACATTTCTGAAGTCAGGCATTGGCCTGAATAAGATACGCACAACGCTCCATGCACGAATACTTCCATCGGAAGCCTTGCTTGATCGCCAATTTTTTGAATCTGTTTTAGATTATTTTCACGCCCCAGCACAACCCGTTCCATGTTGTACGGCTTCGTGAATTCTACAGCCTCCGGCGAGGTAATCGTCATTTGAGTAGAACCATGGATCGGAAAATCCGGCGAAATGTCGCGAATCATTTTCACCAAGCCCATATCCTGAACAATTAGGGCATCGACACCGGCATCAATACAGGCATCGACCAACTCTTTAGCGTCCTCCAGCTCATTTTCAAATACTAGTATATTGAATGTCAAAAAGCCCTTAACTCCGTAGCTATGCAAAAAGGCCATAATTTCGGGCAATTCATCCATGCGAAAATTATTCGCCCGTGCCCGTGCATTGAACTTTTCCACTCCAAAAAAGATCGCATCGGCTCCGTTCGCTACCGCCGCACGCATACAATCCCAGTCACCTGCTGGTGCCAGAAGCTCGACATCTTCTCTTCGTACTGCTGATTTCATTATTGCCCTCCCTATATGCTGAAAACGAATGACCCCTCATTGGAGCATCGTTGTTTTCAGGGCAGCTATGCTGCTTACTTGGTAATCTCATTAATGTTCCATCCACTCATTCCAAAGCTGGTTATGTTCAGTCAGGGATATGGAAACCTACTAAGAATCTTATTTCTTAAGCCTATCTGTCTCTATCATCTTGTCCGATCATTCACACGCTGAACCATCGGTACCTTGCCTGAATCGCATCCAACTCAAAAAATCCGCATCACAAACATCTGCGGCAGAAATTATTCTTATCTTGTAACTAATCTAGTGTACCAGACTGCGCCCCAAGCTTCTACACTTTCCAAGCGATTCCTTAAAAATATAATACTAAAAGCACAAAAACACCTCCAATCCGGGTTAGCGGTGCTTTGGAGGTGCGTCATCATATCATTAACTAGGCAAACCTATACTTCGCAAGCATTTCTCCCCAGGGTGATATTCCTTCCTCCCTGAAACCAGATTTTCTGTATAGCTTTCTAGCTAGTTCATTGTCTGGTTTATATCCAATCATGATAACATCAGTCCTATCACTGGCTTTCCTGATTTCGTCGATAACCAGCAACATTGCATGGTAACCATGACCTCGACCTTGAAATCTTTCGTCAATCATAAATCGGTAAACCCAGTAGTTTCCGTCATCCGGGTCTAAACCAAACATCGTAAAGCCAATCAATACGTCATCATTATAAATTGTTTTAGATACAAATCCATCTAAAAACTGACATTCGGCAATTGAGTAAAGGTTAGATACCATAAATCTTTGTTGTTCAGGACTCGGTTCAAGTTCAGCACATTCTTCCCAATTCCTTTTGTCGACTGCCTTTAGCGTAATTATTTTCGGATTCCCCCTATACTTCGCCTTCCATTTTTTCTTATTACCAAAGCTTACTGACCTTGCCGCACGAAACAGCTGCATGTTAAAGCTAGGTCGTATTATAGCAAAAAGGCAGAATAAGCCTCGTAAAAGTAGCAGCCTTCGCACTTCCCTGCTTACTTCACTCTTTAAAAGATTAGGGATATTTGGCGGTGGCCAGCGAAGCGGGCCATTTGAATCCGAAGAAGCGCGAGCGTTCGCCTTTGACCTGGGATTCTTACTATTCAATCCTTACACAATCCAAGAATCCCGGGTCAACAGCGATCGTAGGATCAAATGGCACGCGTAGCCTCTTCCCACTACAACTCACTGATCTTTTACCCACACCTTCTTACTTCACAAAATTAAACGAATTCAGTGTCGAATCCAGTGCGTTGGACTGTACACCCGTGTTGTTTGCATCGTTTAATGTCGTTGTTACGGTATATGTTTTACCGTTATGCTCCAGAACGATTTGGCGACCTGTATAACCGATGCCTTCCTCCACACGGTGGAATGTAAAGGACACTGCCGACACACCAGCAAATGTTACATCCTTAACTTCCTCCACTTTAAGGTTTTTATAGTTCTTGGCTTGCTTATCATAGAAGTCCTTAAGCTGGGATACCGTCAATTCAAAGGATTGGTCGTTGTCGATTTTGATAGAAAAACGCCCTCCGGTAAATTGATACTCTATATCGCCCAATTCAAATTGATCGCTAACCGCAGTCCAATACCGCGGGATATTCACTGTATACTCATATGCTTTAGACGTCTTTTTGATCGTTTTCGTTTTGTCCGCCAGGTAGTCATCCTCTTCCAATTGTCCAAAGTTATTCGCTACTGTTTGAAAATCGATTTGAAGCGAAGAAATGAGCGCGTTGAACTGGTCATTTCCCTTGCTTACCTTTTCAGGCACTGCGTATTCAGCCAGGTAGCGATATCCATTTTGCTGAATCAGCACATTGTACTCCTTGACCCATCCATCCCCAAAATTATAGCGGTACTCCTGCACTAATCCCTGAACACCTGCAACCTCCAGCGGGTACGTCTTTTGTGCCTCGTATGCTGTGGACACAAATGAATCGCTCAGCCATTTTTGCAGTTGCTGACCCCAGTTTTCCAATTTTCCATCTGCTGGAGCAGAGGTGATTTTCATGTGGAAGCTTGATCCGTCATTGCTTTCATACTGCATTCGTTGGTCGTCCATTTTCCAGCCTGCAGGTATTTTAAGTGACACACCGTAGTCTGGATTCCCAGCCTCTCGTGTGCCTCCTATAACAGTGGACAAGTCTTTAATACTTTTATCCTGTGCATTAAAAGAGGTTTTAAATGAGTTCAACAGTCCAGCATACTGGGCCAGATCTTTATAGTTCGTTGCTTTAGCATCGGAAAAATAAACGACATACAGTCGTCCGTTGTCATAGTACTGACGATTTTCCCACAGTACGCCGTCCCCATCCTTCGTAATAACACGAGCATAAGGCACTTTCGCTTTCGGGAAGGATTTTCGGTCCACTACAGTTTCTCCCGTTTCCTTGGCTGCCTGCACCAATTGTTGCAACAAATCGTCTGCATTCAATGGAACCGGCTGTAATGCTGTGTGTACTTCCATATAGTATGCACTGTTCTCGTCCATAAATGTGGAAATACTCTCATCTCCACCCCCCTGACCGATAACGAGTCCTGTTGGATAGTTCATGGACCAATCGTAGTAACTATTCCCGATCTGCGTCTTGCCCTCATCATTATCAATGTTCGGTGATTCTTCTGCTACCGTGCCCGCCTCTTCTTGGGCTTCCATCCGAATGATGATTCCTGCGCCATTCTTCTCCATCTTACCGCCCAGTCCTTCTGCTACTTGACGCAAAGGCACCATGAGGATTCCTGACGACATTTCCGGTGGAGCCGGAAGTGTCACCTTGTGTCCTCTCACCCAGGCTGTACGACTACCGATTGTCAGCGATACAACGTGAGTGCCGCTGGTGATCTTAACCACATTATCTTCAGCTAGGCGAATTTTGCTGTTAAATGCCTTTTTAAACACACCAGCCGGAACCATCAGTGCTCCACTTTTGGAATAGGGTTTCGTAATATTCGCATTTTGGCCGTTCACGATCGCTGTATTGCTGCCGCTTTGCAGACGCAATTCCAATATGTTTTTATCTTGATCTGCTGCAACTGGTGGTAAAGCGGTAAGCAGAAGGGACAATGCGACAGCGCCGACCCCCAGCTTACGCATCATTTTTCTTTGCATATGCTTCACAGTAAATCTCCCTTTAGCTTTATTTTATAGATTGATGAGCCGTTATCGTTCACTTTCCCGTAGCTGAATCTGACGCTTCCTTCGAAGGCGCTATACCGTCATCTACAGCAGCTCCTGATTCATTCGAATCCTCAAGATCTTCTCCAGACTGAATGGAGTCATAAATTTCACCAGTATCCTGTGTCAGTACCAGCTTGCGCTTCACAATATCACCGTCCGATTGCATAAGTACACTCACCGTTTGGCCCGGTTGATAGTTTTTAAGCAGCTCATTGACATCAATGGCGGAAGCTACACGCTTGCCGTTAATACTATACAACTCATCGCCTTCCTTGATTTTAACCTGTACGGCACTGGCTGAGGTGACTTTAGTGACTTTCAAAGGGTCCTCGGTAGGCAACCCCACGATAGCCGACCAGCTCTCTTCAAGCCCTAGACCAAGACTAGCACGTCGAACCTCACCATATTTGAAAAATTGATTGATGACATATTTCACTGTATCCGCCGGAATCGAAAAGCCCATATTTTCAATTCCGACCGCTGAGAACTTCATTGTATTGATCCCGATAACCTCGCCCTTGAGATTGACCAGCGGACCACCGCTGTTACCAGGGTTGATCGCGGTATCACTTTGAATGAGACGATACGCAGCGTTGACACCACGGTTCAGCCCGCTAACAACACCTGAGGTTGCCGAGTTACGAAGTGAAAAGGAGATCGGCGTACCGATAGCTACTACCTGCTCGCCTACCTGTAAACTATTCGTAGAAGCTGCAAAGGTAGCAGGTTTAAGACCGCTTGCCTTAATTTTAATCAACGCCAAGTCACTGATCGGATCGCTGTAGCTGTCGATAATTCCGTAAGATTTTCCGTCCGAGGTTACAACTACGGCATCACCTAATCCTTCGATTACATGCGCGTTCGTAACAATCCATCCATCTGCCCGAATGATGACACCCGTGCCGTGAGCCAGGTTGTATCGGTCTCCCCCTGCTACGGTCTCTCCTGTCGCAGAACGGCCAATGATGCCGACTACCGAAGGAGATACATTTTTAACGACCTGCGGCACACGATCGGCCGATAACGTATATGTACCATTTGCGCTGTTATACGCGCCGCTGGTTCCTAATGCTTTATTCATATCACTTACGTTAACATAGACCCCGCCATTAATGACCTTGGCCTTCAACGCAGCTCCACTGCTGGCTGCACCTGCCGTTCCAGAAACACATAGAGCGCTGCCCAAAGCCAGCACAGCTACCCTTTTCCCCATCTTACGCATATACTCACCATTTCCTCTCTAACATGACCCTGTTCTATCAGTTAGTCCAAATCTACCATAGAGGGGACACGCATACAATCGCTTTAAGCCCTATCTTTTTCTAAAAAAGCGCCGTTTGCCACATCCCTATCCTCTCATACTATTTATATTATAAATTTTCCAAATCCTTATATCAAAAAAATAAGCAAAAACAATAAAAAATCGTTATACCCTTTGGACCATTCCTTCGTTTACGGGCATAACCAACTATGATACCATCACATTATATCTTAGTTATATTGTCGGAAATAAAAAATCGTGAGTTCTATATCTAAAATCTCAAGTATAAATAAGACACATGAAGGAGGTTAAAAAGATGGCCTATGAACCCATCTGGAATGCTCATCCCGATAAGCTTAACAAGTTTGAGTTAGTCAAGCTGGAAAAGGATGGTCTCGACGTTATACGTACCATCATCGAAAGCTATGCACACAAAGGGTATGACTCGATCTCTGCGGACGATATGGACCGATTCAAATGGGCTGGTGTTTACCAGCAAAAACCCAAGGATGGTCATTTCATGATGCGCGTCCGCATCAATACAGGGATCATGACTTCAGCCCAGGCACGTGCCTTAGCGGACATCTCCGCACTGTACGGGCGCGATCTTGTGGATGTCACCACCCGTCAGGCGATTCAATTTCACTGGCTGACCGTTGAAAGCTTGCCGGATATTTTCGAACGGCTGGAAAAGGTTGGTTTGTATTCCTTTGAAGCCTGTGGGGACTGCCCTCGTACCATTGTCGGCAATCCTCTGGCTGGCATTGATCCTAATGAGCTGGTGGATACTCAGGAGATTGTAGATGAAGTAAACCGCTTTTTCTTATTGAATCGCGACTTTTCCAATCTTCCGCGCAAATATAAAATGTCCATCTCCAGTAATACGTACAATAATGCACATGCTGAAATTAACGACCTGTCCTTCACACCGGCAACCAAGATCCTTAACGGAAAAGAAGTGGTTGGCTTCCATGTGATGGTTGGCGGTGGACTATCCGCCAAGCCGCATTTGGCACATCCGCTGGATTTGTTTGTCCGTCCTGAGGAAGTACTGAAGGTTGCTATTGCTGTCACCACCATCTTCCGTGATTACGGCTATCGGGAAAAACGGCACCATGCCCGTCTGAAATTCCTTGTTGCCGATTGGGGCCCAGACAAATTCCTGGCCAAGCTGACTGAGTACACTGGCGAAATGCCGGGACGAGGTGAAGATAAAACCATTGGCTGGCAAGCCGCCTATTTTGACGGTATACATCCCCAAGCCCAAGAAGGTCTGAACTATGTCGGTCTGAACGTACCTGTTGGTCGCCTCAGTGCTGACGAGTTGCATGAACTGGCCGACCTGGCTGACCGCTACGGTGATGGGCAGATTCGTACCACGATGTCGCAAAATATTTTGCTGAGCGGTGTGCCGGATGATCAAGTAGATGAGCTACTAAAAGCTCCCGTGCTGCAACGCCTGACACCACAGCCCAAGCATTTTATGAGCCGTACAGTATCTTGCACAGGAAATGAGTTTTGCAATCTGGCGATTGTGGAAACGAAAAAGCGAGCGATTGACGTTGCCGAGTATTTGGATCAGCACGTACAATTGGATGAAAAGGTGCGCATCCATTTTATTGGTTGCCCGAATTCCTGCGGTCAAAAGCATATTGCCGACATTGGACTGCAAGGCTCGCTCCTTAAGACACCTGAAGGCATGGTTGACGCGTTCGACATCGCTGTCGGCGGGGCACTTGGAGCAGATGCCCAGTTCAACAAGGCACTCAAAGGCCGCGTGCGTGGCGATCAGGTTGGTCCTGTATTGGCAGAGCTTATTCTGTTTTACAAAGAAAATAGGATTGCTGGCGAAAGCTTTTATGCGTATGTACAGCGTGTAGGCATTCCGTCTTTCCAAGAGAAGTTGTCTGCCATTTTACAGTCCAACCACGTTGCATCCTAGACATAAAGCCCATTAACAGCCTGCTTGTATTTTATATACAAGCAGGCTGTTTCTTATGCCACACCACAGTGCCATACCTACTTGCTATTTCTTCGATTTCATAAAAAAAGACACCGGATTACTCCGGTATCAATATTTTCGCAAAATCGAGTACTATTGGCTTCTGAGCGCCTGTTGTAGATGTCACCACCGCGTAGCCTGAAGGAATCTTATATATCAATCCCGTATCATATCGGATGCCGAAGGAGTTATCTTCCTTATAATGAGTCTTCGTTTCCCACACCTTCGTGCCATTTCCTTTTAAGCCTGTGATAGTAATGCCATGCATCTTCGTGGTTTTACCCAGTGGATCATATTGATCACTGAACTGGACGTACAACTGCTCCTCAGGCAGATACACCCGGTCAGCGGCATAGTCCTCTGTATTACTAAACAATTGCAGACCATTACTTAACACCTGGGTACGCTTGCTGTTTCCTTTAAGCCCTGTTACAGCAATATGACCGCTGGACAACTCACGTACCGCGGCAATTTCCTTACCTGATCCTAAGTCTAGATGGACATCACGGATATTACGACCATACACATCGGCTTGTACCCCCACGGGACCATCTGAGCTGTTCAAAAGCGCATAATATCCATTGTGACTGCCAACCAGCCAACCTGAGGTCACCCCGGCCGTCGTTCGATGCCATTGTATATCGCCATCTTCTGTGTATTTGAGTACAGTGAAGGACTGCTCCGCAAGGTTCAGTGAGGAGACTAGAAAACTGCCATCCTCAAGTGGCTCCAGTCCTACCTGAGAACCCTGCCCTTGAGATATCAAGCCATCAGTCGGTAATGTTTTGGACCACAAGGGGTTTCCATCCGCGTCCAATCGTGAAGCCTGCAAATCCCGCATTCCGTTCGCTTGGGTATAATCAATCAGAAACAACAACCCACCATCTGACGTCTCCCGCTGGACTCCCCTGCTACTTGTTCCCGGTTGTACGTTCAGGTCCTGCTGGTGTTTCCATACAGTCTCTAGAGAACTGTCCAGCTTGCCGTACGTGACGTGTACCACACTTGCTTCTGTAATGTCCTCGACGTTCAGCATTACAAACCCACCCTTTGCTGCGGGCTGAATATAATTGTGAGCGTTTTCTGAATCTTTAATAGTTCCAATCACTGCACTGGTTTCGATCTCGGCTTGTATGGGCGCATACGCCTCGGACACCTCGGAGGCATAGGACGGTGCAGCACTATAACCCAATAACCATGCCGCTATAGTGACTCCTGCTGCCCATGAGTATACACGTGTACGTAGATCTCTACTTTGCTTAATCTTCAAACGTTCCAGCTCCCTTCATGACTTCCTCAGAGATGTGGTATAAATCTTAGATGTGATATAACTATAGACGGTTTCGCTTCAACTAGTAATGGTTGTCACGGGGCACGGAACTTCGTATGATGCTAGATAATCATAAGTTATATATTAACCTCTTCAAGCCCGAGCCTAAACATCCAAAACTCCAAAAATTTAGAGATTACTCAGAGACTTTCTGTCGATGAATATACATATAGATTTATTATTCCAGCGCTTGGTAAACTATGTGTCACATGCTTTAACGCAGGAATTTGATAAAAGTTTTCTTTTTTTACAAAAAAAATAAACCCTGCCAACGGGAAAGCATAAATACGCTAATTCGTATTCTGCCTTCCTGCATGTGCAGGGTTTCTAAAACATACACTAAACAGTATCTATAGATCGACGGTCTGAAGCGCTTGGCTGCGCTGTGTATCCCGTTCAAGGATCGGCTTTAAGTATCGGCCTGTATAGGATTCTTCAACTTTTACGAGTTGTTCTGGTGTCCCGGTAGCCAAGATCGTTCCACCGCCGCTTCCGCCTTCAGGCCCCAGATCAATCAGGAAATCGGCTGTTTTAATTACATCTAGATTATGTTCAATAACCAGTACCGTTTCTCCCGAATCAACCAAACGATGCAGCACCGTCAATAAACGGTCAATATCGTGAACATGTAGACCCGTTGTCGGCTCATCCAAAATATAAATGGTTTTACCTGTGCTGCGACGATACAGTTCGGAAGCCAGCTTCACACGCTGTGCTTCACCACCGGACAAGGTAGTCGCTGGTTGACCCAACTTGATATACCCCAAACCTACATCCATCAGCGTCTGAATCTTGCGGTGAATCTTCGGGATATTTTCAAAAAATGCTGTTGCATCCTCTACCGTCATCTCCAGCACATCAGCAATACTCTTCCCTTTATACTTAACCTCGAGGGTCTCCCGATTATAGCGTTTGCCTTTGCACACTTCGCAGGGTACGTACACATCGGGCAGAAAGTGCATCTCAATCTTGATGATGCCGTCGCCTCTGCAAGATTCACATCGGCCTCCCTTAACGTTAAAGCTAAACCGGCCTTTCTTGTAGCCTCGAACCTTAGCCTCGTTCGTCTGCGAGAATAAATCACGGATATCATCGAACACACCGGTATAAGTCGCAGGATTGGAACGCGGTGTACGGCCGATTGGCGATTGATCGATCTCAACCACCTTTTCGATATGCTCTAGCCCGCGAATTTCTTTATGTTGACCTGGACGTACTCTCGCACGGTTCAGATCACGCGCCAGCGTTTTGTACAAAATTTCGTTGACTAGCGTCGATTTCCCAGACCCGGATACACCAGTGACAGCCGTGAAAACACCCAATGGAATTTTGACATTCACATTTTTGAGATTGTTCTCCTTGGCTCCGCGAATCTCCAGCCACTTATCTGCAGGCTTGCGCCGCTCGCTATTGACCGGAATAAACTTACGCCCGCTCAAATATTGACCGGTCAGGGAATTCGGATCTTCCATAACTTCCTGTGGGGTCCCCTGTGACATGATCATCCCGCCATGGATTCCGGCTCCTGGCCCAATGTCAATGATATAGTCTGCCGCCATCATCGTATCTTCGTCATGCTCCACCACGATCAACGTATTGCCTAGGTTCCGCATATGTTCCAAAGCACTAATCAGGCGGTCATTATCTCGCTGATGCAACCCGATACTTGGCTCGTCCAAAATATAAAGCACACCCATCAGACTGGACCCGATCTGTGTCGCCAATCGGATACGCTGTGCCTCCCCGCCGGACAATGTACCTGCCGCACGGCTTAAAGTCAGGTATTCCAAACCAACGTTAACGAGGAATCCCAGTCGGCTGTTAATTTCCTTTAAAATGAGGTTGGCAATCGACTGCTCTTTCTCACTCAGCTCCAGTGTATGGAAAAATTGAGAAGCCTCCCCGACAGACAAAGCTGTCACATAAGCGATATTACGCTCTTGAATGGTTACCGACAGGCTTTCTTTTTTCAGTCGGTGCCCCTTACAGGTGTTACATGGCTTTGCACTCATAAAGCCTTCAATAAATTCACGTATTCCCTCAGAAGCCGTATCACGGTAGCGACGCTCCAGGTTCGGGATAATGCCCTCAAAGGTCACATAGGCTTCCTTACGTTGACCAAAATCATTTTCATAGCGGAAACGGATCTTCTGGTCACCTGTTCCGTGCAAAATAAGATTCATTTGTTCTGACGTCAATTGGCTTACAGGAACGTCCTGCGGAATACCGTAGTGTTCGCATACGGACTGTAAAAATTGAGGATAATAAGTGGAAGTTCCTCCACTCCATGCCTGGAATGCCCCATCTTCTACACTTTTTTCTGGATCGGGTATGAGCAGATCAGGGTCAACCACCATTTTAACTCCTAGCCCATCACAATCTGGACAAGCACCAAACGGACTATTAAAGGAGAACATTCGGGGAGACAGCTCATCTATGCTAAAACCGCAAATCGGGCACGCAAAGTTGGAGCTAAATCGCAACTCCTCTTGCCCTATAATATCTACAAGCAACTGTCCGCCTGAAAGATTCAGTGCCGTCTCGATAGAGTCGGACAGACGCGCACGTACATCTTCCTTGACTACGATCCGGTCTACGACCACTTCAATCGAGTGCTTCTTGTTCTTCTCCAATTCAATCTTCTCGGACAATTCACGCAGTTCGCCATTCACACGTACCCGTACAAAGCCCTGCTTGGCTATATCAGTGAACAGTGTCTTATGCTCACCTTTGCGGCCGGATACCAATGGAGCCAGGATTTGTAGCCGTGTCTTTTCAGGATACTGCAAAATGCGGTCTACCATCTGTTCGACGGTCTGTGAAGTGATTTCAATGCCATGTTCAGGACAATGAGGATGACCCACTCGGGCAAATAACAACCGCAGGTAATCATAGATTTCTGTAACTGTTCCGACCGTAGAACGAGGATTCCGACTTGTCGTTTTTTGGTCAATGGAAATGGCAGGTGACAGGCCGTCAATCGAATCGACGTCCGGTTTCTCCATTTGCCCGAGGAATTGACGGGCATACGCAGATAATGATTCCACATACCGCCGCTGTCCTTCCGCATAGATCGTATCGAAAGCCAGTGATGATTTACCTGAGCCGCTAAGCCCTGTCAGGACAACGAACTTGTCCCGCGGAATCGTCACGTCAATATTTTTGAGATTATGCGCGCGTGCGCCTTTGATGATGATGCTTTCATTCGCCAAATGTTTCATCTCCTTAGCCGTAATTCACGTTATCCTATATCGCATCGGATGATCCGATGGAAGTGATATATCGCAAAGAGAACGACCACATCGGCCGTCCTCGCTATTTCTTAAAAGCAATCAAACATTTTATTATCAATATGTTGTGCTTCTAGCTTATTCCCAATGTTTAATCAGCCCGCAATTCCAGCAAAGCATCACGCAACTCGGCGGCCCGTTCGAACTGTAGATTCTTGGCCGCATCCTTCATTTCTGCTTCTAGGCGCTGAATGAGGGATTGACGCTCCTTCTTGGAAAGTTTACCCGTCTCATTAGGAAGGTAATCATTCTTGGACTCTGCCGTCTTGGTTGCTTCAATGACATCACGTATCTTTTTACGGATGGTTTGCGGGGTAATCCCATGCTCTTCATTGTATTGAATTTGAATCGCACGGCGACGTTCCGTTTCCTTAATCGCTTTATCCATAGAATCGGTAATCTTATCGCCATACATAATAACACGTCCGTCACTATTCCGCGCTGCCCGTCCGATCGTCTGAATCAGAGAGCGCTCAGAACGCAGGAAGCCTTCTTTGTCCGCATCCAAAATCGCAACCAGCGATACTTCCGGCAAATCGAGACCTTCCCGCAACAAGTTGATCCCGATCAGCACATCGAAGGTTCCCAGACGAAGATCCCGCAAAATGGCCATCCGTTCCAAAGTCTTAATCTCGGAGTGCATATACCGAACCTTGATGCCCACTTCTTTTAAGTAGTCTGTCAAATCTTCAGCCATTTTCTTCGTGAGTGTGGTGACCAGTACCCGTTCTTCACGTTCTATGCGCTGCCGTATTTCATTAATGAGATCGTCAATCTGACCTTTGCTTGGACGCACCTCAATTATAGGATCAAGGAGACCGGTAGGACGGATAATCTGCTGCACCATCGTATCGCATTTTTCCATCTCATACGGGCCTGGAGTAGCCGATACATAGATAATTTGATTCACTTTGTCCTCGAACTCTTCGAACTTCAGCGGCCGGTTATCCAAGGCAGATGGCAAACGAAAACCATGTTCAACGAGAACATTTTTACGCGCCTGGTCCCCGTTATACATCGCACGAATCTGCGGCAATGTAACATGAGATTCGTCGATGACGATCAGCATATCATCTGGAAAATAGTCCAACAGTGTATATGGTGTTGCTCCACGCTCACGGAATGTCAGTGGACCCGAGTAGTTTTCGACACCGGAACAAAAGCCAACCTCTCTCATCATCTCGATATCATAGCGGGTACGTTGCTCCAAACGTTGCGCCTCTAACAGCTTCCCTTGCTCCTTCAGCTCTGCTAAGCGCTCTTCCAGTTCACGTTCGATGTTGACCAGTGCTACCCTCATCGTATCCTCATGAGTAACGAAGTGAGATGCCGGGAAAATGGCGATATGCTCACGTTCACCGATCAATTCACCTGTAAGCACATTAATTTCGGTAATCCGTTCAATTTCATCTCCGAACAGTTCTACCCGGATCGCGTTTTCTCCATGGGAAGCCGGGAATATTTCAACAACATCCCCCCGTACACGGAAAGTACCCCGCACGAAGTTGATATCGTTCCGCTGATATTGAATATCGACCAAGCGGGACAAAATCTGATTGCGGGGTTTCTCCATGCCGACTCTAAGCGAGAGCAGCAAGCTTGAATATTCTTTCGGGGAACCCAAACCATAAATGCAAGAGACACTCGCTACAATAATAACGTCACGACGCTCAAACAGAGAGCTTGTGGCTGAGTGGCGAAGTTTATCAATCTCCTCATTGATGCTGGAATCCTTCTCAATATACGTATCGGAAGAAGGGATGTACGCTTCCGGTTGGTAGTAATCATAGTAGCTGACAAAATAATCGACTGAGTTGTTTGGAAAGAATTCTTTAAACTCACTTGCCAGTTGAGCAGCCAAAGTCTTGTTATGCGCAATAACCAGTGTAGGCCGATTCAGCTTGGCAATAGTCTGAGCGATGGTATACGTCTTACCTGTTCCCGTAGCACCCAATAGAGTTTGATGCTTCTTTCCTTCTGCAATTCCCTCTACCAATTCAAAAATGGCCTGGGGTTGATCGCCTTGAGGTTGGAATTCCGACTGAATTTCAAAAGTCTTATCGCTAACAACGATATCACTCATTGCCCTGCATCACCCTTATCGTCTAAAATGGAAACATCATGTTTTTACACCAATCGAGCTTTAACGTCTTTACCTGTAATTCTATGTCGATATTTCCCGCGCAATGATACTTGGGAAATATGGTTGAATAAGAATGTTTGTTCCCGTATTATACCTCTTTCTTACCGCGGATGCAAACGATAAGTCTTGAATAGGAGTGAATTGAATTTTGGATATCACCATCGTATTGGGCATCATCGCCGGAATCATAGCATTAATCGGTGGCTTCTTGTGGGAAGGCGGAGAATTCACAGGGCTGCTTCAAGGTACATCAGCTCTGATCGTATTCGGCGGAACTTTCGCCGCCGTTGTGATCAGCTACCCTGCCTCCAAGCTGAAGACTATACCCACCGCTCTGCGGATGGCTTTTAGTCGTGAGGACAATCCAACGGAGCAATATTTAGAAGATTTGGTTTCCATGGCAGCCACCTCCCGCCGATCCGGTGTGCTTGCGCTAGAACGTATATCATCAGAGCATCCGAATGCATTTTTGCGGGAAGGTCTTCAACTAGTCATTGACGGCACTGAACAGGAACAGATCAAGCAAATTTTAGAACTAGAGTTAGATGCTATTGGGCACAAACATGAAGGGTACGCCAAAATATTTGAATCGGCAGGCGGCTATGCCCCTACGATGGGGATTATCGGTACGGTCATGGGTCTGATCCATGTACTTGGCAGCCTAACCGAGCCTACTGCGCTCGGACCGTCGATTGCTGTAGCTTTTATCGCAACATTATACGGCGTTGCTAGCGCCAATCTGATCTTTCTGCCCATCGCGTCCAAAATAAGAGCAGCCAGTGAAAGTGAAATTATTACGATGGATTTGCTGCTGCAAGGTATCCTGGCTATCCAAAACGGAGAGAACCCTAAGCTTGTACGCAAGAAGTTGGAGTTCTTTATCCGCTCAGAGCAAAATATAGATCGCAAACCGCCTCGTCGCTCACGTACAGAGAGCGCTACTCCAAAGGAGGACTTCCATGAGAGCGCGCGCTAAGCGCCGTGGGCGTCAAGGTGGCGGCGGAGACCAACGGGATCGGTGGATGATTACTTATGCCGATCTGATCACCCTGCTGCTCATTTTCTTCGTCGTGATGTATGCCATGAGCAGTCTGGATGCTAAGAAATACGACGTCGTTGTTCAATCCCTTCAGGATACGTTCCACAAGGGAGATTCTATTTTGGAGCAAGGCTCGGGCATTACGGGGACTGCCGATCGTTACACCAGCAAGAATCCACCCGCGACCAAGCAACCGGCCTCTAATAAAAAAGAAGCGGGATCAACCAAGCTCACCGAGCGTGAACAAGCATTTCGCAAGCAGGAAAAAGAGCTGCAAAACCTAATGGGTGTCATCCAGGAATATATTACGGACAACAAGCTACAAAATCAGATTTTCGTATCCGATCAACCACGTGGCATTGTCATTACGCTGAATGACCGCTTTCTATTCGACCAAGGCAGAGCGGCACTCAAGCAGGGTTCTGCAAACACGTTATCCAAATTAGCTAGTCTATTTCGAGATTTGAAAACACCGATTAGTATTGAGGGGCATACGGACAACATTCCATTCACGCGTTCCTCTAACTCATCGACCTACAAGGACAACTGGGAGCTTTCCGGCGCTCGGGCACTGTCTGTACTCCGGTTCTTTATCGACCGAGAGCAGCTATCCCCCTCAGGATTCCAGTATGCGGGTTATGCAGATACCCGTCCGGTTGGTGACAATAGCACCGAAGCAGGGCGACAAAAAAACCGCCGTGTCGAAATCACTGTGCTGCGTCAGCTCCAGCAGTAAAACCCAAAAACCTCCCGAGTCACGCCATAACGTGAATGGGGAGGTTTTTTTGAGCTGTATCCTCATGTTACATGGCTTCCGCTCTGATGTAGACGCAGAACAATAAACTGTACGAACAACGTGGATAAGGGCGGCGTACGAGATGTAATAGAGATTATTTTGTTTATGCTATATCTCACTATGTATAGAAGCCAAGGTGAAGTTAGGTTTTATCTTGTCATAATGCTTGATGTTAATAAGATAGGACGAGCTCGTGTTGCTTCTCTTGGATCTGTGAACTTTGGGGTACGCTCTGTTGTCTACGATAGCTATATTTCCAATCACTGTACTTATTAAGGAGCCGATCCAACTCCATAGACTTGGTCAACACCCGTCGATCCTTCAATCCCACCTCTTTCGCCAATTCATTTAATTCTTTTCGCTTTTCTTCGATGCACTCCTCCAATTGTTTCCATTTCACATCAATAAACCTCCTGTTCGGTGTGGTATTTACATTAGTTTACAGGCTGATACCTTCCCCACAGGTTAAAAATATAATAAAACCCATTTCATCCCTTTAACGGAATACATCAAAAAACCAGCCTTACCAAGACTGGTTTTTTGCTAAGTCCATTTACTTATAAGCTTCCCCTGATACTAACCTAGAAGTAAATATAACATGATTATAATTCAGCCACCTCTACCGTGGCTTGAAACTGTAATCTGTGAACCATTACCAATTGTAATATTATGAAAATAAGACAGATTCCCAATATTACTGACTACTATTAGAGAAAGCAAGAGTGAAAGAAAAACCTTCTTCATCTTTGCACACCCCCTTAATAATAGATTTATAAATTTCAATTTGTACTTCGTCACATAAAGCTCTAAGATTTTCGAAGAAAACCATACTCTGGGCAAAACTCTCTACATTTTTAAGAAAGAATGATGTCTGAATACATTGTAAAATAGCATTTATTGCATCCTTGTGTCTCTTATTTCGCCTATAATAAATGGCTAATTGAAAATTAAAATTATAATAGTCATCCATAAATATTACGTCTTGAGTAGTTTTGAAAGTATCAATAAACTTGATAAATTGATCTAAAATGCTGTCAACCGAGAAGAAATTTCTATTAGCCGATTCCAAAATATTCACAAGCCCTGGTAATATCTCATCATTATTGTTCTCTAATAAGTTTACATATTGAGGGAGCACAGATGTATCTCCTAACAGTAAATCAAGTGTATAAGAGTTCCCCATAGACCATACCTTAAACTTTTCCACTTCTCTTTTCCCAACGGTGTCTAAACCCTCAAACCAACTTAGATCGGCATACTCAGCAACAATTTTTTTCGCCTTCTCATAGTCGCCAATTTTTTGTAAGGCATAAGCTTTCATAAGTAATCCTTGCCCATAATATACTACTAAATGTCGTTCGGTTTTTACCGGTACATAACTCCTGTTTTTCCGAGCTCTTCTTTTATTTTCCTCTTCATATATAATTTTAGATTGCTCCCAAAGCTCATCACTGTGTGTAATTGTTTCTTGCCATTTATGTAGTGAGGAATATATATTTGTTAGGTGCAATAATCCGTCCAATTGATGACACTCTGGCAACCGAAAACGAAAAGGCTCAAATTGAATAGCTGCCTTTAGATTTATTTCAGTATTCTCACCAATTTTTGCACGAAATAATTTATAATGACTGATCGCCAAACGTTCTGAGTGCTGATATTTTTCATTTTCAATTACACACTCATAGAAAGGAATTGCCTCCTGTAGCTTTCCCCCATCATATAGCTCCTCTGCCAAAGCAAAGATCGTCGGGATGTGATTAAGATCCTCCATTAAGCGTGAGAGCACTTTCTCCACGCATTGCAGGTTTCCTACTTCAACACAGCGTATAAGGAACGGCTTAACTCTTTTCCAATGTGGTCTTCCATCATAAAAACATTCATCCACATACAGGTCATACAACCAGTCTTCGGGATAATTAAGCGCTTTAGTGATCAAGTCCATTTGTCGTACGGAGATAGGCTTAGGCGGATTTCCGTTAAGCATAGCACTAAAAATGCCCCGATTAAGACCCGTAGCTTGTCCAAAACTATTAAAAGTATAGCCACCAAGTTTTAATTCTTTCTCAATTTCCGAACGAATCGTGGTTGCATTTTCCAATAAAAACACCCCCGGCGTATTCAGATGATTTTAAAAAATCACCCTCCTCGACAATCAATTACAATATACTAGAAATTATATGAATAAATTGGATGGGGGTCAACCCTTTATTCTACACCATTTCAATATATTATGGAATTTAATGTGTATAAAAATCCTCACAGCGGATATTCACTAATTTTTTTCAAACAATTTAGTCCAATAAACTAAAAGAGCTATGTGATCTTCTGCTTTAGGTACAGAAACATAGCCCTTTTTGCTCTAAGAGGTCATTTGCCTCGTATTATATTCCACTGCTTTTATCGCTTTTTCATATTCTGTCCGTTGTTCTTCAGTCGAATGATCCTTATATTTCTCAAACAATAGCGTGATGGACTTGATATAATAAGTTTTATCATTCAACTGAGAGGATGCTTCTAAACTAATCAGCATATTGTTTATTGCCTCGGTGTAGCTTCCCTTACTAAAAAAATATCGACTAAGTTCAAGAAAAAAACGAGAATATGTCAGCAGACTGTTGTTGGTATGATAATACGATATATTTGTACGTAGCTCCCTAAATTTATTAATATCCTCGGCGAAAAGGACCAAAGTATCATCTACTGAGTAACTGTAATTATTGGCCGATTCTATAATGGTTAATAGACCTAGTAATATTTCCTGTGGATTATCCCTAATAAGTTCAACATAGGCAGGCAGACTATCTTTATCCCCCATCAGAATTTGTAGATTCAATCGATTGGCTTTCCCCCATATTTCGAATTTCTCTGCTTCTATCATTCCAACCTCATCCAGGCCTTCAATCCGAGTTAGATTTTCATAGTAAGGTATGAACTTCATAGCTGCTTCATATAGTCCTTGTTTTTCTAAGGAATTTCCCTGCATTAAATAGGCTTGACCATAATAAACGATTAGATGTCTTTCTGTATTGAGACGTGTAACTTCACGATTTTTCGCCCTTGCTTGAGCCTGGTCCCAAAAAATACCTGTGACTAATACTTCAAGTTCTTTCGCATAATGTATAGCCATGTCATAATCATAAAATTGGAAATTTGTATTGGTCAACTTCAACAAAGCGTCTAGTTGATAATTTTCGGGAAGGTTCTTTGGAAACGGTGCAAACCTTATAGCTGCTTGCCGATTATTATCCAAATCAGAATTTAGAGAATAACAAAACAGCCTATACTGGCAGATTGCCAGCCGCTCCGAATGGTAATATCTTTCGTTCTCTACCACACACTCGTAAAAAGGGACAGCTTCATTTTTCTTTCCCACTTTATGCAGTTCTTCTGCAAACTCAAATACCGTTGACACATAGGACCAGTCTTCCGTTAATCTCGACAATACCTTTTGAATACAGTCCTTCCTTCCTAAATCTACACAACGCAATAAAAAAGGCTTGATCCGTTTCCAGTGTCCTTTCCCCTCGTGAAAGCATTCATCTATGTATAACTCATACAGCCAGCCATCGGGATATCCTAGTGCCTTGGTAATCAGGTCCATCTGCCGAACCGAAATCGGCTTGGGTGGATTACTGTTCAGCATGGTGCTAAATGTACCACGGTTAATTCCAGATATTTTACTGAAGCTGCTAAATGTATAGCCTCTCTGCTTGAGTTCGGTCTCTATCGTCGAGCGGATCGTAGGTGTATGTTCCATTTCAATCCCCCTCTTAACTAAAAAATATATTTTTCGTCTTTTCTAACATTATGAGGTAATTTTAGTTCGTGATTTCTTTAATCTGAATATAAAAGTCAAACATATCCCTTCCTTCATTATCCATTTTAAAGTTATAGAGGCTCTGTACAAAAAAAATGAGCAGAGGATACAATTCCCCTGCTCATTTCAGCAATGTTTTAGATCGAACATTTATCTTAATTAGCTGTCGGCTCGGTTCCCCAAACAAGTACGCCGTTATGATACAAGGTAACTTTAGGATGATCGGCAAATGAGGTTTGCGTGCCTTTATACGAATAATCGTCACTTTCGTTATAGTTCGACCAGTCTGTCTTATGAATACGGGTTTGGATATCGCCCGTGCTTCCTCCAGGTGCTAACACGCCTGCATCCGAATTGAAACTGACTTCCAAATAATAATCGGCACCGGTTGCAGCCTTCTCCATTTTAACCAGTTTACCGTTCAGCTTTGAGCAGCTCAGCGTCGCATAGTCGCAGTTGAAAGTCTGCTCACGGTCACCGTCGATTGTGTAGTAGTAGCGAATTTTCAACTCGTTGATCGGTATGGAGGTTGTGCCTTTGTTTACAATTTGGAATTGCGGATTGAGGTGATTATCGTTCACCTTAGTATCTGCTGTGCGATATTGGAGCAGCAGTCCTGTCGTCGGCTGCTGAGTATCCGCTTTCGGCATTGCGCTAGCCGTGTTCGACAGCGTCTGTCCTGCATCGTTCTTCGCTACGACTTGGTAGTAGTACGTCGTATCTGCCGTTACAGCTGTGTCGGTGTAGCTACTGCCATATACATCACTCGCTACAGTGGCGAACGCGCCGTTTTCAGTCGTCGAACGCTTCACTTCATAGCTTTTCGCATTCGCCGATGCTGTCCAGCTTAGCGATACTTTCGCCGTTTCACCCGCAGCGTTCAGCGTGAAGCTGCCCGGTACGGACGGCTGCTCAGTAATGCCATACGTTTTTAAGTTCGTTGGGAGCTCATCCAGCGTAATGACGTTCGGATGATTATACACTTTTTTCAGATGCTCAAGGCTGTTTTGTTTGCCGTCTCTCACAAAATCTCCATACCATGTAGCGAACCAGCTCCAATGAGCTTGATACGCCTTCATCAAATCAGGGTCCGGGATCGGTCCATTTTCGCTCATGGCAACTAGCTTTTTGTCCTTGCCCAATGCAACAAGGTCTTCGTATTTTGAAATTTGCGGGCTGTAATCACCTGCTTGCGGATAAGAGTCAAAGCTCAAAATATCCACATACTCGTCTCCCGGATACCAATCCGGAGCAACAGAATTCCATACCCAAATCAGATTGTTCAATTTGTGCACATTCGTCAAACGGTCGTGCATTAAAATATACAGCTTTTTAACAGGCTCAGGACCTTTGGCGCCCCACCAGAACCATTTTCCTTCCGCTTCGTGCAAAGGACGGAACAGGACAGGAACCTTCGCATCCTGCAACTTCTTCAATTGCCCTGCAATCACATCGATGTCGCGAATAAGTAATTTATAATCTTCGGACTCTGGATGATTCATCGCATATTCTATATCGAATGTGGTTGAATCGGCATAGAAGCCTCTCCACCATTCTTTTCCCTGCGTATCGATCAGACCTTTCGGTGCGTTCCAGTGCCATGCAAAGGTAACGATCCCCCCTTGCTTATCCCATGCAATCGCCTTTTCTGCCTCTGTGGAACTAAGACCGTGTTCCGCTCTGCTTGGCGAATAGTCGATCAGGTCAAGCGCTGCAATCGCCGGCTTTTTACCTACATTGGCTTGAAGCCAATCAATTTCGTTTATTTCCTCTTGACCAGAGAGCATATTCTTCCCGTATTGATCAACCAGATAGTTCATCAATGCTTTTGCTTCTACCGTCGCATTCGGATTGGTAAGCGTTTTGGTTACCGCATGAGGTGGGCGGTCAGCGGCAGGCTCCAGTCTGACGTAGTCGATATCGTACCAGCCCCAGCCTGTTTCAAAACTGATCGTATTCGCGCCTGCATTCAACAGCACCTTGCCTCCGGAAGTTTCTTTAAAATCAGCCGTTTTCTTAAGCAGCAGTTCGCCAAACGCTTTGCCGTTTAATGAGAAATTGGTGCGTTTGTCATCATGAGGAGAACGGTAGCCGATTGTAAGATTGTACAAGCCTGCCGTGGGAGCCTGAATCGTCATCGTCAGAGAATCCCCTGGATTGTGGAAATTCGTTACATAACCAGCACCGGAGTAGCCGGTCCCGCTGGATTCCACAATGGTTCCCTTCAGCGTGCCTTCTTCGGCTTCATAGCGAGCGGGACCGTTTACAGGCATCTTCGGAACCGCTTTCAAAATATTGGATTCGCTCGATCCCTTATTGGTTTTGGCGGTTACTTTGTAATAGTATGAAGTACCGTTTGTCACGTTAGTATCCGTATAAGACGTTTCGGTCAAGTTGGATGCTACAGCAGTGAAAGGGCCGTTTTCATCTGTTGCCCGCTGTACGCTGTATCCTACAACTCCGCTGGAAGCATCCCAGGATAAATGGACTTTCCCATCACCAGCCTCAGCTTTCAGCTTAAAGCTTTCAGGACCTTCCACTGGAGACGTGTCATTGCCAGTAGTCAGCACAATGTGATATGCCGTCAAAGGCGGTACGGTATAAGTAAAACGGTTGCCTGAAATTTGCGTGATTGGCGCTGCTTCTTTAATTTGCGAGCTGTTTTTATCGAACCCCCATACTTTACCGGAAATGTAAGTCTTCGCGCCGGAAAGATCAAATTGGGCGTCGAATGCGCTGTCCATGCTTTTATTCATGACAACGAGATGCAGTTCTTTGTCGGATGCATTCGTTACAGAAGCATGGACCGAGCTATTGACAATATCCGATGTTTGCGCACTAACACTGGTATCACCGAAAGTAGAGTTTTTTCCGTCATAATTGCGATAAAGCTTGTAAGCGGCACTAACGTAGTTGTTGACACCATCCTTTAGCTTCCAGTAGTTTGCCATATAAACATCATTTTTGCCCAAGATACCCAGCACATCGGTCATCGCAATCCCGCCGGAAATATCATTTTCGCCGCCATAGCTATACTCGGTCATTGCCAGCTTGGTTCCCGGATAATATTTATCCACCGACTGCTTCAATCGAGGTAGTATGGGCAAAAACTCGCTGTTCCATTGAGCGATCCAACTATCTTCCTTATAGGTCGGGTCCCACAAGGTGCGAGGTGCCTGCATTCTGGCTTTCTTCGTTTCGTCATTGCCTACCTCATTCGTAATTCGTATGCCTCCGCCCATCGCTTCGGGATACCAGTGTACGTCGAATACATCCAGCAATCTCTTGCCTTCGACTTGCGAGCTAAGGCGCATTTGATCCAGGTAATAGTCTACGAACCAGCTATAATTGCCTTTTACAGAGTCCCAATCAGGTGCAGTTTGAAGATCTTTATAGGCGCCAAATCCGTAAAGAACCGGGCCAAAAACCTCTGCCCCCGCGTCAATCGCTTTCACAGCTTTGGATAAACTGACTGACCGGTCTACCAACTCTTTCGCTCCGACTTTTTCACCATGAATGCGTGGGTGCGTATGCGACCAGAGAGCGGGTTCATTGTCGAGGGCATATCCTTTCACCCCCGCCTTTGTTGAAGCAGTGCCGTACTTGTTCACTAAAAAATGGACGAACTCATCCACATAGACCCGATTGTCATTCAGATCAGGCTGTAGTTGGAACGGTGCATTTTTGGCGTTTACGACCTGATTCCAACGAGCGGAAGGGGCCTTTTCGCTTTCCTGCACACTTCCGTTTCCATCCTTAGCCACATAACCGGCCATCGGCAACGTAACTAAAGAATAAGTGCCAAGCTTCAGCGATTGGTCATGAAACGAAGTCGTCACCGCTCCTGGCTTTTCACATTCGGCTTGTGTCAGGCCACCATTACTGCATAAATAGTTATCGCTAGATTGCTGCCAGTCACTTCCTGCATTGGACATATTGTTTTCCCAGTTGTATCCGGTCATTCGGTTGCCACCAAGTCGTCTGGCAGCCATATTTTCATCGCCTGCCAAATCCTGATTTGTACCGTATATATAAGGGCTAATAGGCTTACGATCCTTGAATGTATCTACTTTAATAGTAATAGTCTTTGCCGTTTGACCGTGAACCACAGCTGGAGCAGGTAAAGCCCCCCCTACTATCATCGTGCAGGCCATGACGACAGGCAGCCATTTGGAACGTTTGAACAAAAGATTACTACTATTTTTCGCCCTCATACCGCTTTCCTCCTTTACATTTGAAAAGAGCAGCACCCCATACGAGTGCCGCTCCATCAGGCTTTAAGGCTCCTGATTCCTAACGAGTTAATCGTTCCGGTACAGCGTCTCGAAGCTCCAGGTATTCGGTTGATTACACTCTCCTCTCCGTCCGAAATTCAGAAGTGCTCGGATCTTCAAATGTTGTAATACAGCTTTGCTATACGTTCTACCGACCAAATCTTCATATCGAACCATTTATGGGACGTAATGTCCATATACATAGATTATTCCATATATCCATATAGCAGAACATTGACTAGAGTTAACTTATTAAATAACTTTATAGCCTGAGTATAGAAAAAAGCCCCTTAGCCAAGGGGCTTTTTTATCTCTACCGTACTTTATCCTTTTGAATAAGCTCATAGTAAATTCGTGCAGGCTCGGCATCTCCAGTAGATAAAATGTATTCTGCTAAAGGTGCGCACAGCTTTTGGAGATAGAAGGAGTACAGCAGTTCAGCTGTGTCAAAATGAATGTTCAACACTCGTTTCATCAGTTCTTCAAATTTGTTATAATCCAGTTCTTCCGGGCTAATATCAAAGGGGTATTCTGGAAAGGCTTTTTTTTGAATCTCAACAAATTGATCCTTAAGTTTGGGTTGATTGCCTGATCGTGCAGCCGAAAAATTCATCATAAAAAAGGATACAAAATCTGTCTCACGGTCGCTTAACCCATAATACTCACACCAGCGCATGAACATCAGCGGTTTTACCATATATAAATCTCCTTTAACAAAAGTTCAGATTTATTATGAATCTTACAAAAGTCTAACAGGTTCCAACTTATGTAATATATAGGTTAAGCCCCATTTTAAAATATGATTCCTTAAATGAATTTTGCCATTTAACATAACCCTTATCTTATATTTCCATAAAAGTGGACAACAAAAAAGACCGTTTCAACATCTTAATGATGCTGACCCAATCTTCTCATAATCATCCGTATATGGATATTCGTATTTATTCTAATCTTCTACATAGCTGAAGGGTCACAGGCTGCAAGTAAACACATAGGCTGGCGGCACATTATAATTTACCTTTTTAATCTGGATATCTGCAAAGAAAGTACGGAAGAAATTGTGCTTAACTTTGCTATACTGGAACGTAATAAACTTGCCTTCTTGGCCTAACACCTCGGCCGTTTGTCCCAAAATGAGGCTGGATAACGCGGCGGGTAAGCTGGTGAAAGGAAGCCCCGATACGATATAATCCACCTTCGAGACTTGGTACTGTTCCATATACCGCGCTACATGCTCGGCCGATCCATGAATGATGTGTACCCTCTCCAGGTGACCATATTTGCTTTGTAATTTTTTATAAAACGATTCATTTGCCTCAATCACTAACAGTAACGTTTCTGGACGCTTGTTCAAAATCAGCTCTTGCGTAAACACACCAGTCCCTGCCCCATATTCAATAATGCACGAGGCTTTGTCAAAGTAAATCGGTGTCGCTATTTGCTTGGCCAGCTGTCTTGAACTGGGTATTACAGCGCCTACGCTGCGTGGGTGCCTGATGTACTCTCGAATAAAGTGAATCGCGTTCATCTTTTCCTCTCCCTGCTTGACACACATGATAGGCATTCGGTTCATCAATGTTCCCATTACATTATTCATTGTATACCGATGAGAATATTCATTTCAAGCAGGCTGCTGTCGCCATATACAAAAGAGGGTAGCCTTATTCGATTCTAATCAAATAATGACTACCCTCTTATTGTAATATCTATTGGTCCATGGTGTCCAAATGCGTACCCTCTGCCTTGGATGCCTGTCCTGCTTTGCGTCGTCGTGCACCTATGTGCATGGCCACAATTCGGTAGATGGAGGCCGGCTGTATGGATACGGCCCAGCCTGCGTCTGCATCAGGTGCAAGCACGACCCCTAACTGATGATGATCGCCATCGTACATGCCTCGCTGTACAAACTTGCTCTCCCCTTGCAGATTGCGTACCTCCAGCTTACAGAAAGCAGAGTTGATCCGCAAGGCCTGATGCAGCTCGGCACGGCTGTTCACGACCATGCCATTCACACGGTATATGGCCTCACCCGGCAGTATGCCCATAGCTGTCGCCGGACTATCTGGCAGCACAGCGAGAACACGCATCCCTTGCTCGGGATGTACAAACATCGGGCTAAGACGGCTTTCCTCTATATTGCCGTACCAAATCAGCGCCTCATGGGCCAAGAAGGAGAACAACGCTGCCAGCAAGATTAGCGGACTCCACCAGGCCGCCAACAGGCTTAGCAGAAGCAAAGCCACACTGTACAGGAGCAATCGGTTCGAAGTAAGTACTGCCTTCTGTCGGGGTAGCTGGCCGAGCGTCACACTGCTAAAGCCCATCAGGACTGGCAGAGCTGCTAGCATATACCCTGTTCCGGCATCGCCGCCGAACAAAGGTGTCCAGGGGAGCACGAATCCTCCCTGAGCGGGTACCAGTAATAGCAATGGAATGGGCCAGAGATCTTCCATACGATAGCCACCAACCAATCTCCCCCGTTTGCCCTCGACGAACAGCGGAGTAGCTGCCTTTCCTCCTTGCCAGCGAACCAACAGCGCTTCAGCCACATGCAGTACAGCAACCAACACTAAGAGTGCTGGAATATCCAATCCACGGATAGCTGCTACCGATGTCCCGAGCACTCCCCCAGGCTGCCAGCCACTGGCTATGTTCAGAAAAAATTGAACTACACCTAGCAGACCAACCGAATAAGCAAGACACAGGTAACGGACGCGTATCAGCATGAGCAGTAATGTGGCTATCCACAGGCACACGATGGAAGTCGGGTTCAGATGCACGCTGACGAACATCCCTAGAACGGATAGTGCCATCCCGGCAAGCAAGCCACTCCATACGACACGCCAGGTTTCTGCAGCCCAGCTATGCATTCTAGTATGAAATAGCTTGCGCTCCAGTAGCATTTGCCGACGATAGCCAAGCGCGACAATGAGTATCGAGATATAATAAAACGGCTGCAAAAGCAGGTACAAGCAAGCATTCAAGACGCTCCATCCCCATTGTAATGCCCATTCCAAGTCCATTCACACTCCTTATGCCCCAGGTCCGCTGTATAGCGGAGCACGTACATTTCATATCCATTTATTTTATATGAAATTGCCAATGTAGGGAAGACAAACCGACAGACTGCAAATAAATCCCAATAAAAAAGGAGGCTGTTTCCAGCCCCCTTGTTGTAGCCTCACTATTATTTCGCTACGCCTGTCTTCATTTCCTTCCGAATCTCTTCAATCCCCTGCTTGAGTTGATTATCATTTTTCGGATCACGAATTTTTTCAATCAGCTTGGCTTCCATCGCTGATGCTGTCTTCGCATCAATAATGCCGTTAGCCGTCAGCTTCGCCTCTTTTTGGAAAGCCATAACAGAGCTTTCAGTCACTTTGTCAAAATAGCCGTCCTCGCGACCTGGTTTGTATCCCAAGCCTTGCAGAATGATTTGTGCATTTTTCACATCGCTGCTATTCATATTGTATTTCAAGGACTTTTCCTTGTTCAGCGGTGCTGCCGTAAAGTATTCAGGCTGGTCCACCGCGATGTCCGGCTTAATCCCTTTTTTATGAATCCATGTTCCATTTGGCGTTAGCCATTTGGCAATCGTGATTTTGAGCAGGCTACCGTCACCCATTTGCTTGTCATAGCTGGTTTGTACAGTACCTTTACCAAAGGAGTTTTCTCCGATCAACACTGCGCCAGCGGATTGCTGGAGAGCACCTGCCAGAATTTCGGACGCACTTGCGCTACCTTTATTCATGAGCAAAGTCACCGGATAATTTTTGCGTGAACCTTTGGACTTCTCTTCCTCACGCTTCTGATTTTTGTCTTCCACTTGTACAATCGTTTTACCGGAAGGTACAAATTGCTGTGCAATATCAATGACAACAGAAAGTACCCCACCTGGGTTATTACGCACGTCAATGACGAGTCCCTTAAGCCCTTGTTTTTCCAGCTTGGCTAACTCTTCCTTGAAACGTTCTGCCGTATTTAAGGAGAACTGGGTGATCGTAATGACGCCTACTCCATCACTTTCCATATGAGCCGTTACAGTTTCCATATCAATGTTGTCACGGGTAATCGTGTATTCGAGTGGATCAGGAGAACCGTTACGCTGAATTTTGACTTTTGCCTGACTGCCCTTTGGTCCACGAATTTTGGAAACGGCCTTGTTCAGATCCAAACCGTCCAGTGTTTCACCGTTAACAGACAATATAATATCCTTAGCGCGTAGACCCGCCTTTTCAGCCGGAGATCCTTTAATTGGTGTGACTACGACTACTTTCCCATTTTCAGCCGCTACTTCGGCTCCAATCCCGGTAAAAGAGCCTTCTATGGATTGCTCGAACTGTTGTGCAGTTTCTTTACCCATATAAGAGGAATACGGATCGCCAAGCGACTCCATCATTCCATTGATGGCGCCATCCACCAGCTTGGTGCGATCCACATCCTGATAATATTGTCCCTGGATTAGGTCCATCGCTGTCTCAATTTTGCGGATATCACTTCTGGAGGAGGAACTACTCCCCGTTACACTCGCCAGCAGTCCTTCGCCCAGAGCGCTATTCCCTACTGTGGTTGTTCCAGTATAAGCAAAAGTGAGCAGACTGCCGCCAAGCAGCCCGATCACCATCAAGAGTACCGCTGTACTTTTCTTCAACATCTAATCGTCCACCGCCTTCTCTTTATCTTGTATCCTATTTCCCTCACAACGCATCCATTCACGAAGTATACGTTTAGCTTGTACGGAATATGTTAATTGTATCCTACTCCGTGTTTCAATGCACATGTTCTTCATTGGATATGAACCATTAAAGCAAAACCCTATCTACAACCGGATTGGTTACAAATAGGGCTTACCTTATCTATTATAAATAGTTCATCGGATTTACAGGTTTGTTATTCTCGCGCACTTCAAAATGACAGTGAGGTCCTGTGGAATTCCCCGTCGAACCCACTTCCGCAATTTTTTGACCGCGTTTCACGGTTTGCCCCGTATGAACCACCGTACCGCCGTTGCGAATATGTCCGTATAGGGTCCATAGTCCGTCTCCGTGGTCAATGACAACCGTGTTCCCATATCCGCTCCACCATTCAGCAACAATGACAACACCGTCCTCGGCTGCATGAATGTCGGTTCCCTGCGGAGCCGCCAGATCAATACCTGTATGGCCTTTAAGCTTGCCGGTTATCGGATGTACCCGCATGCCAAAAGTAGATGAGAGTCGGTAATGGGCTACAGGCGTAGCCAAAGTACCTGATCCGCCCGTATACGTACTGGCTGCCGTATGGCTGGAATTCGAGGCGGCGCCTGAGGATGAAGATGCAATTCGCTTGGCTGCAGCAGCACGTGCAGCTGCTCTAGCGCGTGCTGCTTTGGCAGCCTGCTCCGCTCTGAGCTTGTTCTTCTCCTGCACCAGCGCCACACGTTTGTTCGCGAGGGCTACCAGCATATCGTTTTGCTCTTCACTAATTTCATCCGATTCAGCAATATCATGATCGTAGTTGGCAATCAGTCTTTGCTTCTCTTTTTCCTTCGAATTCAATTGAGCTTTGGCGTCCTGCTTGAGCGCATACAGCTTCTTGGCATTTTTATATTCCGTATCAAGCTGCTTTTTCTTGCTAACGACCAGAGCCTTGTCCTTTTTATGCTCGTCCAACAGAATTTGGTCCTGCTCCACGATCGTTTTCAGGGAATCTACCCGACTGAGAAAATCACTAAAGCTGGTCGAAGACATAAGCACGTCCATATAGGAGACCGTTCCATCCGTATACATGAGACGCACACGAGTTTCCAGCATTTTTTCCCGCGAATTAATGCGATCAATTGCTTCGGCCAAATCTTTTTTAGTCGCACGCAGATTATCTTCCGTTTGATCGATCTGAACCGCTACACGAGTCAGCTGATCACTGACGCTGTTAATTTGAGCAAGTACCGTTTTCAGGTTTTGTACGGTTTTATTTTTGTAATGTTGAGCATACTGTTTATCTTGAGCAGCCTTTTGCTGCTGTTGCTTGGCAGATTTGGCTTGCTTTTCTAATTGGCTCAGTTGCGAATTGATCTCACTTACGCTTTTGGCATATCCGTCAGAAGGCTGGATTAGCAATGCAGCTACCAACGTAGCAGCCAACACAGATCCTATTTTTTTCAACTTGCACTCCCCATCCTTTATCGCAAAATAACACCGGGCTTCCCCGTTCTATTGAATGACTACGACGTTCCACCAAATGCTTCTTAGACTTTCAAGAACTTGCGCATGGACAGGGTACTGCCAATAATTCCGACCAGCATCCCCAAAATAACCAGCAATGCACTCAGCTGAATCCAAATGCCTTCAAGCGGCATAAGCTTCAACATATTGAGAGCGATATCTCCCTGAACGGCTGTCAGCAAACGCTGATAGCCTGTAAATAAAATTCCTACAGTAATAAGAGAACCAATAAGACCAATAAGCGCGCCTTCGATAAAAAACGGCCATCGTATGAAAAAGTTGGTCGCACCGACCAGCTTCATAATGCTGATTTCTCTGCGTCGTGCCAATATCGTTACTCGAATGGTATTCGAGATCAAGAACATAGACATGATCGCCAGTCCGGCGACGAATATAAAACCAACATTGCGGATCAGCTTAGTAATGGTAAAGAGCGTCTCTACAGTGCCTTTGCCGTAACGAACCTTTAAGATCGGTTTTTCAGGATGCAATGTATTCAGCTTCTCAATCTTCTCGGCCACAAATGGAACCGTCGTTGGTTCAATAACCTCTACCACGATTTTGTCCGGCAGTGGATTGCTGTCCTTGTCAAAACCCTCCAGCAGATCCTTGCCACTGTCTCCCAAATCTTTGCGAAGCTCCTCCAAACCTTGAGCTTTCGTCACAAAGGTTGTTTTGCTGATTTCCGGCATTGCCGCGATTTCCTTTTGCAGCGTTTCACGCATGCTCTGATCGACATTGAGCTCCAGAAATACGTTAACTTCCACCTGACTATCTGCTTGATCAGCCAAGGAGTTGACGTTAAGCACCAGCATAATAAACACGCCCAGTATGAGCAGTGACACAATAATTGAGGTGACGGATGCTACGGACATCCAGCCATTGCGGAATATGTTTTTGAAACCTTCCCGCATATGACGCAAGAAGGTATTAAAAGTCATATCCGTACTCCCCTCTTACCTGGTCTCTTACGATATTGCCATTTTCGATGGCAATGACGCGTTTACGCATGGAGTTCACGATGTCCTTATTGTGTGTCGCCATCACAATGGTCGTACCCCGAAAATTAATTTCATCCAGCAACTGCATGATCTCCCACGATGTTTCGGGGTCCAGATTCCCCGTCGGTTCATCAGCAATGATGACCGAGGGATTGTTCACGATGGCCCGTGCAATTGCTACACGCTGTTGCTCCCCACCAGAAAGCTGGGCAGGCTCACGATTCATTTTTTCTTTCAAGCCAACCAATTCGAGCACTTCTGGAACCCGCTTGCGGATCAGCTTCTTGGGAGCCTCTATAACTTCCATAGCAAAAGCCACATTTTCATAGGCTGTCAAACGCGGCAAAAGCCGGAAATCCTGAAAAATGACTCCGATGTTACGACGAACGTAGGGAATTTTGCGCTGCTTGAGCTTCCCAATATTAAAACCATTGACTGAAATTTGTCCCTTGGTCGGTACTTCTTCTCTATAAATAAGCTTCATAAAAGTCGATTTCCCCGCTCCAGACGGGCCGACTACGTATACGAATTCATTACGGTCAATTCTGACCGATACTCCTTGAAGTGCGTGGGTCCCGTTCGTATAGGTCTTCCACACATCCTGCATTTCAATCACTCGATCACTTCCCGCTGCTTAATCATGTTACGTATAACCTATTATCCATTCGACATATTCCATGCATTTCCTTTAAAAACTTCTGTATTTCATCATACCGTTTATCATTGTAACAAATTTGTTACCTAAATAGTACCGAAAGTTTTCTGCTTTTGGCACATATATATGAATATTATGGCACACGAAATGCTATCAAGCTTATCAGACAGGAGACATCTGCATTATGAAAAAAATTCATTTATCTGTCATTTGGATATGGTCTGGTGTTCTGGCGCTGGCTATGTTGTGGGGAGGACTTCATCTGTACGCCGATAGACAAACACTACCGGAGGGAGTGCGGATCGGAGGAGTCAACGTAGGCGGCATGGATAAAACGGACGCTCTTCGACTGGTGGAGAAAAAACTGGATGCATTGAAGCAGCGCCCTCTGCTCTTCACGGACAGTGACAGCAGTGCACAAGATATAAAGCTAACACTCGGGGAAGCAGGGTTCAGTTATAAAGCGGAGGCATTCCGAAATGCGGTAAAGGCACTCAGCGCGAAGCATCTATGGACTCGCGTACAGACACGTTTTAGCTTCGAGAAGGAATGGTCTATCACACCTTTCCAGCAAGAGAAGATCTTAAAATCCCAATTTGGAGCTGATTGGGAGGAGCAACGATACGGCATGCCTATCAATGCGGTGCGTCAGATTGATGCAAACGATCAGGTTCGTTATATTCCGGGGCGCTCTGCCCGGCGCTTGGATTGGCCCAAATTGGACGTCGTAATGAAGCAGGCACTCCCCAAGGATTTTACGACTTTGGAGGAGCCGATCCGAGTGGAATTACCGTTCCACCAGTTGGAGCCGAAAATTACGGTCGACAGTCTGCGCAGCGAAGGTATAGAGCGAAAAATCACCCAATTTTCCACCAGTCTCGGCAGCAGCTCGGAAGGACGTGTGTATAACGTTAATTCGGCGGCAAGCACCGTTGATGGTTTAATTCTCAAACCAGGTGACATATTTGACTACGGCCAGGTGATTGCCAAGGCTGAGCGCACCCATGGTTTTCGTGAGGCTCCAGTAATCGTGAACGGACGGCTGGAGTCCGGCATTGGCGGTGGGATTTGTCAGGTATCCAGCACGGTCTATAATGCAGCGCTGCGAGTCGGCTTGGACATTGTCGAACGCCGCAACCATTCCCTGCCAGTCAGCTATCTGCCCAAAGGCCAGGATGCGACCTTTGCTACAGGATCCATTAATTTTCGTTTTAGAAATAATACCGGCAAACATTTGCTCCTACGTGCCGCGGTCCAAAATCGAACGCTTACCGTCAAAATTTTTGGTACATTCCCACCCAATATTTCGTATGAGCTTGAATCTCACACCGTTCGCGTACTCCCCATACCCGTAAAGAGAATACGTAACGACTCACTCCCCTCAGGCTTCTATCAAGTCATTCGGCAGGGGAAAGAAGGGTATGTGGTAGAGACCTTTCGAATAAAAAAGGTAGATGGAAAACCCGTCGAGCGCACCCGAATCAGCCGCGATACGTACCGGGCGCAGCAGCGCATTATAGCTAGTTATGGCGGTAGCACATCGTCTGAGCCACAAAAACGCGAACTGGAGAAACCTATTGTGGAAGATGGCATAAGCGAATAAACGAAAAAATCCCCCTTCACTACTGGCTGGATTGGTTCCAGACAGAGTGAAAGGGGGGTTTTTGTTTCTAAATTACTCGCTGCGTTTACTCAAAACCGAGATTTCTACAGGCTCACTTTCATGGCCGTCTGTATCTTTAGCTTTGATCACCAGTCTAACTGTCGCTTTTTGAGTAAGAACACTGATGCTAAATGTGCCGTCATCTTTGGCTACTGCACTGCCGATAGGCAGATCGTTGGAATAGGCAGTTACTGTGGAACCAGCTTTTGCTGTTCCTGTAATTGTACCTTCACCATCGTACACATCGTTGACTTTCAGTGCATTCGAAGTAGCATCCGCGTCAGTAGCTGTGTCTGTAGTCGTATCGGTATTTGTAGTTGTCTCTGTGCTTGTCTCTGTTGTTGTAGAGTTGTCCGTAGTAGTTGTACTATCTGTGCTAGTACTTGTGCTGCTATCTTCTGTTTCACTGCCAGAAGTAGTCGACGTATTACCGTAAGTGGAATTGGTCACGTTACTGTATGTGGAATCCGTTACCGTTCCACCAGGAGTCGTCGTCAGATTATCAACAGGGCTCAGGTTATAACCGGATGCAGCATCCAGAATAGCAACCGCCTCTGCACGAGTCAGCGGCTTCAGTGGCTGGAATTTACCATCCGGATAACCGTTGATGATTTTTTGCTCCGCAACAGCCGCTACACTTTTCTTCGCCCAAGATCCAATTTTGTCGGAGTCAATGAATTTAGTAACATCTGCTGCGTTACCCGCAGTCAGCCCAATAGCTTTGCCAATAATCGCAGCTGCTTCCTGACGTGTTACCTTACCATTTGGTTTGAGCTTGTTACCTGCATAGCCGCTTATGTAGCCAGCATTTACGGCACTAGTCAGTTCGTTGTATGCCCAGTGGGATGCCGGAACATCTGTGAACGTTCTGCTTCCATTACCGTTGATTTTCACACCACCTGCATACGTTACGTCTGTCACTGCTGGAAGTTCCTGTGTGAACGTTCCCAAGCTGCGGTTCAGAAGAACGATAAATTCTGCGCGTGTGATCGCCGCATCCGGTTTTACCGCCCCATCCAATTGCCCTGTAGCTGACCAGCGTTGCACCTGATCTCCTGCCCAATGGCCGCTTGTAGTTAGAGGAGCAGCTGCCGCTGCGCTGAATGCGCTAAGAATAAGACCTGTACTCAGTACACCTGTAATTGTGGTTCTTAACTTTTTCCCCATGCTATAAATTCCTCCCTCAGATTGGATTCATCAATCTTTTTTAAACACTTTACCAGAAATCAAACCCAAATAACCCCTAAATTAAAAAAATCGTCCCATATAACCATACCCCCTCCTAATGTAGGATAAATAAGAAACAGGACTTAATGCCTAGTCATTCACTTGGATATGTATATTTGGACAGGTTAAAGTATACTGAATGAATAATCAGTTGTAGGCTGGGACAGGTCAAAGCGATTGCAACCCCCTAGGAAAAGAGGTTTTCTTATGGCTCTAATTCAATGTCAGTTTTATTCGGAAGTTCTTGGTCTAAGCACATCCATGAATGTTATTCTTCCGCAGGCAACCCGCTCACAGATTGGAATGGAGGGCAAGCAAGGAACAGGGCCACATCCGACACTGTATTTACTGCATGGCCTGTCGGACGATGATTCAACCTGGCTGCGTCGAACCTCGATTGAACGCTACGTCGCCTCTATGGGCCTAGCCGTCGTCATGCCCCAGGTACATCGGAGTTTCTATACGAATATGGAGCAAGGAGCGGCTTATTGGACCTTTATCAGTGAAGAATTGCCGGCTTTGGCACGTTCATTCTTTCCTCTGTCGGACAAACGTGAAGACAATTTTGTAGCTGGTCTTTCTATGGGGGGGTATGGTGCCTTCAAACTGGCACTCCAGCACCCAGAACGCTTTGCAGCCGCTGCCAGTCTTTCGGGGGTTATGGATTTACACGCATCCCGTACCGATCCTATGCAAAATGCCATGAGTCCAGCGGAATGGCTTAACATTTTCGGGCCAGATGAAATACGTGGAACAGATCACGATTTGCTGGAGCTGCTACAACGTCATACCACCGCGGGGACCTCACTCCCCCGACTCTACCAATGCTGCGGTACGGAAGATTTCTTATACAAGGGAAATCAGACTTTTCGTGAAACATGCACCTCTCTTGGAGTTCCACTGACCTACGAAGAAGGTCCTGGAACTCATGAATGGGGATACTGGGACGCCAAAATTCAGGATGTACTGGCATGGCTACCGCTTAAAGGACACTAAACAGGCAAAAAAATCCCCGCAGCCTTCCTCCTCGCACCATGCGAAGGGAATAGGCTCCAGGGATTGTTGTTATGCCTATCATCAGGGATTAGTCGTTGTCTCCGTCGTTAGAGATCCATTAGTTAGTGCCTTAGGCAACACTTTATACAGGCGCCACTCGCCGTTAAACTCACGTTCAAGCTGAACCCATGGGGCACCATGCTCATATAAATTCGGATATACCATATTAATCTTACTCAGCGGCATGCCTGACATAATCTTAGGTACAAGGATATAGTCCACATGATTGTCCTGCGGATAACTTAATGCTTTATTGAACGCATAATCACTGGTGATCAGAAAACGTTTGGGATATTGGCTGTAGACGATCATCGTGTAGGCTGAAGCCGAATCTGTCATAATGGTAGACTTCGGCAGATGCTCATCCAGCCAAACGGCAATCTTACGATCTGATTCTTGTCTCACATAGTTTACATTCCCCGTGCGTGTGAGAAAGCTATTCTCATCCGGTGCAATATCCGGGCGAGTCAACGCATAGGAGAGTAATCCAGCGGTAAGTAGCAGACTGACGGACACTAGACCAAAGGCCGCCCTCCGCCAACGTCCCTGAAGCTGGCTCAACTCATAAGGCAACCAGGCTACGGTAATTGGGAATACATACATAAAGTAGCGGAACCAACCGTACGAGGATTGCCGCATCATAAGTAAAAATTGCAAGCCTGGTACAGACAGGAACAATAACAAAATAATCAAGGTTCCCCACCGGAACAAGCGTCCACTCAACAGACGAATGAACAAAATAGCAAACAACGGTACAGAATACCAGATAGTTTTGGATGCAATAAACTTCAAAGCCACCAGCGGATTGGAGAAAATCTCTACAAATTTATCATCATTCAGCAGCTCTGCCGATTGGGCCGTGTTCGAGTACTCTGAATTCAGGAAATAAAAAGCGTTCCCCATAATAAGATAGTTAAAGAAAATCCACAACAGTCCGGAAAAGACCACGGGGAGCAGAAGAAGCAACCAGGTTGCCTCGACTTTATGTAGCTTTTCCCGCAAGGCCAGTTCACGTCTACCCAAGTTGCGATGAAGAAATAAAATCGCCAAGACCACGCCAACAGCCATGGCCACGCCCAGAGGCACCGCTTCATAACGAGTCCAAAACGCCATGGCAAGTGCTAACCCAGAAACAATCAGACTTGCCGTCATGCGGTCCTTGAGCCACAGCGCAAATTCAATCACCGTCATCATAATGAAATATATGTATAACGAATCGCTTAGACCGTTGGCACCAAATAGTAAAATAAACGGATTCAGTGCATACAACAAAGCTAGCAGCAAGCTCATCCTAGAGCTAATCCCTGTTCTGACACCCGCCCGATATAGCAGCATAGCGGTCAAAGCAGAAAAGGTAGCACTCAGAATAACAGCAGCCAATCCATAGGAGGCTAATGCCGGAAAGATTGGATACAGCAATAGAATCACCATTTCCAGAAGACTGGGTAGTGGATTCCAGATAAATCCGATAGCGCCCAGATGCGGGTCGCGGCTGTACAGCACATAAAAGGCGTTAGCTACCCGACTGAGCGCGTCTGTGTGCATATATCCCAGAACATAGCTGAAATAGATGCCCGCAGATAGCTCCAATGCAAGTATAAACACAAACAGACCTATAGCCATCCATCTGCTTGCAGACCATTTGCGAAAGGACATTCCTCTCGTTCCCCCTCAAACTTCTTGCGGTGGTGCAGCTGTAGGGAGCTTACGCCCTCCAGCTGTATCCTTCCCTCCGCTACGATGCACTAAAATACAATAAAATTATTGCAGTTCTTCATGCTCTATCTTGTACAATCGCCACTCCCCGTCAAAATCATGCACCAACGAGGCCCATGGCGCCCCCTTTTCAAACAGATCAGGATAGTTCCGGTTCACCTGATCCAGCGGTACCCCTTCTACCAAGCGCGTAACCAAAACATAATCCACCTTGGAAGCGGGCAGATCCGTTAAAGATTTCCCAAAATCATAATCACTCGTTATCATAAACTTCTTCGGAATTTTACTGCTCAAAATAATCGGATAGGCCGTATAAGAATCTGTCAAAATGAGAGATGAACCATAATGTTCATCCAGCCATGACCCTATTTTCCGTTCAACAATTTGTCGAGTATAGCTTTCATTGCCACTATGCGTCAGATAGCTATGCTCATCCGCCGCAATCGCGGGATTCGTCAGTGCGTAGGATAACAAGCCTGCTGTTGCCAACATTCCTGCCGTTACCAGTGAGATTCCGATCCCCCGCATTTTCCCCTTCAACAGACTAAGCTCATACGGCAGCCAAGCAACCGTAATCGGAAATACATACATAAAATATCGGAACCAGCCAAACGAAGAATGCTTAAGCATCAGTAAAAGCTGGAGCCCAGGTACTGATAAAAAAATAGCCAGCAGCGTTAATGTGCTCCAACTCCACAGACGTTTGTCCAATAGGCGTATAAGCAAAACGGCAATCAACGGAGCCGCATACCATAAGGTCCGTTGCCCGACAAACTTTAGCATCAGCATAGGGTGAGCAAACATTTCTACAAAGCGTTGATCCTCCAGCAAAGCCGCTGATTGTGTGGAATTGGAATATTGCGAGCGTAAAAAGTAAAGCGGGTCGCCCATGATAATCCAGTTAAAAAAGAGCCACAGCAAACCGGAAAAGACAAGCGGCAGCAACAATAGAAGCCATGTCGCTTCTACCTTGTACAGGCGCTCTTTTAAAGACAATTGCGTTTTAACGTTCTCTCTGTTTGTACGCCACCGATGCAGAAAAAAAATCGTCAGTAATACGCCCAAAGCCAGCGCAACCCCCAGTGGGACTGCTTCGTAGCGAACCCAAAATGCCAATGCAAGCGCAAAACCGGATACGATCAAATTCGCCGCCTTGCGATCCTTAAGCCACATACAGAATCGACTCACTGTCAACAGGATAAAAAAGATATAGGGCGAGTCACTCAAGCCGTTGAAGCCAAACAGAAACATAAACGGATTCAGTGAAAATAACAGCGCAATTAGCAAACTAGTTACACCGTGAAGCCCTAGTTCTTTTCCCGTCCCGTACAATAATGCTGCACTCGCCCCAGCAAACAGGCTGCTCACAATCACTGCTGCCAGCCCGTGGGAAGCGAGTGCGGGAAACAATGGATAGAACAACAGTACAATGAGTTCCATCAAACTCGGTAGTGGATTCCACACAAACCCAATAGCACCCAAATGCGGATCACGACTATACAGTACATAAAATGCATTTGCTACTCGACTGAGCGCATCGGTATGCATATAGCCAAGATGCCATGCAAAATAAACACCCACGGCTAATTCTAGAGCAGCAATACAAGCAAACAATGACAACAACTTTCCATGTTTCCTTACGATCATGAAACCTCTTTCTGACGCTGTTGCGGAACGGAGAAGATCCAATAGCGGTTCCAGATATAATTATGAACTGGCACGATGATGGTAGTTAAGACTTCACCGATCAGATACGACCAACCAATCCAGTGAATGGTTACGTACATCAGAGCGGCATTCAGGAGCAAGCCGCAGGTGCAGACCAATAAATATTTAAGAAACTGAGTGCGGCTCCCTTCGCCGGTAGGCTCGAACGTCCAGTTACGATTCAGCACATACGAAACGAGCAACGTAACGATAAAGCCTATGGTAGTAGCCGTTACTGCAGGTATTGCAAACAGCTCCACCAGCAGCACAAGTACACCGACGTGAATGCCTGTACCCAGCAGTCCGACAATACCGTATTTAATGATTGGATACTTTAGATACGAACGTCTGATCATGTTGATTAAACTCCCTATCCACCCACAGTCGGTCAGCATTCGCCCGTTTATCTGCAATTAGATAACGGGGTCTGGCTTTGACTTCGTGATATATGGCGGCAATATATTCTCCTACCACTCCAATCGACAGCATAAGTACACTACCGATAATCAAAAGCAGTAAAATGACAGTGGTAAACCCGGTCACAGCGTCACCCGTTATTTTGTGCATTAAGGTTTGAATCCCCAACACGACCGAAATCAGCATGAAAATGAGACCCATTAAACTCACTACCCGCAAAGGTACCGTCGAAAACGAAACGATCGCTTCCGCAGCCAATCGAAATAGGCCTAACGGACTCCAGCGGCTTGGACCCTCTTCTCGTGGAGCCACCCGGAATGTAATCTGGGTTTTACGAAAACCGAGCCAGGCGGTCATCCCGCGAAAAAACGGCATACGCTCTGGCATCGCCATCCAGGCATCCACCACTCTTCGATCCAGCAGCTTATAATCGGAGGCATCCTTTAGATTAAAGCCCGTCAAACGATTCAAGGTTGCATAGAACAAAGAAGCTCCGAGCTTTTTGCCTACAGACTCTTCTCCCCGAAATTCTTTCACACATTCAACTAAATCATAACCTTCATTCTGCCATAAACGCACCATTTCCCCGATCATCTCAGGAGGATGCTGCAGATCACCGTCCATGACAATGATCGCATCGCCAGATGCATTTTCCAAACCTGCGCACAACGCCAGCTCCTTACCAAAATTCCGACTCAGCCGGAGTGCGAGCAAAGAGGGCATACGACGGGACAATTCGGACAACTTGAGCCACGTATCGTCTTTGGAACCATCATCTACAATAATAAGCTCATAATGTGAGGTGACGACAGACAGCACCCCATCAATCACCTTAAGTGAACGCTCAAGGTGTGAGCCTTCATTGTACATGGGAATGACGACGGATAAAAAAGGATTTTTGGTCTCCATTCTTGCTCCTTCTTTCTTCATATTCAGGAGGACTGTGCCGGGGTATCATCCAAGTCATGCATATCGGTCAGACCATGCGTCGTCTTTTCCCAATAGAACGGCTTGGTTATAAGCTGCCAAGCTGCTTTTATCGCAGCTATACTCATAAGTACCCAATATAACGGCGAGAGTAGCCCATATTTGACCATCGCGTATGAAAATGTTCGTTCACCGCGTTCTTCCAGCTCACCGATGACCCAATACATGCCGGCCACATTACTGAATACGAACAGAAAGTTACCGATATAAAATTCCGCGCTGGCCAAGTAGTACACATAACCCGGGAACAGCTTGGGAATAAAGGACAACTCCCAGCCAAACCATAAAATAAGCAAGCCCCAAAAAATCGGGTTTAGCAATGGCAACATCGGAGTCGCCAGAATCATCACCTGAAAACCGAAAAATCCTTTCCAGCCCACTTCGCGCACCAGCTTAACCGGATTGCGCATATGAACCAGCCATGTCTGCATATATCCCTTGATCCAACGTGAACGCTGACGAATCCAATTGCCCACGCGGCTGTTCGCTTCCTCCCATGTGCGGGAATCGACAATGGCCGTTTTATAACCACCTTTATACAGACGAATGCCCAGATCGGCATCCTCGGTTACATTATAGGGGTCCCACGCATTGATATCTTTCAATACAGATACCCGGAAATGATTGGACGTACCGCCCAACGGAATGGGGGTGTCTAACTGCATAATTCCTGGCAGCAGCAATTCGAACCACATACTGTATTCTTGTGTGAACCAGCGGGTCAGCAAATTTTGTGTGCTGTTAAAATAATTGAGCTTCGCTTGAATACACGCATAATTCTCAGGCAGTGAATCAAACGCTGCAATGACCTTTTTAAGTTGGTCAGCATCGGGGCGATCCTCAGCATCGTAAATGACGACAAATTCGCCGCGGGCCCGAATAAGTCCATAATTACATGCCTTCGGCTTAGTTTTCGGCAAGCCGTCGGGCACGACCAGTGTCGTGTAATACGCTGGCAGCTTCATTTCCCGTAGCAGCTCAATCGTCTCAATGTCGTCCTCTTCGATCAGCAGCCGTACATCCAGCTTGGACTTTGGATAATCCAGCTGTTCCAAATTCCGCAACAACATCGGAAGCACGCCCGCTTCCTTATACATCGGAACAAGAATCGTATAGATCGGCAGTCTTTTTTCATCCATGGCGTCTACCTCTTCCTTCGTGAAGCGAAGCTGCGCCCCACGCCGGGAACCGAGATAGATAATACCAAATTTGAATAGCGTCATAGCAAAATAAAACAGCTGAATCATCATATTAATGATCAGCACCGTTTTCCAACTGTTCCAGAGGAGGCCAAGCAGTGTGATCATTCCCATAGCTGCAAACACCCAGAGCTGTCCCTTGGTAAAGGTGGTCCGCGCCGAATTATGCGGTTCTTTTTCCAATAGCCCGGTCGTGCTCTCTTGCATCATTTCCTCACCGTAGATTTTACCCCAGAGCTGCTCCATCTCTTCCTTCGTTGCAAGTACTTGCTCTACCGGCATACCCAGAATTTCTTCCAGCTTCAAGCGTCGCTCCTCTGGCAGTGGATCACTGACCGCTACAATATAGCGGTTCATATATTGGTGGATGACGACCACGCCATAAGCCATGGCCACTTGCTCAGGTAGCTTGTACGCCGCATCCAGCGCCAACTCCTCACCAATACGCCCGATTCGGTTCTGTGTAGCAATCGCGCGGTACAAATCCGCTGGCTCCAACATTTGCAATGATAGCAAGATGTCGCCGAGCAGTCCGCCGCTCTTCGCCTGGAACTCGAGCGCACGCTCTAGCTGCTCCGGTGTAATATAGCCGGAACGAACCAGCATATCGCCCAGTCTCTCCTTGGACTCATCACCGTCAATTTGCTCTTGTAGCTGCTCAGCTGTAATGAAGCCCATCTCTACAAGAATATCGCCCAGTCTGCCACCGTAACGCTTCTGGTTGCGGATAGCATCTGTCAGCTGATCCCGGGTAATCATCCCGTTCTCCACCAGTTGATCTCCCAGACGGGCCTTGCCGTTTCGTCCGGTCTGCGTTCCTGCTGCCGCCTCTCCGCCTTCTGCACCAGGGATACTGGAAGCAAGACCTATAGCTGCTCCTGCCGCTGCTTGTTCCTGCCCAGATGCATATTGGACTTGCGCCTCCTGCACCTGTCCATCCTGTATTCCTTCATCCAGCAATTGTTCCACAGCTGCTGCTGTATCATTGGCATTCTGTAAAGCCTGAATACGAAGTTCTGTATCCTGCAGTCGCCGTTCCAACTCTTCGATATGAAAATCAAGCTTGTACAGTATCGGGGCCTGCTCTGCACGCTGAGCCTCTAGCTGCTGTTGCAGTTGTTCGATTCGCTGACGCTCTTCTTTTATTCTTCTCTTGGTTTGGCGAATTGAAACTCCTCCAACCTGCCACCTAAGCTTGTCACCCATGAATTCCCGCCCTTTCAATCCAGCGCCGCTCTTCCGCAAGCGCGTCCGCAAGCAGCTGCTTTAACTCGGCATCCCGCTGCTTCTTCCGCTCCAGCGCCGCGTGGAAAAGCTCCCGCTCCTCACGTAGCAACTTCTCTGCCTGGATTCGCTCCTCATGCAATGAGGATACCAATTCATCGGCGTCAGAAGCGCGATAACCGATCCAAGCGCTCTTTAGCTGACGCGTCGTTCGTTTAGTTCTCATAATACCTCCCTGGATCGTCCCGACTCTGTCTTTTGCTATGTCGCTATTTCCATATTGTTACCAGCCGTTCTCCCGAAACCAGGACACACCTGTGTTCTCATTTAAGCTCTTCATTTACACATTTATGAAATTCCCCTGGTCGAAAAAGCCATTAAACACTTGACAATGATTTATCGCATATGCTTCTCGTTCTACTAAATTGGTAATTCAATGAAAAACTTAGTGCTATTCTACCATAATCCTAGTAGGCGTAGTATACAAAAATGTAAATTCTAGAAACTTTCACACTAATGTATGAATGGGTCTATAGAACTACGCGAGTCAAACATCGTAGACGATATACTTCCAATAATTCTATGTAGTTCATGATTATTCCGATCATAAATCTTTCAACCCTCTCGGAAAACACAAAAGACACCGCGAACGGTGCCTTTGAAAACATAGCTGGCAAATATTCTTAAAATCTGATTTTACACAGCATTCCGTTGCTGTGCAAGAGAATAATTTTCTTTACGGATTAATTTTTTGGCTTATGATTTTCAAACCATGTTGACGTGTTCACTAGAAGCTGTTCACTACGTCCAATGGCTGCCTGCACCTGACCGGTGGCGGTTCCGCCATACACATTCCGAGCATTGACTACTGCTTCTGGTTGAAGCACCTCATAAATCCGCTCGTCGAACAGATCCGAAAACTGCTGGAATTCATCCAGTTTCAGATCAAGCAAATACTTGCCCTGCTGGATGCAATACAGCACCGTTTTGCCGATAACCTCATGGGCCTGACGGAACGGAAGCCCCTTGCCGACCAGGAAGTCCGCAATATCCGTTGCGTTGGAGAAATCCTGGTTGACCGCTTGACGCATGCGATCCTTGTTCACCTTCATGGTGGCGATCATCGGAGCGAACAATTGCAGGGCTCCCTCCAGCGTAGCAACCGTATCGAACATCCCTTCCTTATCTTCCTGCATATCCTTGTTGTATGCCAGTGGCAAGGACTTCAGTACTGTCAGCAGACCAACGAGGTTTCCATAGACACGCCCGGTTTTGCCACGTACTAACTCCGGTACATCCGGGTTTTTCTTCTGTGGCATAATGCTGCTGCCTGTGCAGAAAGCATCATCCAGCTCGACAAAACCAAACTCCGTGCTGCTCCATAGCACCAGTTCTTCACTCAGACGGGACAAATGCGTCATAATCAGCGAGGCCCCGGCCAAAAACTCTACGATAAAGTCCCGATCACTAACAGCGTCCAGGCTATTTTCATAGACGCCATCAAAACCGAGCTGCTCAGCTACAAAATGACGATCAATCGGGAAAGTGGTTCCAGCCAAAGCGCCAGCCCCGAGCGGCAACACATTGATGCGCTTGTAGCTGTCCTTGAGTCGGTCAATATCACGCTCTAGCATAGACACATACGCCAGCAAGTGATGCGCGAACAAAATAGGCTGCGCACGCTGCAAGTGTGTGTATCCAGGCACTATTGTGTCCAGATTGTCCTTGGCCTGCCCAATTAATGCAACTTGTACATCATGCAGCATACCTACCAGCGATACCACACGTCCGCGCAAATACAAGTGCATATCCGTTGCCACCTGATCGTTACGACTGCGTCCAGTGTGAAGCTTACCGCCGACCGGACCAATGGCCTCGATCAGGTTTTTTTCAATATTCATGTGAATATCCTCATCCGAAACGGAAAATTCAATTTCCCCACGGCGGATACGCTCCAGAACGGTGTGCAGTCCCCCCTTGATCGTGTCTGCATCCTCCTGCGGAATAATACCGCATTTGCCCAGCATGGCCACATGAGCTAAACTGCCTTGAATATCTTCTTCCGCCAACGCCTGATCAAATCCGATAGAAGCCGTATATTCCTCTACCAGCTTGTTCGTTTGCTTTGTAAACCGTCCGCCCCATAGCTTACTCATTGCATGATCCCCTCTCTGCAATAACAAGCCGCCCTCGTCGTTTGGACAAGAACGGCCCGCATTCCGTACAGTGTTAGATTACATCTTATTTATGATTTTGTGTTACGCCCGCATTTACCTTCAAACGCAAAGCATTCAAGCGGATAAAGCCTGTGGCATCGCCTTGGTCGTAGGCTTGCGTCGGATCAGCTTCCATGGTTGCAATGTCTGGGTTGTACAAGCTAACCGGACTTTTAACGCCTGCACCGATAATATTGCCCTTGTACAGCTTCACGCGCACCGTACCACTGACATTTTTCTGACTCTCATGAACCAGTGCCTGTAAGGCAACACGTTCCGGCGCGAACCAGAATCCATTGTACACCAAGGTAGCATAACGGGTAATCAGGCTATCACGCAGATTCATAACCTCGCGATCCATTGTGATGGATTCCATTTTGCGGTGAGCTGTGAACAGAATTGTACCACCTGGCGTCTCATAGACTCCGCGGCTCTTCATACCCACAAAACGGTTCTCCACCATATCTACGCGTCCGATTCCATGCTTACCGCCCAGTTCATTTAGCTTTTCCATCACTTGCAGCGGAGTTAGCTGTTCACCATTCAAAGCGACGCAGTTGCCTGCTTTAAATTCCAGCTCCAAATATTCTGCTTCATCAGGGGCGTCCTCAGGCGCGTTGCTGAGCAAGAACATTTCTTTATTTTCAGGAGCGCTCGGATCAAACCAAGGGTCCTCCAGCACGCCGCTTTCATAGCTGATATGCAGCAGGTTGCGGTCCATGGAGTACGGCTTGGCTGCAGAAGCGGTTACCGGAATACCGTGTTTTTCCGCATAGGCAATCATTTCTGCCCGGCCCGGGAACTGGTTGCGGAACTCTTCCAGCCGCCAAGGTGCAATGACTTGGATGTCCGGCGTTAGCGCCGCCGCGTTCAGCTCGAAGCGCACCTGATCGTTGCCTTTGCCTGTTGCGCCGTGAGCAATGGCTGTTGCTCCCTCGGCAATCGCAATATCGACCATCCGCTTAGCGATCAATGGACGTGCAATACTCGTTCCGAGCAAATATTGCCCTTCATATAAAGCACCCGCCTGAAACATCGGGTAAATAAAATCCTTGGCGAATTCATCACGCAGATCATCGATGTACACTTTGGAAGCTCCCGTAGCGAGTGCCTTTTCCTCCAAACCGTCCAGTTCTTCCTTTTGTCCGATATCTGCGGTAAATGCGATAATCTCAGCATCATAGGTTTCCTTGAGCCATTTCAGAATGACCGACGTATCCAGACCGCCGGAATATGCGAGTACGATTTTTTCTTTTGCCATTGTTGAAGTCCTCCCCGAATGCTTATACCTCTATCTTCTTTACGATCAACTTTATCCTATTAAAGCAACTAGCAACGCTTTTTGTGCATGTAGACGGTTTTCCGCTTCATCAAAAATGACCGAATGGGGACCGTCGATTACTCCTGCACTCACTTCTTCCCCACGATGCGCAGGTAGACAGTGCAGGAATAAATAATCTGGCTTGGCGAGCTTAACCAACTCCTCATTCACCTGGAAGTCGGCAAAAGCAAGCTCACGCTCCTTCTGCTCTTCCTCAAAGCCCATGCTTGCCCACACGTCTGTGTAGATCGCATCGGCATCTTTTACTGCTTCCTGCGGACTTTGCGTGATAACAATTTCACTCCCTGTCTGTTTGGCAATCTCACGGGAAACCGCGACCACACTCGGGTCAGGCTCGTATCCAGCTGGACTTGCAATGGAGACATGCACTCCGAGCTTCGCTCCACCAATTAAGAGGGAATGCGCCATATTGTTGCCGTCTCCGATGTAAGCCAGTTTGAGTCCTTTCAGCTTACCCTTTTGTTCATATAAGGTTTGATAATCAGCCAGCACCTGACACGGATGCGCCAAATCGCTCAAACCATTAATCACAGGAACGGATGCATAACGCGCCAACTCTACGACATTATCGTGCCCAAAGGTACGAATCATAATGCCATCCAGATAACGTGACATCACTTGGGCCATGTCACTAATCGGCTCTCCGCGTCCCAGTTGAATATCATTTTTGCTGAGGAAAAGGGCATGCCCGCCCAATTGATACATACCGACTTCAAAGGATACCCGTGTGCGTGTGGAGGATTTTTCGAAAATCAGCCCAAGCGTTTTCCCCTTCAGCGGCTGATAAGCTTCTCCGTTTTTGTGCTTACGCTTAATTTCAATGGCGAGATCAATTAAATACTGGATCTCCTCTGGCGAGTAGTCGTCCAGCTCTAGAAAGTCCCGTCCTTTCAAATTCACCTGTTGCAGTGCGCCGCCCTGGCTCATGTGATCCTCTCCTTTTACGCTCTAATCTCGGATGCTTCTGTCTTTACACTAAGCTACGTGCTCCCGAATCAATTCAGCAATCCATGCTACAGCCTGATCTATTTCTTCTTTCGTTACATACAGGTTAGGCAACAAGCGAATCACGTTCGGTCCTGCTGTAATGAACAGAATGCCCTTCTTCTGTCCTGCCAAAACAAGCTCTGCTACCGGCTCCGCACACTCAATCCCGACCATCAGACCTTTTCCGCGGATATCCTGGACAAAAGGAATATCTCCAAGCTGCTTTTGCAGACTTTGGAAGAGATAATCTCCCATTTCGGCAGCGCGTTCTGGCAGCTTGTCATCAATAATCGTTTCAACGGTCGCTTGAACTGCTGCCATAGCAAGCGGTGTACCCCCGAACGTAGAACCATGACTGCCCGCTGTGAACGCTTCACGCAAATATTCTTTGCCTAGCATTGCACCGACCGAAAAGCCACTGCCCAGTCCTTTCGCCAATGTAAAAATATCCGGCTCAATACCATAATGCTCAAAGGAAAACAGTTTACCTGTCCGTCCCATACCTGTTTGCACCTCGTCAATGATCAGCAGCAATCCATGCTCCTGGCACAGCCGGGTAATCACGTCTACGAAAGCAGGGTCTACCGGATACATGCCACCTTCGGCCTGCACCATTTCCAGCATAATTGCCGCTGTATTCTCATTGATCGCTGCTTCGAGCGCAGCCTGGTCATGAAGCGGAACGCTTTTGAACCCGGCGGGAAGCGGTAAAAAGCCTTCTTTTACTTTGTCCTGACCCGTAGCAGTCAAGGTTGCCAGCGTCCGTCCGTGGAAGGATTGCGTGAACGTAATGATTTCATAGCGACCGGTCTGCTTCACCTTCTGGTGGTAACGACGCGCCAGCTTAATGGCAGCTTCGTTCGCTTCAGCTCCGCTATTGCAGAAGAACACGGCATCTGCGCTGCTATTGGCTGTCAGCAAGGCCGCGGCCCGTTCCTGCCCGGGAATATGAAACAGATTGGATACATGCCACAGTTCATCGATCTGTTTTTTCAAACGCTCCGCTACAGCTTGAGGCGCATGGCCTAGATTGGTAACAGCAATACCTGACATGAAATCCAGATAACGTTTGCCCTGATCATCCCACAGCCAGCTTCCTTGTCCTTTCACCAGTGTAAGCGGGTATCTTGCGTAGTTTGGAAAAAGAGAGCTATCTGCCTGCGTTTTTGCCGTCCCCTTTTGCGCTTGCGCTCCGCTTCCATTCGTACTTAGCATTTCCTCGCTCACCAGCGTATTCGGTTCCTTACTCATGTCGTTCACGCCCCTTTATCGTTTGGTTATATAGGTTGAGCATATATTGCAATTACTGCATGCGCACAATGCGTGTTCCAATTGATTCTCCGCTCAGCACACGGCTGAGTACCTGCGGTTCGCTGCCGTCAACGATGACGACTTCCTTCACTTTTCCGTGAATGCAGGCAATAGCCGCTCTCACTTTCGGGATCATACCACCGTAGATTTCACCCGTGCTGATCATATCTTCAATTTCCTGTATAGTGATCGACTCTAGGACCTTCTTCTCTATACCATTCTTTTTCAAAATACCAGGTACATCCGTCACAACAATCATTCGACTGACGCCGAGATGAGACGCAACCGCGCCCGCCGCTGTATCGGCATTAATGTTATAACGCTGACCGGATCGATCAATGCCAATAGGCGCAATAACTGGCATATAGCTCATGTCCAGCACACCGGTAATAATCGAAGCTTGAACAGATGTTACCTCTCCGACCCAGCCGATCTCGGCAGCATTTGGCACAGGCTTTGCTTCAATTAAATAGCCATCACTGCCCGACAAGCCCAGCGCTCGCCCTCCGTGCATCCCTATTCGGCGAACAATCTGCTTGTTAATGCTGCCTGCCAGCACCATTTCCACGACATCCAACACGGGTTCAGTCGTTTTACGCAACCCGTGAATGAACTCCGTTTCGATTCCCAGCTTCGCCAAATTGTCAGAGATCGCAGGCCCGCCGCCATGTACAATGACTGGTTGAAGGCCTTCCGACTGCAGACGGACCAAGTCGTCAAAAAAGGAATCAGGCAACGCAGCCAGCGTACTTCCTCCGCATTTCATCACAAAATTACGACGTGCCAGTCCCGCTTGTTTCGCTTGATCCGCGTGTCCCACTGCCGATTGCATATCATCTCTCCTTTTCTCCTTTGCACAATTTTGTGCGATTTTCAAATGATGCGAAAAACTATATCCGCTCGCTTCTTCTATTAACTATTAAATATCCATCTGTATTTAAATCTGGTATCTATGTCCGATAAGCCGCATTAATCCGCACATAATCGTAGGTTAGATCACAGCCCCATGCTGTAGCCATTCCGTTCCCGTGATGCAAGTCAACGATAATTTGCACCATATCTCCACGTAAATAGGAAAGCGCCTCGGCTTCATCAAAAGCGACTGGACTTGATTGACTCAGCACCACAATATCGCCCAAACGGATGTCTACCGTATCTGGATTGACCGGTTCTCCAGCACGTCCGACGGCTGCAATAATCCGTCCCCAGTTGGCGTCTGCGCCAAAAACGGCTGACTTCACCAGACTGGACCCAATTACGGTCTTGGCTATCGCCTGGGCAGAAGCATCGCTTACCGCTCCGCTTACGGACACCTCTACCAGCTTCGTAGCACCTTCCCCGTCACGGGCAATCGCCTTCGCCAGCTCCCGGCAAATATAAGTGAATGCCTCGGCAAAAGCCCCCCAATCAGGATGCTCTGCGTTCAACTCGCTGTTGCCTGCCAGTCCGCTTGCCATAGCGATTAGCATATCGTTCGTGCTGGTATCCCCATCGACCGTAATCATATTAAAGCTAGTATCCGTGGCCTCCTTTAATAGTTGATGAAGAGCCGTCTGCCCGATGACCGCATCACAAGTTATAAAAGCGAGCATGGTTGCCATATTCGGATGAATCATACCCGATCCTTTTGCCGCCCCGGCGATGTGCACGGTCACACCGTCCACTTCAACTGACACGCATGCTTCCTTTTTCACCAAATCCGTTGTCAGAATGGCTTGGCTAAATTGCTCCGCTCCATCGTTTGCCTCGCTCATCCGCTCAGGTAGTGACGATATACCGCCAAGCACACAATCCATTTTCAGATGCTCGCCAATTACACCCGTCGAAGCAACAGCTACATTGCTCTCTGCCACACCCAGTTCACGAGCAGCGGCCGAACGCATAGCGTAAGCGTCCTGCTCCCCTTGCTGTCCTGTACAGGCATTGGCGTTCCCGCTGTTCACTACTATCGCCTGCAATCGACCGTTTGTCAGGCTCTCGCGAGTCACCTTCAGCGGTGCAGCCTGAAACACATTAGTGGTATACACCGCAGCAGCTGTCGCCTCTACCTCACAGCGAATCGCGCCGATATCGTTGCGGTTCGTATTTTTCAATCCACAGTGCAATCCCCCGGCTGTAAAGCCACGCGGAGTTACGATGTTGCCCCCATGTACTACTGTAAATCCTAATTTGCCCATAATTATGTGCCCTCGCCCGCATTATAAGGAATGAATGGCAGCCGGACGCTTGCGTTCTCAAACCTGCCCGCTGTCGTTCTCCTGTACCTGTTGCGTTTACGTGCTACTTACGGATATACCGGTATGAAGCCCAGTCCGAGGTTCTCCTCCCATCCCATCATCAAATTTAAATTCTGAATCGCCTGCCCAGCGGCACCCTTCACAACATTATCAATGACAGAAATAATCGTAAGACGCCCAGTACGGGCATCTGCTGCAAAACCGATGTCGCAGTAGTTTGAACCAAATACTTCTTTTGTTGCCGGCCATATACCTTCGCCACGTACGCGGACAAAAGGATGGCCTTTATAATAATCCCGGTATAACCCGATAAGATCCTGATCCGTATGATCACCTTTCAACGTGACATAAATTGTGCTCATGATTCCTCGCGTCATAGGCACCAGCTGTGTCGTAAACGTAATTGTAACGTCCTCGCCCACAACATCACCCAATACCTGTTCGATCTCAGGGATATGTTGGTGCTTATTCACCTTATAAGCCTTAAAATTCTCATTCATCTCCGCATAATGTGAAACAAGACTTGTTCCCCGACCGGAGCCGGATACCCCGGATTTAGCATCCACAATCAGTGACCGATGGTCAATCCAATCTGCCTTTAAGGCAGGAATAATTCCCAATAGTGTCGCCGTGGGATAGCAGCCTGGATTCGAAATAAAAGAAACACCAGCAAGCTTTTCTGCATACACCTCGCTGAGTCCGTAAACGGCTTGCTTGAGATACTCGGGTGAAGCCGCAGGCTTTTTGTACCATGCTTCATACGCTTCCCCGCTTCGGAGCCTAAAGTCCCCGGAAAGGTCAATCACCTTCAGTCCGACATCCAGAAGCTGTGGCACTAATTTGGTGCTAACGCCTGATGGCGTAGCTGTGAAAACCAGATCAGCCTTGGCAGCAATTTCATGGATATCGACACCGTCCAAATCCTGTACCACAATATCCGTCAGATGTGGAAACCCATCACTAATCGGGACACCCGCGCTGGATGAAGAAATAACAGATACAATCTCCACCTGCGGATGATGAACCAAAAATCGAATCAGCTCCACTCCGCCATATCCAGTGGAACCGACAATTGCTACCTTTAGCTTGCTGCTCACAGACCTTCCTCCATTCCGTCCCTATGAAATATGTATTATTATACGACTCTATTCATATAAATACAACACCTCATGTCATGTTATTCCTCCAAATTTAAAATATGCACCCTTGCCCATTCTTTTGGCCGCCAAGCTGTACAGGCTAAAATTAAGGAAAACAAAAAAGACAGACCCCCTTGCGAATCTAGTCTTCTATTTTGCATAAGAAAAGGAGCGTTCCCTTTATATATTATGTTGTATATTGGTATTCATCCGGTTTATACATTTGCTGCACTTATGTATTCGTTGGACATTGAATAGGGTATAAAGAGTGAGTATGTACGAAAATAAACCTATACGTTAGGGGTGCTACACATCAAAACATATACAGCGAATTTAGTGATAGATGCTAAAGCCAAGTTAGGCGAGGGTCCCAGTTGGGATCATCAGTCGCAACGTTTATTTTGGGTCGATATTGAGGGTTTTCAATTACACATTTACGATCCATCTACAGGCACAGATCGTACCATAGATGTGGGCGAACATATTAGTGCAGTTGTACCTTATCTTAAAAATAAAGTAATCGTGGCCATGATCAGCGGTCTATATTGTCTGGATATAGAGACCGGAATGAAAGTATTGATCCATGATCCTGAGGAAGGTAGAACAGGCAATCGATTTAATGATGGTAAATGTGATCCTGCCGGACGTTTTTTGGCAGGAACTATGAGTTTAAATGGCGAACGCGCGCAAGGAGCGTTGTATAGTCTGACCACAAAGGGAAGCGTCTTCTTACTGATCGATAAAGCTTCCACATCTAATGGCTTAGCCTGGAGCTCAGATCATCGTACCATGTATTATATCGATACTCCGACCTTGGAAGTGGTCTCCTTCGATTACGATGTGACACAGGGAACCATTAAGAATAAGCAAGTGATAGCTAGATTGGATGAAAGTGAAGGATATCCAGATGGCATGACCATCGATGCAGAGGGCATGTTGTGGATCGCGCGTTGGGGCGGTAAACGCGTTTCTCGTATCCATTCTGCTCAGGGAGAAGTAATTGCTGAGGTTTCACTTCCAGTCAATTGTGTGACTTCATGTGCTTTTGGCGGTGAACATCTGGATGAGTTGTATATCACAACTGCTCAAGATGGCGATAATACCGATCAACCACTAGCAGGCGGTTTATTTATGGTCAAAACCGGAGTAAAAGGAGTACCGACCTCATATTTTAATCAAGGACAAGCAGCAGATTGGCTTGATCTGTTACCAAAAAAGGCTTGATAAAGCTGTTCTGAAAAGAGAAAAGCCCACTACATCAGTGGGCTCTTCTGCATTGATTCAGTTAAGAGCAAGCGTCCAGAAGACCATATCATGCTAGCCTTCCCTTTTGAACCCTTCACCCAATACCTCACGTGTATTACTAATAATCACAAAAGCTTCCGGGTCTACCAAGCGAACGAGCGTTTTGAGGCGGGTTACCTCGTTTTGCCCGACTACAACCATAAGTACAGGACGTTCTTCGTTCGTGTAACCCCCCCGTCCTGCAAGCTCTGTCAAACCCCGATCCAAATCCTGTAAAATAGTTTGCGTGATCTTTTCCTTTTGATTGGATATGATGTAAGCCACTTTGGAGTAGCCCAGTCCCATTTCTACAGCATCAATAACCTTGCCGGTTACAAACAAGCCAATCAATGCATACAGAGCTCGCTCCGGCGATAGGGCGAAACCAGCTAGTGTGATTACCGTGCCATCCATCAGCATGACACAAAGGGAAAGGCTAAAACCGGTATACTTTTGAATAATCTGTGCTAAAATAGCCAGTCCACCCGTCGAGCCTCTGCCACGAAACACAGTGCCCAAGCCCAATCCTACTCCGATTCCACCATACAGCGAAGCCAGCAACGGATTGGTTGTCGGGACTGCCCAATCCTTCGTCACATAAACAAATAGTGGCAGCATGATGCTGCCCAGCAGGGAACGCAAGCCATACTTTTTTCCTAACAGCAGTACTCCTGCTATAAATAACGGAATGTTCATTCCCCATTGCGTATAGGCCGGTTCCAGGCCAAACAGCTCCTCGCCCAAGATAGACAAGCCAGATACACCCCCGGATGCAATCCGGTTGGGCAGCAAGAACATGTTAAAGGTCAACGCTGTAATGAAGGAGCCGAGTATAATTAGCAAAACATCGGTCACGTTACGCGCTGGTCCACTGGCGGCAATCAGAGGCTTACGCCTTCTTCGGCGGGCAGTGGGAGGGTTCAATTGAGACATCATTCACGTTCTCCTTTAATAAAAATACCGTCACACAAAAATTCCTACAGGCCGCAGGCACGTAGACTGCGGTTCTGTAGGAAAACGTACAGACAATTATTCTGCGTCCAGCTTAATTTGGCTGCGCAGGTAACCATCGATGAACGGATCGAGATCGCCATCCATAACAGCTCCTACATTGCCAGTTTCCACGCTGGTACGGTGATCCTTAACCATGCTATATGGATGGAACACGTAGGAGCGAATTTGGCTGCCCCATGCAATGTCGGACTGTTCACCACGAATTTCGTCCAATTGCTGCTGTTGTTCTTCAATCTTGCGCTCGTAGAGCTTGGAACGAAGCATCGTCATCGCACGTTCACGGTTCTTGATCTGGGAGCGTTCATTTTGGCAAGTCACGACAATACCGGTAGGCAAATGCGTAATCCGAACAGCCGAGTCGGTCGTATTAATATGCTGACCACCTGCACCGCTGGCCCGGTACGTATCAATTTTAAGATCTTCCGTGCGGATCTCAATATCCACATCATCCGCAATTTCCGGTACTACATCACAAGACACGAACGATGTATGTCGACGACCGGAGGAATCAAATGGAGAGATGCGAACCAACCGATGTACGCCTTTCTCCGCCTTGAGATAACCGTAGGCATTGTAGCCTTTGATCAAGAGGGTTACACTCTTAATTCCCGCTTCATCACCTGCCAGATAATCCAGGGTCTCTACCTTAAAGCCTCGTTTTTCACCCCAGCGTGTATACATACGCAGCAGCATTTGTCCCCAGTCCTGAGACTCGGTACCGCCTGCCCCCGGGTGCAGCTCCAGAATAGCATTAAGCTTGTCATAGGGCTGATTTAAAAGCAATTGCAGCTCAAATTCCTCCAGCTTGCTCAGCAGGGATTTGATACTGTTTTCAACTTCTCCAGCCAGCGCTTCATCGCCTTCTTCTTCAGCCAGCTCAACCATCATACCTGCATCTTCATATTCCTGACGCAGCTGTTCATAGCTGTCCACAGAAGATTTCACAGCATTCATTTCAGCAATTACGCCTTGGGCCTTTTCGTTATCATCCCAAAAATCAGGCGCTGCCATCTTTTCCTCAAAGTTCGCGATCATTTCCTGTTTGAGATCTAAGTCAAAGAGACCCCCTAAGGTTTGTTAGTTTCTTGCCTATTTCTCGTAAATCATGTTTTACACTTGGATCAATCATGGTGTCATTCTCCTTTTAATATAGGGTTAGGGGGAGTAAAGCGTTTTGAGTTACGGCTGGGTAAGAGACGCTGCGCGAATGATTTGATCTTACGAACGCTGACGCTTCTCCAGATTTAAATCCTCCGCTTCGCTCCCGACCGCCGTAAAGTCAAACTGCTTTTAAATAACAGGCTCTGGTATGTGAGCCAGATCAACTGCTGAATTCACTGACAAGCAAGCAGGGACCTACTTGCTTGTCATAATTGTTTTAAAAGAACTAGGAGAGCACAGTCATCACCATATTCAACCTGGCCATCTCGCAGAAGAGTTATATTGAATACATCAGTGTCGTCCCCTGATGGCACAAAATGGCCGACGGTCAGTGGTTGAACTGCCGCCTGCCATTATATGCATTGCAGAGGATAGTGTATATCAAGACCTATCCCTTAATTTCAATCCGTTATTTTCTACGCGGACGCGAAGGAGCGGATTTCTTTTTGGGAGCCGCAGGTTCGCCACTCGTCGAGATTTTATCTTCATCAACGACAGCCTGACGCTCTTGGTTGGATTCGATTTGTGCTTTCATAATGTAGGTCGCAACTTCCTCTTGGATGCTGGCGATCATAGCATGGAACATTTCGAAACCTTCAAATTGGTATTCACGCAATGGATCAGTACCACCATAAGCACGCAAGTGAATACCTTGACGCAATTGATCCATAGCATCAATATGATCCATCCATTTGCTGTCAACCGCACGCAATACGATAACCTTCTCGAACTCACGTACCATTTCTTCGCCGATCATCTCTTCACGGCTGTGGTATCTGTTGGTAACTTTTTCGAAGATCATATCGACCATCTCTTCTTTTTCCTTACCCCACAGATCGTCGCGCGAAAGTGTGTTTTCCTCAAGCAGGTTGTTGTTCACATACTCTGCAACTTCTTCCAGTTCCCAGTTTTCAGGGATATCATCACCACAGTGAGCTTCCACTACACGCTCAATGACAGGCTTGATCATGTCGAACACAATTTCCTTGATGTTCTCTGATTCCAGCACCTCACGGCGTTGTTTGTAGATAATAGCACGCTGCTGATTCATCACGTCATCATATTGAAGAACGACTTTACGCTGATCAAAGTTATTCCCTTCGACACGTTTTTGAGCTGATTCGATAGCACGCGAAATCATACGGCTCTCGATAGGCTGATCTTCCTCGAAGCCCAAGCGCTCCATCATATTCAGTACGTTATCTGCACCAAAACGCTTCATTAACTCATCGCCCAGCGATAAGTAAAACTGTGTGGAGCCCGGATCACCCTGACGTCCTGCACGTCCGCGAAGCTGATTATCAATACGACGGGATTCATGACGTTCTGTACCGATGATGTGCAAACCACCGAGTTCTGCAACGCCTTCGCCCAGTACGATGTCAGTACCACGTCCAGCCATGTTAGTAGCGATGGTAACCGCGCCAGCTTCACCTGCACGGGAAATAATCTCAGCTTCTTCCGCATGATATTTGGCGTTAAGTACTTTATGACGAACGCCTTTGCGTTTCAACATTTCAGAAAGAAGCTCCGAGTTTTCAATAGAAACCGTACCTACCAATATCGGCTGGTTCTTTTTGTTACGCTCCAGAATTTCGTCTACTACAGCATGGAATTTGCCCTTCACGCTCTTGTATACTACGTCAGGCATATCTACACGCTGGTTAGGCTTGTTCGTCGGAATTTGGAGCACTTCCAGACCGTAGATTTTTTTGAATTCTTCTTCTTCTGTTTTCGCTGTACCCGTCATCCCCGCCAATTTGCGGTACATACGGAAATAGTTTTGGAATGTAATTGTCGCCAGTGTCATGCTTTCATTTTGGACAATGATGTTTTCCTTCGCTTCAATAGCTTGGTGCAAACCATCACTGTAACGACGTCCAGCCATCAGACGACCTGTAAACTCATCGACAATCAGGACCTCACCATCAGCCACGACATAGTCCACATCCAAACGCATAATAGCGTTAGCTTTCAAGGCTTGTACGATGTGGTGATTGATTGTAACACTTTCCTGATCGTACAGGTTTTCAAGACCAAAGAAATTTTCAGCCTTGGATACGCCGTTTTCGGTCAAAGCAACTGACTTCACCTTAATATCCAGCGTGTAGTCTTCTTCAACATTCAGGCTCTTCACAAAACGATCAGCCGCAAAATATAGCTCGGTCGATTTTTGAGCTTGTCCTGAAATGATCAATGGTGTACGAGCTTCATCGACGAGAATGGAATCCACTTCATCAATGATACAGAAGTACAACGGACGCTGTACCATCTGTTCTTTGTAAAGCACCATATTATCGCGCAGATAATCGAACCCGAACTCATTGTTTGTACCATACGTAATATCACAAGCATAAGCTTCCTGTTTGGCAGCATGATCCATATTGGCCAGGTTCAGACCTACGCTCATTCCCAAGAAATTATAAATTTGTCCCATTTCTCCGCTGTCGCGTTGTGCCAAATAGTCATTGACTGTAACCACGTGCACACCTTTGCCCAACAGAGCGTTCAAATAAACCGGCAATGTTCCCACCAGTGTTTTACCTTCACCGGTTTTCATTTCTGCGATTTTTCCTTCGTGCAACGCAATACCGCCGAGCATCTGTACGTCATAGTGACGTTTGCCCAGCACCCGCTTGGACGCTTCACGAACCGTTGCAAAAGCTTCCGGCAGCACTTCTTCAGCCGTAGCACCTTGTTCAATCCGCTCTCTAAACTCCGCCGTCTTGGCTTTCAGTTCCTCATCCGAGAGCTTCTCAAAATCAGGCTCTATTTTATTGATCAGTTCAACCGTCTTCATTAAACGTTTGACGTCACGTTCATTTGTATCCCCAAAAATTTTTTTGACAATTCCTAGCATGGTTTACCCCTTTCGCGCAAAACAATTAATAGAATCAATTTCACAATAAGAAAGGGTCCATGATGAAATTGATTCCCGATATGTTTGACAGGCCCGGCTATACCAGCCCATCGTGCGATGTTCTTTGCATAAATTGTAACAGTTTGTAGGACATGCCGCAACACAAGCAGCCTCCAGATTTGCATCCGGTTAAAGATACCAAAACAATTGACGCACGAAATACACAATTGGTTACACCTGTCCAAGCTGAAATTTTCAATCATGTTTACAATAAACATATAAAAGAGCCCTATCCCGCCAGGTTCGCAAGGATAAGGCTCGTGTTATGATCATTTTCCTAATATCCATGAAGCATGCTTCAATCGAAAACATTCTATTCACTTTAAAATGTGATGAGTTTCTGCTTCACAGGCTATTCTCGTTCGATCAGACCGTATTTACCATCATTGCGTTTGTAAACTACGTTAACTTCCTCATTATCAATATTAGAAAATACGAAGAAATTATGTCCAACCATGTTCATTTGCAGAATAGCTTCTTCCACATCCATAGGTTTCAACAAGAAACGCTTGGTACGAACGACTTCCAGCTCATCCATTTCCGCATCCTCATCTTCGGCAACAGCCACGCTACCCGCTGGATCTTCCACAAAAAGAGTTTTCAAACTACCTTCCTGCCGGAATTTCCGGTTAAGCTTAGTTTTGTGCTTGCGAATTTGCCGTTCTAGCTTGTCTACCACGGCATCAATGGATGCATACATGTCATCGCTTTCGTCTTCGGCACGGAGTACAAGCCCCGGCAAAGGAATGGTTACTTCTACAGTGTGCAAATCTCTGGTTGTGCTTAACGTTACACTTCCATCAGACGTCGGGGGTGCATCGAAATACTTCTCAAGTCTGCTGAATTTCTTTTCAACGTAGTCCTTCAAAGCGTCGGTAACCTCGATCTGTTGACCTCGTACTGTTAAGTTCATAGGGCACGCCTCCTTTGCCTCTTCAGTATAACACATATGTTAACGCCAAGTAAAAAAACCTATCAACATTTCGACGGATTTTTACAAAATCCCTCATGATTCGATAAAACGCTTCCAATAACGCCATTCTATGAAAAGGGTCATGTTTAATTTTAGCTCGCATACATATGTGAATAATGAAGAGATATTTAAATAGCTACTCCGCTGGTGTCGTGACAGATCCACTATTTGGAGCTCATGCTAATCTATTTTATCGAAGGAGGAGGGGGGGCCATATCAAGCTGAATCAGGTATAGGAACTTATGCCGTATGCAAGACCTGATTATCATGCAGGCAATTTATACGAAAGGATCATTACACCCAGCCTAGCTGGCTCTTCCCCTTCAAAAATCTCTGAGGTATCTAATTGGGAAGAGATGGAAAGTAGGAAGTTAATCCATGGCTTTTATTCAGCGTTACGCAACGAACCAGACCGGGGCTATTACCTTTATAGGGAATACACTCGGGCTGGCACGTTCTGCTTCGGTAGGGGTGCCGGGTACTGCGACCAGCATCGGCGCTTTCATCACAACCAATACAGCCTCACGCTTCGGCACGTATCCATTCGGCACGACTTCTGCCTTTGCCAGTAACTCATCGACAGCATTCCTCGTGCTCCCTGCGGGCAGTACAGTGCTGTATGCTGAGCTTATTTGGGGAGGAAGCTATGCCAACGGCAGTACCAATGTATTGTCCAGCGCCAGCAATCCGATCACATTTCAGACGCCTGCTTTATCTACTACAGTCAGCCCTGAATCTGCAACATCGGTCAACGTCACCAGTCTCAGTACCTATGTGAGAACCGCAAATGTAACAAATTTGGTCATTCAAGGCGGCGCAGGGGCATACACGGTCGGAAATGTAACGGGCACCATCACGGTCCCCGATTCTACCAACACCAACCACGCTGGATGGACACTGGCAGTGGTATACAATAACCCGTCTCTCCCCTTCCGTAACCTATCGCTGCGTGTAGGCGGTGAAGGAGTTAGCAGCGCTACTGGCTCGGTCAACGTGGTAGTGAGCGGGTTTGCCACGCCTGTACAGGGGACTTTGCGCGGCAGGGCGTTAATTAGCGCCCAAGAGGGTGACGTGGATATCACCGGGGATCGTGCGTTATTTGGACCTACCACATCCAGCTTAACTGCGCTGTCTGGGCCCAACAATTTTTCGACTAATTTTTTTGCGTCGCAAATTAACGGGGATGATGGCACACTCGTCACGACAGGGAGCTTCGGTACCACTAATGCGGTGAATGGGACACCTGGGACGCAGGTCACGGGGGGACGGCAAGGCTGGGACATTACCAACGTCGATATCTCCTCCACACTGCTAAACAGCCAAACCAGCGGTGTCCTTCAACTAACCACTAATGGCGATATTTATACCGTCAATGCCAATGCCATTCAAATTGATATCAATGCTCCGCTGGTGACTCTAACCAAAACTGCTAGCTCTACGGGATTGGTTATTGGCGATACAGTTACTTACACGGTTAACATTTCAAATACGGGGCTCGTCAGCGCGTCTAACACAGTACTTACCGACACCATACCAGCCGGAGCTACCTTTGTACCCGGCAGCGTTATTGTCGCGGGCACTGCCCAGCCCACAGCCAATCCTGCAACAGGTATTACAGTGGGCAGCGTAGCTCCTTCTTCCACGGTAACCATTACATTCCGAGCAACAGTCACCTCATTGCCAGCCAATGCGCAGCTAGGCAATCAGGCATCGGCAGCCTTTTCCTTTCAAACCGTGCCTGGCGGGCCTGTCATTTCTGGTAATGTTCCTTCCAATACTGCGAGTACACCGATCTATCAACCCGTTATTGGGATTGTTAAAAGTGCCAATACATCGGCTGCTACAGTAGGAGACACCATTACGTACACGTTTCAAATATCCAACACGGGTAGCATTGCTGCGAATCTCAACTTTACAGAGAGCATCCCGGCGGGCTCATCCTTTGTTCCGGGCAGTGTGACCATTGGCGGTTCTTCCGTGCCTGCTGCCAATCCTGCTGCTGGCTTTTCAGTAGGAACGATTAATACAGGGTCTACTATACCGGTGACCTTCCAAACCCTCGTCAATGCTGTTCCTGCCTCTGGCAACTTGATAGATCAGGCGACCTACACGTACACCTTTACGCCACCTGACGGACGTATATTGAATGGAAACGGCACATCCAACACGCTCACCATTCCTGTATCCTCGCCGAATGTGACCGTGACCAAAGCCTCTTCCCTAGCGGCTGCCGCTGTTGGCGAAACCGTTCAGTTTACGATAACCGCCACAAACAACGGCATTGCAAATGTGACCAATGTCGTGGTAACTGATCCGCTACCTAGTGGAGTTGCCTTCGTACCCGGCAGCGTCACCATAAACGGGACACCAGCTACGACAGCTTCGCCTGTAACCGGGATTCCAATTGGCACTTTAGCTCCAGGCGCATCGGTAACGATTGTATTTCGAGCAGCCATTAATTCATTGCCTTCTCCCGCGCAAATCAACAATCGCGCGATCGTCAGCTTTACCTCCGGTGCCTTTACCGGATCATCGTTGTCCAATCTTGTAGCTATACCTGTCGTGATTGCAGCGCCAACGATTACTAAAAGCGCAAGCTCCAACCGTGCCAGCGTCGGTGGAACGATTACTTATTCATTTCTCATCGCCAACACCGGTACAGCCGTGTTAAATACGACCTTAACGGAAACTGTACCGGCAGGCTCCACCTTTATTCCAGGGAGCGTCATTGTTGGCGGATCTTCGGTTCCGGGGGCCAACCCCAATACCGGAATTCCAGTAGGCACAGTGAATCCTGGAGCACAAATTACAGTCTCGTTTCGCACCACAGTAGACTCTCTCCCACCCGGAGGTGGATTAAACGATCAGGGACAGCTCCAGTATTCCTATCAATTGCAAGACGGGAGAACCCTGTCGGGCACACTTCTTTCAAATATCGTTTCCGTATCCATATCTCTCCCCAACGTAGCAGTAACCAAGTCTGCCGGATTCACATCCGTTAGTGTAGGCGAAACGCTAACCTACAGTGTAAATGCCGTTAATAACGGAATTGATCCCATCACCAACGCCTTGATTACCGATCCGCTCCCTAGTAGTGTGTCATTTGTACCCGGGAGCGTAACCGTTGGCGGTTCACCTGTGAGCACGGCTGACCCCAGAAGCGGTATTCCTGTCGGCAACATCAGCGCAGGCGCATCTGTTCTAGTGTCCTATGCCGTGCTGGTCAATTCCGTCCCGTCCGTACAGCCGCTGCAAAACACGGCCAGTGTCAGTTTTACCAGTGGCACCTTTACCGGAACCTCCCAGACGAATACGGTTGCTGTGCCCGTTTATCAGCCGCGTATCAGCGTCGCCAAATCTGCAAGCACAACAGCAGCTACGATTGGCGACACGATTTTGTATACCTTGTCGGTCACAAATAGCGGCAACTATAATGCTTCTGTCACGCTGACTGATGCTATTCCTTCCGGGTCTACTTTTATAGAGAACAGCGTGGTAATCAATGGTGTTAGTCAGCCGGGAGCCAGTCCAGCAGCAGGTATTTTTATCGGAACCGTGTCACCGCAAAGCCCGATCACACTGACATTTCAAACTGTAGTGACCTCTCTTCCAACGCCATCTGTGCTGACAGACCAGGCCAACGCCGCCATTTCCTTTACGCTGCCTGATGGGCGAGTGCGAACAGATAGCTCATCATCCAACGTGTTATCCATTCCTGTGTCTGCGCCAAATGTGTCCATTTCAAAGACCGCAGACCGTTCCACTGCCATTCCAGGCGATTCAGTGTTATACACGCTGACAGTACTCAATAACGGTATCCAGGCAGTGAACAATGTGGTCGTTTCCGATCCGATCCCGCCTGGCTCCCAATTCACTGCGGGCAGCGTAACACTGAATGGCATCGCAGTGGCTAACGGAGATCCGGCATTAGGTATCCCGGTTGGGAGCATTGCCCCAGGAGGAGGGGCGACGATCACGTTCAGGGTCACGGTATCCTCTCCATTGCCGAGCCCACCGCAGCTCACCAATCAAGCGCGTGTCAGCTATACCAGCGGCGCTTTTTCAGGTGTTTCAGTATCTAATCCGGTGACAGTAGCCGTCAATGCTCCAGTGCTAACTGTAAGTAAAATTGCTGACCCCCTACAGGCAACGGTTGGCGATATCGTTACGTATTCTGTGGCAGTGACCAACAATGGAAACATTGCTGCTGCTGCCACATTAACAGACAATATCCCCACAGGCTCGGCACTGGTGCCGAACAGTGTGGTCGTTAACGGTACTCCTGCTCCGGGTGCCAGTCCCGCAACAGGTCTGTCTATTGGCTCCATTGCACCAGGAGCCACAACTCAAACAACTTTTCAGGTGGTGATTACTTCCGTGCCTTTACCTCCCCAACTCACCGACCAGGCGAATATCAGCTTTTCCTTTCAACCGCCCGATGGCCGGATTGTTAACGGCAATGTTTCGTCCAATATCGTCACAATTCCTGTTTCATCGCCCAATGTGCAGGTCAGTAAAAGCACCTCGGCAACTGATGCCGTTCCTGGTGATACGATAACCTATACTATTACAGCTACCAATAGTGGGATCGCAATCGTAACAGATGTCCGCGTGACCGATACCATTCCGACAGGCTCCTCTTTTGTTCCTGGCTCCGTTATCGTAAATGGAACAACGCTGCCGTCAGCCAGCCCCGTGACCGGGATTCCAGTCGGTTCTATCGCAGCCGGGGCGTCAGCAACGGTCACCTTTTCCGTGTCTGTTAACAGTCTACCTGATCCACCCCAACTGAGTGACCAGGCCACGGTTTCTTTTACCAGCGGCACACTGAATTTCACCTCACTCTCCAACACCGTTGTCGTTCCCGTTTACCAACCTATTATCAACCTCGTTAAAACTGCTAATATGAGTCAAGCAACCGTAGGCGATACCGTAGTCTATACACTGACCGCCCAAAATACAGGTAATTTAGCAGCAACAGCTACCTTTACCGATGCCATTCCATCAGGCTCCTCCTTTATACCCAACAGCGTCACCGTAAATGGTTTACCTGTTGCCGGGGCTAACCCCCAAACGGGTGTGGTGGTCGGAAATATTGCAGCAGGATCCTCTGTCGCTTTAACCTTTCAAGTGGTCATTAATGCTGTCCCTACAGGCTTGGGCCTGTTAAATCAAGGTTCGGCCACATTCACTTTCCAGCCGCCTGACGGTCGAACATTAAACGGAAGCGTCCAATCGAATCCGGTGTTTATTCCTGTATCCAATCCAGATGTCACCGTGACCAAAACAGTCAATCAGACGTCTGTAGCCTTTGGAGACACCATAACGTACACCATTACCGCAGCAAACAATGGCATTACACCGGTGACAGGAACGGTCTTTATCGACCCGATTGCTGACGGTACTACTTTTGTACCTAACTCCGTACAAGTCAACGGTGTCACTATACCGGGAGCCAACATTGCCACAGGCGTGTCCGTGGGCACTGTCCCTTCTGCCAGCTCGGCAACGGTCACTTTCCAGGCCACAGTAACCTCCTTGCCAGCATCAGGTTTGTCAACGGATCAGGCAACGGTCTCCTTTAATTCTGGGGCTTTCGCAGGCCAATCCGTCTCGAATCAAGTTAGCCTGCCTGTATTTCAGCCGATTTTGAATGTGACCAATACTCTGAGCGCAGATCGTGCAACCGTAGGGAATACGCTTGGTTTTATCATCACTGTCACGAATACAGGCAATGCGCCCGCAGAGACAGTCGTGCTTGATCTGTTATCCAGCTCGCTTAGCCTGAATCAAAATAGCGTGTTGGTCAACGGTGCGCCTATTCCCGGGGCAGACCCGATTACAGGTATTAATATCGGCTCGGTCGCCCCAGGTGCGACGGTAACCGTCTCATTTAGCGCCGTGGTCATATCGGTACCACCTGGCTCTATACTAACCAACCAAGCCACTGTGAACTACACGTTCCAACTGCCGGATGGACGTACGTTGACCGGCAGCGGTGCCGCATTGCCCGTATCCATTCCGATCTCATCACCGAACGTTACAGTTACGAAGGCAGCTGATGTGGCAGTCGCTGTCGTGGGCGATTCTGTTCCCTACGTCATAACTGCGTTCAATAACGGACTCGATCCAGTGACTGGCGTAATCGTCACAGACACCATTCCTTTCGGAACCGCCTTTGTACCGGGCAGCGTTACAATCAATGGTACTCCTGTTGTTACAGCCAACCCGCAAAATGGCATTCCTGTCGGGACGCTTGGAGCCGGTGGTGGAGCCACCATTCGTTTTTTGCTTAACGTACAGTCACTGCCGTCACCAGCGTCCATTACCAATGAAGCAACCGTCAGCTTTACTTCAGGTGTATTTAATGGATTTTCTGTGTCCAACCCCGTTACCATCCCTGTGTACCAACCCATCGTCACTGTATCAAAAAGTGCAGGAACGGGAAGAGCTACGGTTGGAGATACTGTGACCTACACATTCTCTGTTACTAACTCTGGGAACATTGGCGCCGATACCGTCCTTACTGATCCGATTCCAGCCGGGGCTGCCTTTATCCCTAATAGTGTAGTGATCAACGGCACGGCCGCACCTGGCTCAGATCCAACCGTCGGGATTCCCTTAGGTATTATAGGCGCCGCTACGACCGTCGCACTGACCTTCCAGGCAGTTATTACCTCACTGCCCGCGTCGGGTACACTGGTCAATCAGGCGACCGCTGCTTTCAGCTATCAGCCACCAGATGGCCGTGTCCTGACCGGAAGTGCAGTATCTCCGGCCGTGACCGTCTCCGTCTCTTCGCCGGATGTGGACGTTATCAAGACAGCCTCTGCCACAGTTGCCGTAGTCGGAGATACCATTACTTATACCGTGGTCGCTACGAATAACGGAATCAGCCCAGTCGTGAATGCCGTCGTATCTGATCCACTGCCGCCAGGCACCAGCTTTGTCCCCGGCAGTGTGACCGTGAATAGCACATCTGTGCCTGCTGCGTCACCAATCTCAGGTATCCCTGTAGGCACCATTGCAGTAGGTGGCTCAGCAGCCGTTACATTCCAGGTCTCCGTTGCCAGTCTGCCTCAGCCGCCGCAAATAACCAACCAAGCGACTGTCAGCTTTACTTCAGGCGCGTTGACCTCGTCTTCGCAATCCGATCCGGTGACCTTGCCCGTTTATCAGCCGATCATCGGCCTGACCAAAACCGCTAATACCATCAACACACAGATCGGATCGACATTGGTCTACACCTTGACGTTAACCAATACTGGAAATATCGCCGTTTTACCTGTTCTGTCGGATAACATTCCTGTAGGTTCTGAACTATTACCTAACAGCGTAGTCGTTAACGGCATCCTGGTGCCAGGAGCTTCGCCAGTTACAGGCATAACACTCGGATCACTGGCCCCTTCAGGCAGTATCACAGTAAGTTTCCAAACCATCGTCTCGTCTCTGCCAACTCCGCCTATACTGACCGACCAAGGGCAAGTGAACTTTACGTACTCACCACCGGATGGTAGAGTGCTGAGCGGTACTGTCACATCCAATACAGTTAATGTCGCTGTGTCTGCACCTAATATTCAGGTGACTAAAACATCCAGTCTGGCAGCCGCTGTAGTTGGAGATACGATCAGATATACACTGAGTATTACGAATAGCGGTGTGGATTCCGTCACAGATACCGTTGTAACCGATACAATCCCAGCAGGTACTTCATTCGTTCCGGGTAGTGTCCTTATCGACGGGGTACCTTTCCCTAACGCCTCGCCCATTGCTGGAATTGTCATCGGAAACGTCGCACCTGGAAATACATTTATCGTGAGTTTCCAAACTTCTGTCCAAAGCTTGCCGCAACCACCACTGCTCACGGATATTGCATCCGTCACATTTACCAGCGGAACGTTCACCGGCACTGCCTTTTCCGATCCACTCATCGTCCCTGTGTTCCAGCCGTTAATTACACTTACTAAAGCATCGAGCACTGTTAACGCCTCCGTCGGCGATACACTAACCTATACGATTACAGCTGTGAATAACGGTAATATTGCAGCTGCCCTTACGATCAGTGATAATATCCCTGCCGGATCATCATTCCTTGCCAACAGTGTCAGTATCGCTGGCAGTCCACAACCTGGTGTGTCCATCGAAACGGGCGTCCCGGTTGGATCTGTGCTGCCGGGCGGAACGGTATCCGTAACTTTCCAAACCGTTATCAATGCTCTGCCTAATCCACAGGTACTGGTCGATCAAGCATCAGGCTCATTCACTTTCCAACCGCCGGATGGCAGAACCGTATCAGGATCAGTTGTATCCAACACAGTTAGTATCTCTGTATCTTCGCCAGATGTGAGCATTGTCAAAGGAACAGCAGCTACAGACGCCATTGTCGGCGATATCATCACCTATACTTTGGCTGTCTCCAACAATGGAATCAGTACCGCCAATAATATAGTGGTTTCAGATGTCATTGCAGCGGGAAGCTCCTTTGTGAATGGCAGTGTTACTGTAAACGGAACCTCCTTCCCTGATGGAAATCCGGGATTTGGCATTGCCATCGGTACACTCACTCCTGGAGCCGTTACTACCGTTACATTCCAGGTTCGAGTTGATTTCTTACCCGCACCTGCACAATTAACCAATCAGGCATCAGTTAGCTTTACCAGCGGGGCATTTACTGGCAGCTCAATATCTAATGTGGTGACTATTCCAGTCTTCCAGCCGATCCTGACAGCAGTCAAAACAAGCAGTACCAACAATGCCACCATAGGGGACATCATCACCTACACCATTGTCGTATCCAACACCGGAAACATTGCTGCCTCAACTACGGTAAGTGACAATATTCCAGACGGCTCCGTATTCCTTCCAAATACAGTGTCGATTAACGGCATCGCTGCTCCTGGTGCAAGCCCAGTTTCCGGCATCCCGACTCCAGCTATAGCACCAGGACAATCGGCAACCGTTACTTTCCAAGTGCTGGTATCCTCCATCCCTACAGCTGTACTACTGGTAGACCAGGCTGAGGTAGGCTATCGCTTTAATGCTCCAGATGGCCGAGAGGCTAGCGGATTCCATTTATCCAACATCGTTGAGGTTGCCGTGTCACCGCTAGATATCACCTTAAGTAAAAGCGTAAGCTCACCTTTCGCCACTACTGGCAATACCCTGACGTATGAACTCGTGATTCATAACGAGGATGCGGACACCGTGCAAAATGCCCGTTTGCTGGATACATTGCCAGAGGATATCGAGTTTATTACAGACTCAGTTCAGATTAACGGGTCTACCGTGGCTGGAATCGATCCTAATGATGGCATACCGTTGCCTTCATTAGAAGCGAATACCAAGACCCTTATATCCTTTGAAGTCCGTATCGCAGCTACCGAACAGCCGGGACCGCGTACCAACCAGGCCCGCTTGTTGCTCACAAATGGTGAAGAATCGAGTGCCATTTTGTCCAATCCTGTGACGGTTGCTATACTCCAGCCTGTAGTGAACCTTACGAAATTAACCAATACAGAGATCGCACATCCGGGTCAAAGCGTCACCTATTCCATCATCGCGGAAAACACCGGAAATATTGGGGCCTTCGGCTTGTTGGCTGACTTATTGCCACCTGATCTCTCCTTTGTTCCCGGCTCTGTTTCGGTTAATGGAGTTGCTCAATATGGTGCCAGTCCAGAACAAGGTATTACGCTAGGCGCTATTGCACCAGGAGAAAAAACGACTACTGTCTTCTCCGCACTTGTCGTTCGTGTCCCTGAGTCGGGCTTACTAGAGAATCAAGCTTCGCTGACTTACTCCTACCAGCTGCCGGATGGGCGAAGCCTAGATCAGCAAACCACTTCGCCTTCCGTCTCGGTTAAAGTAGCCGCTGCCGATCAAGGAGCCTTGTCAGCTGTGCTGCACACGACGGTATCTACTGTCGCATTGGGTGATGCTGTGCCTTATCAGCTGACCCTTGTTAATGATGGAGGTTCCGTCGTTACCGACATCGTGTTAGCCGATTACGTACCAAGTGGCACCATCATAAATCCGGACAGCTTGAAAATTAACGGTTCTCCATCTGCCTCTAGCAAGCCGGGTGAACCACTCTTTATCGGCAGCTTACAGGCGGGACAGACAATTAACGTATCCTACACCGTAATTGTTCAATCTCTGCCGGTCGGAGGACGTCTAAATAATAATGTGCGACTTCAGTATGCTGATAGTGGCGGTGCGAGCGAGGTCACCAGCAATACCGTGACTGTAGCTGTTTTTGATCCGCAGCTTTCCGCAAACATCTCCACAGAAAATAAGGAGGCCCTAGCAGGAGAAACCCTGACCTACACGGTACTGCTCCATAACTTTGGCAACATTACTTCAGAAGTTATTCTGCAGAATTTTATTCCTGCCGGAACCCTATACATTCCTGGCAGCATCCAGCTGGACGGTCAATCGTTGGCAGAAGCCGATCCTGCTGTCGGAGTTAGTCTAGGTTCTGTGGAACCTGGTCAGTCATTGACCCTGACTTATCAGGTAACCGTATCCGAGGCACCACCATCTGGCTACATCGTAAATCAAGCTGCCTTTACCTACTCATTTACATTGCCTGGAGGAAGAATCGTACCAGGCACATTGACTACAAATACCGTGACGATCCCAGTGGTATTCCCACTGCTTGAATTAGTGAAACAGGTGAACACCCATGACGCTTCTGTAGGAGACACTCTGACCTTCACCATTCAGATTACAAATAAGGGGGGAATCTCGGCGCAGTATCCATTGTTCACGGACCCATTGCCGCATGGACTTGTTTATGTGCCCAACAGCCTGACTATCCAAGAAAAAGCACAGCCAGGCGCAAATCCTGGCACTGGTATTACGCTCCCGGATATTGCACCAGGAGAGACGCTCACCCTTACGCTCCAGGCACAAATCCGTGAAGCACCTGCAGATGGTACATTTAGCAACCAGGCCACCATCGAATATACCTCGCGTCGTAGTGGTGGAGAGACCCTGCAGGAAACCGCTCAAACCAACACTGTAGGCGTGGCCGTCATTGCAGCCATTCCTAAACTTACACTTAGCTCCAGCGCTCTGCGTGTCGGGCAAGAAGATACCCTGTCCTTCACCGTCCAGGTGGAAAACATCGGCAACACTCCGCTAGAGGAGCTATTGCTCACAGCACCATTCTCAGCCGAAGATTTCCTTGTACTGAGAACCGTCACCGTGAACTCTGTGCCAATTCCGCATCCTAATCTGCTCCAAGGTATCCCGTTAGGCCAGCTTGATCCTGACCATAAAGCCGTCATCGTCTTCTCCTTCGATATCGAATCTGCACTCCGCGCGTACTTGATCGCCCAGGCCATCCTGCGCTATCAATTCCGTTATCCAGACGGACGCGTAGAGAAACAATCTGCCTCCTCCAATACCATTTTTGTGGAAATGGCTGACTTTGACGGTTCTCTAGAATAAACGTTTTGTTGAATTTAGCTGAGCTCCTTACCATTAGGTAAGGGGCTTTTTTATTTATGTAAAAAAACATAAAAAAGCCCTGGAATATATTCCAGGGCAGTTGCTAGCGCGTTATCCATTGCTAACCATCTTACCAATTATGTAGGTCGGCTATGCCGGGGATGATTATAATTTGGTTACGTTAGCGGCTTGTGGTCCACGTGCGCCTTCGACGATGTCGAACTCCACGTCTTGTCCTTCTTCAAGTGTTTTGAAACCTTCTGTTTGAATTGCGGAAAAATGTACAAATACGTCGCCGCCGTCAGCCGTTTCGATGAAACCATAACCTTTTTCTGCGTTAAACCATTTTACTTTACCTTGCATGCACTAACATTCCCTTCGTCATCAAATGAAGTGAAGCTCTCGCCCACATTTTTGACTATACCACCCAAAGTTATCCATTGTCAATTGGAATTGATAATGTTTTCATACATTTTTTTACCACAAATTAGGGTTCGGTATTGATTTAGTCAAGGGGGAGTAAAGGCAAAAAATAAAGGAGCTTCTCAGCTCCTTTACCCTAAAAAAATTAATTTGAATCAAAAAATTAAAATAAATTTCTCTGACAAATCGACTTACTCACGGAGAAAACCACTGCATCTTATATATCAATTCACTTTGTTACATTTTTCAGTAGCTCACCTTGTATACTTGGTCCATATCTTACGAATCGCCCGGATTACATCCTGTACATCCTTATCTGTCATCTTAGGAAAAAGGGGAAGGGTTACTGCTGTCCGATAATACTCCTCAGCGTTCGGGCACAGTCCTTCCTCATATCCCAGGCGTTGGTAATAAGGTTGTAGATAAACAGGAATGTAATGCACATTTACACCAATATTTTCAGAACGCAGTGCCTCAAATATTGTTTTCCGATCTACTTTAAAATGCTCAGGTTGCCAACGGATAACGTACAAGTGCCAGCTGGAGTGGGCCCCCGCAAGTTGTTCAGGAAGAACAATCCCTGTCAACTCACTCAAAGCTTCATTATACGCCCGAGCGATTGTGCGACGTTTATCTACAAATGTATCCAGCCTGTCCATTTGGGAATGACCTAATGCAGCCTGGATATCTGTCATACGATAGTTATATCCCAGTTCCTGCATTTCGTAATACCAAGGGCCGTCGTTTTTTGTCAATTCCTGTGGATCTCGTGTCATACCGTGACTACGGAATAGCAACAATTTTCGATAAAATTCCTCAGAATTCGTCGTAATGATGCCGCCCTCGCCTGTCGTAATATGCTTGACCGGATGGAAACTAAACATAGTCATATCCGCCCATGAACCTACTTTGTTACCTTGGTAATCTGCTCCCAAAGAGTGAGCAGCATCCTCAATTAACACCAGCCCATGATCCCGGCATAACATCGATATCTTATCAAGCTCAGCTGGCTGACCCGTAAAGTCGACGGCTATAACCGCCCGGGTATGCTCAGTAATCCGCTCAGCAATCCGTTCCGCATCAATGTTGTAGGTATTCATATTAATGTCTGCAAACACCGGTGTTCCACCTTGGTATAGCACACAGTTACTACTAGCTAGGAACGTAAGTGGTGTTGTGATGACCTCATCACCTTGTCCGATTCCTGCAGCAAAGCATGCTCCATGCAGTGCGGCAGTTCCGTTAGTGAACGCCACCGCATACTTGGCTCCTACATACTCAGCAACCTTGTTTTCAAACTGCTGAATCGCAGGCCCCTGAGTAATAAAACCACTACGGAGTACCCCCACAACAGCTTGAATATCCTCATCATCAATCCATTGCTGTCCATAGGGCAGCAGCGTATCACGCACAGGTCCTGACAAAAAATCATCGGACATCCTGTTAACCCCCTCTATACTTGAAACAAACTAGATCATGCCACTCTCACGAATCCATCTTGTAGTTCGCTGAATACCTTCTTCCAAACTAATACGTGGTTCCCAACCAAGTAACTCCTTCGCCTTCGTTGAGTTACACAGCAGCTTTTGAATTTCACTTTGCGGATGGATATGCTCTATATGCTTGATACGTGACGAATCACCGCTAATCAGCAAAGCCAAATCATTCACAGTAATATCCTGCCCCAGTCCTGCATTGACAATCTGACCATTAACGCGATCGCTAAAGCCCGCCTCTACAACAAAGCGAGCACAGTCCTCGACATACAGAAGATCACGGGTTTGTGTGCCTTCCCCATAGATGTTAAGTTCTTTACCTTCCAAGTGGTTTTTAATGAAGATTGCGACTACCCCACCTTCACCGCCTGTCTTTTGAAAAGGGCCATACGTATTAAACGGTCGAATAACCACTGTCGGTAACCCGTAAGCAAAATAATAGGAAAGTACCATATTCTCAGCAGCTACCTTCGCTCCTGCATAAGGAGAAGCAGGTTTGGTAGGATGCAGTTCATTAATACCTTTATCGTCACTACAGCGATCATATACCATGCAGGTGCTCATAAAAACTAACTTGGTCTGATGCTTGCGGCATTGCTCCAAAATTGCGAAGGTTCCTAAAGTATCGTTATTAAAAGTAGTGCGTGGATCGTCAATAGAATCCTGTACATTTATCGAAGCTCCCAGATGGTAACAAACTCCAAATTTATATTCTTCGAACAACTGTTCCAACAGCGCTTCGTCCAAAATGCTCCCCTTAATAAACTCCTTGAAGCCGCTATGTTCGACTAATTCCGACAAATTTTCCTCGCGTCCATTCGACAAATCATCTACAATCCAAAGCTGATGCCCATCCTCCAGTAGACGCTTGGCAACCCAACGCCCAATGAAACCAGCGCCACCAGTAAGTAAAATGTTCATATTTTATCTCCTTTATTTTTTAATTCATAAGATATCCCAGCTGATAGGCGTCCCTTTTAATACATTCTTGCGAACGGTTTTTCCTAATATTTGATCTATATACTTCGGTGGAAGACCATAGCCCGGGCGTATAGCCCTAACATTTTCCTCCGTAAGAATATCCCCTACTTGCATATCTTTAGAAATATATAAGGATCTTCGGAATTGAAGAGAAGCTTTTTCTGCATCTGTCGCTCCATATGATATTCCTCCAAGAGATTGCCATGCTCTTTCAGTCTCAATAACTAATGACTTCATTTCTTCCGGTTCCAACGAGAACGTGGAATCTACTCCCCCATCAGCTCTAGACAAAGTAAAATGCTTTTCAATTACAGTGGCACCTAATGCAACACTAGAAACAGCAACTCCTACTCCCATAGTGTGATCAGACAATCCTACTTGGGTGTTGAATAAATCCTTTAAATGAGGAATCGTGCGTATATTCGTGTTTTCAGGTGATGCTGGATACGTACTAGTGCATTTTAACAATACAATTTGATTATTCCCTGTTTCTCTCACTGCTTGAACAGCTTCTTCTAATTCTGATATAGTAGCCATTCCAGTAGAGATGATGACAGGTTTCCCTGTAGAGGCTACCTTTTTAATTAATGGAATATCCGTATTTTCAAAAGAAGCTATTTTATACGCAGGAACATTGAGTGATTCTAAAAAATCCACCGCTGTAGCATCAAAGGGAGTACTGAACCCTATAATCCCTAGCTCATTGCATCTATTAAAAATAGGTTCATGCCATTCCCATGGAGTGTATGCTTCTTGATACAGATTATATAGGCTCTTTCCTTCCCACAGACTGTCCTCATCCTTAATAAAAAATTCTCCTGAATTTATATTAAGAGTCATAGTTTCAGCAGTGTAGGTTTGTATCTTTAGAGCATCTACCCCCGCACCTGCCGCTGCTTCCACAATACGCAAGGCACGTTCTAATGATTGATTATGATTTCCTGACATTTCTGCAATGATGAAGGGACGTGTATTTGCGCTTATTTCCCTATTCATTATTTTAAATTCAGTCAAGATATTTCCCCCTAAGCTCTTTACACATTATTATTTCTTCCTTATTCTCCGAAACGACAGCATAACCCCTTTTACTAAACAATTTAATTGAAGCAATATTGCTTGGCTTTATAAGAGCAGTCAGAACCTTTATTTCATTATTCCAAGAAGTTGTATAACTTTCAATTTCGCATAGTATTTTATTAGCATATCCCTTTTGTCTAAGACTTGGATCAATGCTTATGCTAATTACCGCTTCATTGTCACTCTTTAAGTCTAATCTAACTACTCCTACTAATACTTTATTTTCATAAGCTATGAGTATTTTCCTTGTTTTGATGCCTAATGACTTTTCAAACCAATTTTTATGCTCTTCATAGGGAATTTCGTCCGTGACAAACGAGTTTTTTCTAGTGTCTAAATCATTCCTCAAATTAAAAATGAAGATCGAATCATTCAGGGCCGCGCTTCGAAGTTCCATATGATCCCCACTTATTTAAATAGTAGTCTTCAAGTTCCTGATTACTTTTTCTACACCTTTACCGTCAACAATCTTGAACGCTGTTAGGCTATTGTTCTCTAAGTCACCTTCATAATCCTTTAAATTGTTAACAATATCAAGATCATAAACATCGGAGTAAAAACCCAAGAATTTGTCTATCCCTAACTTTTCTCCCATAATAGCATTATGAATCTGATTTTCAGCAACCGCTATAACCAAACCCGGAAGGCCCATACAATATCGTTCCCAAGTCAAGGTTCCCCCAGAACAAATGGCTAAATCAGCTTTTTTCATAATAGCTGCAACAGAATTAGTTTGAACATGCAGACTCAAACTTTTTTTTGAATCGACAACTTTTCTCAATTCATTGAGATGAGCATATGATTGGCCGACTAGTATTTCAAAATCCAGGTTGCTATCTAATAACCCTTCTTTCTTCAACGCATACAGAGACTTCAACGTCTCATTAGTAGGATCAGTCCCTCCAAAAGTGACCAATACCCTTCGAATGGGGCCACTTCTTGCTTTAACGTTCTGACGTTCCAGCTGAAATTCATCTCTTAGCAGTGCATAACTTGGTCCTATCAATTGTTTGGCATTATTTGTTAACTTACTATATCTTGAATCAGAAGATTCATATAAATTTTGGTCTAGAAGGATATTGCAAATATGCCTCCGATCAGCTAAATCATCAATTACTAAAAGTTTATTAGCAATTCGATACATTCTACTTTCCCATATTTCATCAATTTTATAATGATCAATAATCATCCAATCAAAACCATTATGAAAAGCATTATTGATTTTTGAGCTTACATACACAGCATCCTCAATTGATCCAACCGGATATTCGCTGTTTAAATAAAACGAAATGCAACCTATCTGTTTAATTTTTCCAACTAAGTGATCAGGCATTTGTTGAAAAACAAAAACCACTTCTTTTCCTGAACTGATCAGTGCTTTTGCTAAAGCTAAACAACGCATCACATGTCCTGTACCGATTTCAACAGAGGCATCCGCTCTAATCAAAAATTTCATTATTCCCCCTTGAGCTTCTTCTGCTCTATGTGTGAGTTAATAAGTGCAATTTCTGGGCGAGTCTCCATTAGTTCCATAACATCCTGCCAACCAAAGCTATCCCTATCCTTAAAATAGGTATATATCTGCTGAATTAGCTCCCAATCTTCAGTTGTGTCCAAAGTCCAGCGATAATTAGAGAAATCATTCGGATAAGTAACACTTAGCAAAGAGAATCGATCTGCATTTTGGTAAATATAGGGTGTTACATGTTCTCTTTGCTCTGTACTCTTCGCCTCCAGATGTGCTTTTTCTAGAGAAGCAAAAGAAAACACTTCTGCATCTAACCCTCTTGGGTAAGAACGCTCAATGGTATTGCTGACGTAGTCATAAGAGCCAGTGATGTATTTTTTGATTAGCTGATCAATAATCATAGGATCTATGACAGGACAATCTGAAGTAATACGAATGATCACATCCGCATTATATGTGACAGCCGCTTTATAATAGCGTTCTAACACATCACTTTCACTACCACGATATACTTCAACCCCTGCTTTACGAGCCAGATTTACTATAGTTTCATCTATCATTAAATCAGTAGTTGCTACTACAACTTTACTAATTTGTTTTACTTTTTTTATTCTTTTTACAACCCGCTCAAGTACTGTTACACCCAGTAAATTCAAATTAACTTTTCCTGGTAGGCGAGTAGATCCCATTCTAGCTTGAATGATAGCTACAATATTCATAAGTCCCCATACTTTCTGCTATATTCTTATATAAGACTTTCATCATATAACCAATCAATAACAACCTTTTTACTAATAGGATTCATTTCTAACTCAGTAATATTTCTTTCTAAAGATTGGGGCTTTCCTTGAAAAGAAGGTGGAATGATAAACATATTTTCCGATTCCAATGCGACTAGCTGTTCATCTAAAGTCATTAACTCTTCATAACGTTTTTCTCCAGGACGGAGACCGATATATTTAATAACTACTTCATCATTTAGTTTGTATTTTTTTGAAACCGTTTCTATGAGCGCCTCCGCTAAGTCTGCAATTCGTACCACTGGCATCTTTAGAACAAAGACCTCACCACCTTGTGCGACCTCATTTGCCTGTAAGATTAGCTCAATCGCCTGGGAAGGAGTCATCATATATCTCAACATTTCCGGATCCGTAATAGTAATTTCACCATTTCCCAAAATTTGTTTTTTGAATAACGGAATAACGGACCCCCGTGAACCCATTACATTCCCAAATCGTACCGAAGAAAATATAGTAGACTTAGAACCCTTTTGATATTCAGAGGCTGAAATTAGACGCTCTGCCGTTAGCTTCGTTGCACCATATGTGTTGGTTGGAGAAATAGCCTTATCCGTGCTTGTGAAAAGGACCTTTTTCACGCCATTCACTAACGCCGCTTGTATGACATTCTGCGTGCCTATTACATTGGTTTGTACAGCCTCAAATGGATTATACTCACATGAAGGAACGTGTTTCATAGCAGCTAAATGAAATACATAATCAATATCCTCCATTGCCCTCATCAATCTTTGCTGATCCCTCACATCACCGATCAGAAATCGCAGTTGATTAGAATGGGCCTGAAAATCAATATTCATTTCATACTGCTTATGCTCATCACGGCTAAAAATACGAATCACACTCGGCTCGTCTTTCAAAAGTCTCTGTACCAGTTGGCGCCCTATTGTGCCCGTTCCACCTGTAATTAGTATTTTCTTACCTTTGTAGGTTTCCTTCTGCATGTTGAACACGTCCCTTTTCCTTTAACTCTTTATATCATCTATTCTGCGAATCGATTCTACAAACAACTCTTCAAGCATTGAGATTTTACCCACTATCTCATTCGCCAGCTTCCCTAAATGTTCATGTATCATATCGGCTTTGCGGAGGAGATTTTGCTCTATGGCGATCAAGGGCTGCTGCTGGTCAAACAGACCAATTTCCAGTGGGAGTACGGTTTCTATAATAGGAACAAACCAATCTCTACTTACAATGCTGGTCCAGCGTTGTTCAATTTCGACAATCGCATTATGACATTTGAGCGGCTTCGTTCGGCTCCATTCTCTAATATTTTGAATCGACTTCAACATAACTTCCAATTCTTCCCTGAATCGAGTGAAATCATTGAGTGTATTCTCGATTTTCCCTTTAACCTCTTTGATACGATTTTCATTTATAGTAAATGGTTGATTACGTTGGATATTAGCTATTGCATCGTGCTCAATATGTTCCTCGGCAATCATATCGTATACTTCTTCAATCGGCTTCCAAACCGTTCCCTCTAACGCGGCCCCATTACGAGTCGTATTAATAAATTCAATATTGGATAAAGCTGCAAACAGATTCTCTAATGCGTCTTTCATAAACAAGAAGCTTTCATTTGTAGCATTGTATTCACCATGTACGTTCAATACCTGTCTCGGTGCTTTCTCTACAATTGATGCATTGTGGGATGCTTCAATATGTCCTACTCCATCAGCGTAGAACTTATTGCCTGGGAAGGATAAATCCTGTCCCATCAGTACAACACGTCGTGCCCCCAACCATACAGCCGCTTGTATAGCTGAGCCTACAACCGTTGGTGTTGCCGTTATAGCAATCTGTGCCCGATCAATTCCTAAATAATACTGTGAGATAGAGTCATTGCTCAACACAAAATGAACGGTGTCTTTTTGCTTGCGATCTGTAATCCCAAAATAAGAAGTAGAACCATACAATAAGGGTGCTTCTAATGTTTCTGGCTGGGAAAATACCTTATCATTGATAATACCACCATCCAGCGTGACCGCTAAATGAGGCTGTATTCCCTGTTTAACTAGTGCTTGAATACTGGAGCCTGCCGCGATAACAAGAGCATGAGGTTGGACACGCTTAACCCACTCAATATCTTGCTGAAGTGACGGACCTGAAGCAATAATAAAGGCCGTGCTGCCGGGAAAAGAAAATTTCAAATCATCAATAGAGGGTGAGGAGAGCATTCCTGCCATCTGATACATACTATTACGAATCCAGTCCTGTCGAAAAAGATGATGCGTGCGTTGGTTCGATTCATAGGTGTGATTGTATTCTTCCAATCTTTCTTTAACATCACGTAAACCATCCATCTCAGCCTCAAGATAATGACGGAGCGCAACGAATGCTAGCTCACGCTGCATGTGGACAGATGCCATATAAAACAGTGAATTCAATTGGGAATCACCAATAGCTAGCCAGTATAAATTGGGATGCTCTAAAATACTCCGCATATCATAGCTACTAATTGAGTTTAGAAACTGGTATTCGTCCGGCTCATATACAAAGAGCAACCGATCAGGGTACATTTCAAGGATATCAGCAATGCCAAGCCCCTGACCAAATCCATAAACAAATACACATTCTATATTTCCTACCGACTGCTGGACTGCCTCCAGCCAAATATGATCTTTTTCTATAGGTTCATTATAAGTCTTGTGAACCTGGGCTCTAGTTGGCTCAAGTGAGAGCATTGAACTAGTAACGTTTGGAAAACGATTCTGTATAGCAGTTAGATTTAATGATAAAATTGTCAAGACCATACCACCATTCATAATGATTCTTCTTAATTAGTATATCGGACTGTAACATGAAGGAGTGAACCTTCAAACAAAAAAAGTCTCTCCCAGTAATTTCTGAGAGAGATTATAAAACCGCTTATTTCCTGTGGTCTATGAAAAGACTATCAACTGAATAAGCACGCTGGTAAGCATTTTGTTGAATTCGTATGTTCCCTTTTTTCTCCATCCAACTTCCCGCTTCATCTTTTAACTTATTCATGCGATCCAATATAGGTTCATCCATATCTAAGATGTATCCAATTTCTTGTTTATCTTCTTCAGTAAGAAAATTACGGTATTTCTCCATTGCATGCACAATTTCCTGTCGACGTTCAACAAAAGAAACCAATTCTTCCTCTTCTATGATCGAAATTCGGTTAGTCGTCTCTATCGTCATTTCCTTCAGTACCTGAATAAGGTCTTGAATACTGTTATTATCCATCAACTACCTGTGACCGAGCTTGGCAGTTTGCTTATTTCAACCCAAGCCTCTCTAAGATCTGTTAGATGTTCCTCTACTTCCCGAGCCTTCGATACATCTTTATGAACATTAGACTCAATCAGACAATGCAACATATATTCATAAATTCTTAACAAGTCCTGCGAAATTGGGTAGTCAAAATTCAAGGCAGATATTAGCTCATGAATGATAGCTTGTGATTTACAAAGATTATAGTTCGCTTTCCCGAAATCTTTATCTAAAATCCCGTCTATACCTGCCCGAGTAAATCGGATTGCCCCATCATACAGCATAATCAGAAGTTTAGGCTTGGAGGCAGTCTGGGCTTGAGCCTGCTGGTACTTCTGGTAAGGGGATTGAATCAAATGTATGACCTCCTTATTTATCTAAAACTGGACAAACTAGAAGAAGTACTATTATATTTATTAATTGCCGTCTCCATGGATGTAAACTTCTTGTAGTAGTTCGTTTCGATCATATTCAATCGGGCTGTCATATCAGTTATTCTTCTATCAATACTCGTTAGCTCTTGTCCCATCGTGCTGCTGATAATGAATGAAGCACTAAGATCAGTGCTTACCTTTGAGGTTCCTGCCTTATCAGCTAACTTTTGCAGCGCAGTATTGGATATTTTTTTCATACGTGTGAAAATTCCATCTTGATCTGTATATTTATTACTTTGTGCTGTAGCAGAATCCTGCTTACCGAAAAAGTTGGTCACAATATCAGGATCTTTATCTAAAGCAGCTTTCAGCTTATCTGTATCTAAAATAAGTTTTCCTTTTGACTGATACGTACCTGTTGTTATACCAAGCTCGGCAAGACTAATTGTTGTACCGTCGTCCAGTGTAACTTTTTGAACCATTGCACTACGCATATCCGCTGCTGCGCTCTGCAAAATGCTGTCGTTTTTAAGCATGCCGCTTTTGGCTTTGTTAGTCCAAAGTGTGATTTCATCATCACTCATATCCTTTTTTTGGTCAGTTGTTAAAGGGGCGTATTTTTTGTAACGTTCTTCACTAACTTTGTTATTTAACGTAGAGAGAACATCATTATACGCGTCAACAAACCCTTGAACCGTTTCAACCAGCTTATCCGTATCTTTGACTACCTCAATGCGTGTTGAAGTACTCCCACTGGCATTATTAAGCGTAAGTTCAACACCATTCATCGCAAAAGTATTGGAAGACCTTGTGATATCCAAACCATTTACAGTGAGCTTGGCATCTTCGCCTCCTGTTATAGTACTCCCCAGCTTTAAAGCCGAAAATATTGCTCCATTAAGCGCAATATCTTTGGCTCCAGTCGTTTTACTTGTTAGAGAAATCTTACCTGTAGCCGAGTCATAAATTGCACTTACACCAGCTTGCTTATTTGAATTGATTTTTTGTACAAAGGAATCAAGCGTTTCATTGACAGGATCAATCTCTATTGATGCTTCCGAGTCTCCTGAACCAATTTTGACTGTTATTGGAGTGGTTCCTGAGATTCCCGAATCTTTAATATCCTGTAGCTTAACAGTTCCCCAATCGGTCGGTGCAGGAGCAGAACCATTGAGTTCGATAGCTGCAAAAGAAGTAGCGCTTGATGCTGTTGCCAGCGAAGTTACCTTTACATCTAATACTCCACTGGCCGACGAAGATACTTTTGCACTAACCGCACTCGTATTTCCAGTAACATTGGCCTTCTGAGCACTGATTGCACTACTCAAGCTAAGTTTAGATAGTTTATCTTGTGTAAAACTAACTAGTTTCACACTAGTTTCCCGATAGTTTTCACGCTTCCATTCCATTAGTTGTTTCTGTTGATTCAACTTGTCGAGAGGAGCGCTCTCTGCTGTCATCAACTTTTTAACCATTGAATCTATATCCATACCAGATGCCAAACCACTTATTCTCGTAACCATAAATTTTCCTCCCTATACCTTTTTATCGACAATAATCCCGGTAATTTCCATCATTCTCGCTGCCAAATCCAAAATTTTTTCTGGCGGGACCTCTCGAATGAGGTCTCCCGTTTCCTTGTTTAAAACTTTAATCATAATGGCGTGAGTTTTTTCGTGTACAGATATTTCCAACGTCTTTTGAGGACCCTGAATTGCATCAATTGCTTTTTGCAATTGTTGGATGGTTTGCTCGTGCGTTTGCTGTGCCTTTACAGGAATTGCAGATTGTACCGCCTCTTCAGAGGTTTTCGAAGGGTCAACAGCCGTGTCCTCCTTTTTAGTTCCAGAAGAGAGATGAATCGGTGTTATACTTCCTGCATTAGCGGGTATCAACGGTTCCATAACATAACCCCTCACTCTTAAAATGGTATACCGAACAATGTATCTTTTCTATCCCTATTAGATGTCCTACTCTATATATCGGTTAATGATTTAGAATATTTATGAAAAATCATATAAAAAACAAAAAAGGCTCTGCAAAATGCAGAGCCTTTAATAATTCGTTTGCTTTCCAAAATTTTAACGAAGCAGGGACAGTACGCCTTGTGGCGCAGAGTTTGCTTGTGCCAGCATAGATTGGGAAGCTTGCAGCAAGATGTTGTTTTTGGACAAAGTAACCATTTCCTTAGCCATGTCAGTATCACGAATACGGGATTCGGAAGCTGTCAGGTTCTCAACTGTAGTACCCAGGTTGTTGGAGGTATATTCCAAGCGGTTTTGAACAGCACCCAATTTAGCACGTTGTGTAGCTACTTTTTCAATAGCATCACTTACATTTGTCAATGTGGAAGAAGATTTCAGACCAGTGAATCCTGTTGTAGCAACACCACTAACTGTAATCGTGAAGGCTTTATCGTCAGCTTGTACTTTTACGTTAGAAGTGATTTTGATTCCGTTGAATGTTGTGTTTTTCATGATGCTATCGATTTGCGATCCTAGTGCGTTAAGCTCCATGTTGATGTTGCTCTTATCACTAGTAGAGTATGTTCCGTTCAGCTTTTGAACGTTCAATTCTTTCATACGAGAAAGCATGGAGGATACTTCGTTCATTGCACCCTCAGCAGTTTGTGCAAAAGAAATACCATCTTGAACGTTACGTTGGGATTGTTCCAAACCACGGATTTGTCCGCGCATTTTTTCGGAGATAGAGAGACCAGCAGCGTCATCAGCAGCGCGGTTGATACGCAGACCGGAAGACAGTTTCTCCATGTTTTTGCTTGCTGCAGCATTATTCATACCCATGTTACGGTGAGTGTTTAATGCAGGAATATTGTGGTTGATAATCATTTTAAATTTCCTCCCTGAAATGGTTTACTTCCCACGTCCTTGTGGTATGAGCGTCTTCACAGGTCGGCCGCCCTGAAGAATTACCGCTCTAAATTATATATCGACACCTACCACTGTATTGTTTATAGCATTTCAAAATTTTCAAAAAAATCTTTTTTGGAAAACAACATGATAAACGTAAATAATTTAATTTAAACCAATAATTGACATATATTGAACTCTAGCTTATATTAAGCTTGTGATAAAAAATATACTAATTAAGGAGTGTTTCAATTATGCTTCGGAAAACTATTCGTTTGCTATCCATTTTGGTTCTTACGATAGGTTGGTTCTCAGCATCTTCTAATCTGGCGCTTGCGGGTTCTTCTCAAGCCAAACCTATTCAATTGCCAACACAATTTCTTAATTACATAGTTAAGAAAGGCTCAAACACACTTTTAAGCGATCTACATACAACGCCAATCCGATCCAAATCACTTTCAATCACTAAAGAGGACATCATTTTAAAATCTCCAAAGTTAAATACATTACCAGATACTTCGTCTAACAATAAATTTTCCGTCTCCGCAGTCACATATGATGTTTATAATACTACACCCGATGGGGCAATCTTTATTAAATCAGGTAATTCCTCGCAGGGTTATATTACTGCGGAGGGTGAAAGCCGCTGGTTTTTCACACGTGTTGAGACTCCCAATAAGCTGACTGTATTTCTAAATCCAGGGGCATCAACAACCACCGATTACGATCTTCATCTATACAAGCTTGATGAAAGCACAGGAACGCTAAACAAAGTCTCATATTCGACAAAGGGAGCTGGTCAATATGAACAAGCTAGCTATGTTGCAGGAACTGGCTATTATTTCATACTTGTCCAATCCTATAAGGGATTTAATATAACTCAGCCCTTTACCGTTCACTCTATTCAATCCGACAGCTATGACAGTAGTGAACCAGATGACAATCCTTGGTTTGCTAAAGACAGGGGATCAGCCACCTTTAGCAGTAGCCAAACGATCGACAATATCCTTGATGAGGATTGGAGTAAGATTAATGTTCCCTCTGATAGCACCGTCCGTCTCAACCTCAACAACACCTCAGCTTACGGCGAATACCGACTGGACCTATATGACGCTAATTTAACAAGTCTCGGATATCTTAGCCAGAACACAACCGCACAAATAAAGTTATCCGCAGGGGAATATTATATCCGTGTTATTGCACCATCCAAGTTTGATCTCACCACTCCGTATACTTTGACAGTAAGTTATCAAAATGCTGATGTTGCACGGGTGATAACCTCCAACATTACAACAGACGGTGGAGTATATGGTTTTATGAACTACGGTTACGGCCAAAAATGGAGAATAAAAAATAACATCACCATTAGCGGCAGAGCGTTTGATGCCCAAGGCAGTCCTGTAGCAAATGCTATTGTCACCACAAGAATTATTGTGACAATAAACAATAAGGTATTTACAGCAAGCGGAACAACCAATGAACAAGGATACTTTACGATCCCAGTAAGTGGTTTGACCTCGGCTGCAGGGAAGTATTCTTTCTATAACGGCGTCAGCACGCATTATTTTGATATTATCCCAATCGACTTTTACAGTGGCGGTAAACTACTTAACTCAGATATTAACAGTCTCTATCATTTCGCTTACCAAATAAGATAACTTAGTAAAACAGATTGAAGATTAACTAAAACTCTGCTAGTTTTAACAACATAAAAAAACCAAAAAAAAGCTGGCCCTCGCTTGGGTCAGCTTTTCTATATCGAAAAAGATAGATTCCTACTCGATGCGGTTACCGTCCATATTCAATATTGCAGTTTGAATTGTTTTAAGATCCATTACAGCGCTTTGATTATTGTCCTGAATTGCGTCGAAAATTTCTTTTCGGTAAATATCTATATCCTTAGGAGCAGATATTCCAATTTTGACGTTGTCTCCTTCAACGGAAAGCACCGTTAATACAATATTATTCTGAATAACGATAGACTCGCCTTTCTTGCGGGACAATACCAGCATCAGGATTCACCGCCTTGCTCTTCCAATTCTACATCTGGCCACAATGCATGTCTGGTCGTATACTCCGAATTTTGCAGAATAATCTGCTTACCTTTTAAATTTTCCGTATTAAAAATGATAGGGGCAATTAAGTTGACCGTTATTTTATCTCTATTACTATGCCAAGTTACAATACAACGAACTGCAATCTGTTCTCGGACTGTTACATCAATATCTGCAAGAGCATCATTAGACAACTCAAACTCGTAATCATGTACAAAATCAAAAGGATTGATTGTTATAAATGAAATACCGTCCTCTTCTACAGCACTAAAAATACTGAACAACTCGTTATGTTCCTGTAGCTTAAAATCACGTAAATGCTCAAAACCAGGTATGCCTTTCGGGAAAGTAAAAATCGATTCTTCCTTATATTGTTCTTTTCCATTTATTACATGCTTTTGGTCCATATCTCATCCTCCTAGAGTTCTAATAAAAAAGCTACAGACCTTGGTCCATAGCTTCAAAATGTCAAAGAAAACGAAATTTTATCTCAAAAAATCCATAAGAGATGGCTGCATGATCTGAGCCGATGATTTCAAAGCAGCTTCATATATAGTCTGAGCAGAAGTCGCTTGAATCATCAGACTTGCTATATCCGCATCCTCTGTCTTAGACTGCAAATTTGTTAAATTTAAATTACGATCATCCAGACGCGATTGCACTAACTCCACACGATTTGTGCGCGCTCCAACTTCTGATAAACTGGACTGCATTTTGGTGTAACGGGATTCAATACCTGTGAGCTGACTTGATATCGCCGTTTGGTTTCCACTAGCCAAGGCTGCACTCAAATTATCCATAACTTTAAAAACATTATCAGCTTCCGCTGAAGCCCCAAAAAACTCACTTCCGCTAGTATTGACCCGAAATGTGGATTGATCTCCTATAGCATAATTTACAGCACCTTGATCTGGGTCAATTTGGTCATAACTAGTAATGGTACTCGTAAGCTCATAAGGTGCCTGATCATACTTTTGACCATTAAAAATATACTTACCACGGATTTGGCTATTCCCAATATTGGTCATTTGCTCCTTAAGCTGATCGACCTCCAGCTTAATTGCATCCAACCCTGATTGAGGAACAGTACCACTTGAAGCTTGAACTGTCAGCTCTTTTAGACGTTTCATCACATCTCCAGCTTGCTGCATAGTTGAATCCGTAAAATCCAACCAACTCACAGCTGCATCTGCATTACTGGAGTATTGCTCATTAGAAGCTAACTCAGATCTATAGCGAAGGGCATAAGTTACACCTACAGGATCATCTGAAGGTTTATTGAGCTTACGTCCAGTTGTAATCTGGTTTTCCATTTTATTCATATTGCTGTAGTTATGATTCAGGTTATTGAGCGTCTGCATGCTCATCATCCCCGAGGTTACTCGAATCGCCATACGCTACCTCCTACTAATAAGAATACGTTTAGAGGCCTACACGGCCTGTACTATTAATCAGCTTATCCAACAGCTGATCGAACGTTGTCATGAAACGCGAAGATGCACTATAGGCATGCTGAAACTTGATCAGATTGGACATTTCCTCATCCAGAGACACCCCGCTGACAGATTGTCTACTCAAATCTACTTGCTCCGTCAGGAGCTGTGCGTTCTGTGATTGACGTTCCGCTTCCTGAGTCTGAACCCCAAGCTGTCCAGCAATAGAGCTAAAATAGTCATCCACTGATGTTGGACTGGATAAAGCTGCTCCAAAATCAAATTTCACATTTTTTAGGTTGGCCATAGCCATAGCTAAAGCATTGTTTCCGAGTATCACTTTCTCATCGGTCGTTCCCGTGCCATCTACCCGAAGAGAAGTTGCGATTTTATTAGGGTCACTTTGTATGTCAGGATTTAGCGTAATATTCCCTGCTGTAATCGCAGCACCATCTTTAGAGGTGAAAAAGGCATCCCCTTTAGTAGGAGTTGTGCCACTAATTGTATAACCCAACTGATGAAGGCCATTGATCCCTTGGACGGTAACTTTCAAATCGCTTGTTAAAGTCCGGTTATTATTTGCATTAGAGTAGGTAACCGCTGTATTATTCGGTCCTGTATTCAACACCGTTCCTTCAGGAAGCACAGTACCTTTAGGAAGGGTCACTTCAATATTTCCATTAGCCAGTGTATTCGCCAATTGATTCATCTGATTTTTGTAATCCGCAACATATCTGTCACGTGACAATACCATTCCGTAAACTTCGCCGCCAGTCAAGGTGCCACCTGTAAAAGCAGCCTGAAGGCCGTCTGCAGTTACTGGAGTAAGTTCGCTACCAGTTACAACCATTTGTCCGGCTACCGTTACTTGATATCCGTTATCTAATTGGGTAACTTGCACGTTAGCTAGTTTAGACAACTTATCAATCGCATAATCTCGCTGGTCTCTTAAATCATTTGGATTATCCCCTAAAGACTCCAACTTGGTAATATTGCCGTTTAAATCTGCTACAGATTGCAGAAGAGAATTCATTTCTGTTGTTTTTAAAGTAATATTACTAGTTAAATCTGTCTCCAGCGCATCAAGCTGCTTACTTGTTTGATTCAAGGCATCCGTTAAAGCCAACGTAGTTTCTTTAACAATCTTACGGTTAGTTACGTCCTGAGGATCTTGGCTTAAATCCGACCAAGCATTCCAAAAATTGTCCATTACTTTTCGCATACCTGTGTCAGAAGGCTCATTCATAATCGTCTCGAGCTTATTCAAAGTATCGTAGCGGATACTCCATCCACCTAAAGAGGAGTTTTCATTACGATATTGGTCATCTAAAAACGTCTGACGAACACGCTCAATAGCAGTGAATTCTACCCCTGTGCCCATTTGACCTCGTACAACAGAACGGTTCAAACCATAAGCTTCCATAGATTCTGAAGCCTTCATACTAACCACTTGTCTGGAGTAACCCGCTGTGTTGGCATTTGAGATATTGTGTCCAGTTGTATTTAATGCCGCCGTTTGTGTATTCAAGCTTCTTTTTGCTGTTTCTATACCATGAAATGTTGAGACCATATTTTCCTCCTTCAATTAGGCGCGTGTATCAAATAGTCCCGCCCGTACAGCTGATGTGCTTTTGTCAGCTGGACGCTGATAAACCGCTTCAGATTCCGCATAATATGACATACTCTCAATGGAAAAATCAATATAGGAAAGCGCCTGTTTTATGAGCTGTTGATTCAACTCATTTAATTTTTTCAATTCTCCAAGCGTATCTGCAAGATTTTTTTGAATTTGAAGGAGGCGCTGCTTATCTTCTACATCGAACACAAGACGAGACAACTCTGTAATATTAAGATTCAACTTGGATTTAATACCACGTTCCTGCAAAAATTCATACGCTGCCTGCAGGCGTTGTTCATCCAGCTGTTCAATGTGTCTGGACATCTTCGATTCCTGATTCATGACTTGTATGAGTTGCTCAACCTTATTTGATATCAGTGCTTCTTTTTTCTGAGTTCCTAATGCAATCAACTGCTCGTGCGCCTCTCTAAGATGCTCCAGCACATCCATCAAACGCTCTAAAGGCATATTCCTTCACCTAGCTTTCGGAAGACTGCTTAAAGAAAGGTAATAGCTTCTCTGCAATTTTATCGGCATCCACACGATAGGTTCCAGAAGCTACTTGCTGCTTAAGCTCCTGAATTTTCTTAACGCGGTCTGCATCACTGCTGCGGTTCAGCATTTCCATCGCTTCTGGAGAAATGGAAACCTCGTCCTTACGGCGGGACTTCTTAAGCTCTTCCTGGCGTCCTGTTTCAATATTTCGCTGATATGGATTAATAGCTCCAATGCGGTTGGTCTCGTTAATTTTCATAACTTCCACCTTCCTTAGTTATTTGATATGGTCAGAATGTATCAGACGACATAGCGTCGAACATGGTTCGTATTATGCCTTACTTCTTTATTTCGTGCATGGTTGCTAAAATAAAAAAACCGATAAGCTCTATAAAGATTATCGGCGGTATTTGAAACTTTTTGAATAGCTGAATGCGTATTTAATTCCCCTGTACTAGTTTCCGCGAAGTTTATCAATCGCGCTGTAGGTACCTGAGCCCATATTATTGCTTTGATCCTGATTACTACTTTCGCGTATGGCCTGATTCAGGTCTTTAGTCAGACGTGTTCGACAAGAATCGCACATATGCCCTTCACGAATCGGTATCCCGCATACCTCGCAAGGATACGTCATATTGGGCGCATTAGCAATGGAAATACGTCCCTCACGTATAAATGTCGTGATCTGTTTAACAGAGACACCTGTAGCTTCCGAAAGTTCATGCATATGAATACCTTTATTCTCACGTATATGTTTGACACACTGTTCGTATTCAACCTCAATTTCTTTAATACAGTTCTGACAGATTCCCCTAACATTCATAATAAACAGCTTTCCACAGCGAGGACAGTTATCCAAGTTCATCCTCTGTAGCGCCCCTTTCCAATTTCCGGTCTTTTAATTGCTTTTATCCTTACATTACCTTATAGCGAAGAGCCCCGTCTATCAAATATTTCAAAAAAAGTTTTTTAGATTTAACACAACTCCACATTTCGTACGTTATCATAGTAAAAGTTATAATAGGGGAAGATTCAACGGACAAAAATCCTCCCATTTCTATGTACATTAATATGCAACAACATAAAATGCAGAGGCAAATAAGCCCTTCTAATCCAGCCTATTACATGTGAGTATTTATCGTCAAACATTACTCCGTACTTTAGAGAAAAAAATAAAATAAGCGCCATTCCAGTTATTCTCGGGAATAGCGCTTCATTATCATTAAACAGCTATATATGAATATGGTTAAAATGTAGAAATAAAATGAGGGAAAAACCGGGCGAAACAATCCTCAGAAGAATTCATGTTCACCTGTGCCCCGAACACAATCAAGAAAATACTATAAATCCGGGGGATCGGCGTCCATACGAATGCTCCGCACATGGAGTGTGGGTATTCATAAATCTCATACACCTAACATCATTTCAACTTATAAGCTATCTGAAATTAAGCTAGACGTACCATTGGAAATTTGCAGCCCAAAAAAACAAGCAATTTACAAATAATTATTCAAAAAAGCATTGTTTTAATAGAGGCCTTCCCGTATACTATAGTCAAACGCTTGGTTTAATAAATACATTTTATAAAACAGTTTATAATGTTAATTATTTATTTGTGTTTGTTTGTGGCACTTGCAGTTCTTGGCCAACTTTAACCAGGTTGTTGATTTTAACCAGTTCTTCGACAGTTACACCGTATTTTTCAGCAATAGAAGCCAGTGTGTCACCTTCTTGAACATTTACAGTGATTGTTTTTACAGTTGTTGCTGGTGCTTCAGTTGTAGTTGTTGCTGGTTTGGTACTTGTTGTTTGGTTGTTGTTCTCTGTTGTCGATTGAGCAGGTGTTGTAGTTGTTGTGTTCTCAGTAGTTTCAGTTTTAAAGAACTTAGCTTCAAATGCTTTTTGTGCAGCTTCTTGTTGTTCTCTCATGATTTGGTCTTCCAATTGTTGTTTTTCGTAATCCGAACCAGATTTTGCCAATACTTGACCTGTTGCAAGTGGACTCAACAAAGATACTGCACCTAAGCTAACTGCCAACATGCTAGAAACTGCTACTTTTTTCATTACATTTTTCATGATTTTGTTCTCTCCTCTTTTTAGCTTTAAATTTTAATTAACTGCTTTACTACTGAGCGAGACACTCCCAATGTCCGCTCTTTTGTCGTTAGCTAATCACTTATTACCAATCATGTTAGCTATCAACAGATAGAAATTGTACTCCTCTTTTCCAAAAAAATCAACCTCTAAATTGAAATATTCTGATTTCATCCCTCACTTCCTAACTTTTTGTTCGTCTCTATATTTTTATTATATACCTCTCTCTAGCTTGTTGTCAAATTCTGCTGATTGTACGGATTAAAAGGCTTATACTCTATCATTTAATCCTTCTTTCAAAAGAATTATAACCTTTTTTTCATAGTTTCAAGCATAAAATTATGGAATATAATAGAAATTTAGACTCATGATCTCGCTAGAGTCAGGCAAAAGATAGCCAAATGTACTCCTCGTTCTAATGCCTTTTCTCTCAAAACACGTGCACACGCCTGCAATGTACTCCCCGTTGTATAAATATCATCTACAAGCAAAATTGTAACGGAGTGCGTGCACTCCTCCGTAGCACGTCGAGATTCAGCTTTTAAAGTAAAGGATTTCATCAAATTCATCATATTGGGGTGAACAGAAAATGCATTATTCATTGTATTCATGCGTTCATTTTTTGATTTAAAGCTTTGCTTCCCTGTATCTTGCGGGCGAACAAGTAAAGGTAGAAAGGGGAGCTTATTTCGCTTTGCAATCTCTTCTGCCAAAATTTCAGCCTGATTAAAGCCACGCTCTGTCAGCCTCTTTTCACTTACCGGGACACAGGTCACTATATCTACATCCCACAAAGATTGCTTGAAACGATTACATTTATGACCTGCAAACTCATGTCTCATCGCCTGATAGGCACGGTTCATGATTTCGCCCAGCAGGGGGCCAAACTTTTCATTGCCGCGGTATTTAAACTGTCCAATCCATTCTTTCATCATCGGCGTATAACTGGTTGCACTCCGATTACATACATAATAACGCACTAATCGGTCGGGCCTGACGCAATCTGGACAAGACGTCGGACGTCCACAATGTGCACAACGAATGTTGTAAACCCAAGGAATTTGGGTCGAACAATGAGTACAAAGCCCAGTAAATTCGGAAAAATGACCTGTGAGAGTGCCGCAAGCAACACATGTTTGCGACTGACGATGGAATAACCAATTCAAAAACAAACGGGTTCTTGGAAACATCTCCATACCAAAATGCACCTTTCTTGGTAGTTTACGTACCGACATTGTTTCAGGTTTCACATTTCCAAAAAAACTTTTTTTATTTAATGCATTTAGTGCTTCACCAATTTCAGATATCCTTTTTTCCGAGCCAGTGCATTCATACGTTTAATCTGTTTAATCGCTCTCTTTTGACCACTAGTCCATTGAGGGGATATAAAAATAACACTACCACATGGGTCATCCTTAGATCTTCCCGCGCGGCCAGCCATTTGGACAAGGGATGCTTCATCAAAAAGACTGCTGTCCGCGTCTAGTACATACACATCACTCCGCGGAACAGTCACTCCCCGCTCCAAAATAGTGGTTGTAACCAGCACACGTATTTCAGTAGCCCGAAATAAACGCACCTTAGTGGTTCGTTCTTCATCCTGCGATGAGGTGCCGGCGATAGGTATATCAGGAAATTGTCTAATCAGCAGTTCCACAAGGCCTTGAATATGTGAGATTCGTGTCACAAATAGAAAGACCTGCGCCCCTCGTTGAATGGATACGTTTAGGCGCTGAACAAATGAAGCAGGAAGCTGACCTTTTTGCAGCCACTGATGCACTGGAGGAGTCCCCAAACGAATTGGGACAGGTAGGGGATGACGATGAAAACGAACGGGAACCTTGGCATGTGGCAGTTGACCACGTGCAGCCTCTTTCTGCAAGGGGCGCGGTGGCGTAGCAGACAAATAAATAAACTTTCCTTCCCGCTTACATACTGCTTGGGCAGCAAAGGCAAGCATTGGATCATTGTGATAAGGAAATGCATCAATCTCGTCAATTACAACCAAATCAAAAGCCTGGCGATAACGCAACAGCTGATGTGTTGTTGCCAGTGTCAGTTGTCCCCTTTGCCACCGTTCTGCACTCCCTCCATAAAGCGTCACCATGCTAACCTGGGGAAACGCAACTGCCAAGCGAGGTGCCAATTCCAATACCACATCACGGCGCGGTGTTGCTACGAGCGCTGTCCCTCCGCGCTCCAACACATGCTGTAAAAGCGGAAACATCATTTCCGTCTTGCCCGCGCCAGTCACGGCCCAGAGCAGAAATCGTTCGGCCGCAGAATCGGGTACTTGCCGGCCAGCAATCTCCCAAGCACGCTCGCCAGATTTGGGCGATGACTGCTCGTTGAGGGCAAGAGTGCTGCCATGCGCAGCGGCAGCACCTGATTCCTGGCGCGCACGCATGCTGCGCCGGAATAATTCGTGCGCTCGTTGCCAGCCTACCAGGCGAGAGCATTTTCGCACCCCGCCGGGTGGTGCGGCCAAAAAGCGCAGCGCTGCTTCGGCGGCGGCACGTTGCGCAGGGCTCAGCCCCCAGCGGTCGAGATTCGTCGCCGGGGCTGTCTCTGCCGTGCGCGGCATGGCAAGTTTCGCTGTACCGCGCAGCAGCAACGAGCACTCACGACTGCGTCCAAGCGTCAGACATGTCTCGCAGTAGGCGCACGCCTTACGACCGCACGATGCGCAGCTTGTGCGGTGCACCTTTTCGCTGCCACAACGGTTGCAGCGGAGTTCCTGTCTACGCGCGGCAGACCAGCGCGCACGTGGTGCTGGAGCCAGACCAGCAGCAAAGCTGAGTCGGCCTTGCAGATATGCAAGTTGCGCAGCTGAACGCCAAGTATGCTCCAAATCCGGGGCTGCCTCTGCTAGCAATGCTTCAGCTTCAGGAACAAGCAACTGGCGTCCTGCCAACAAATGAGTCAGCTCGTTCGCTTGTCGTGTTAAACATTCCATATCCAATCCATTTACTCCCGTGGCGAGCTTCCGGTTTTGAATAGAACGTACAGTTCCTATTGTTTCTTGTTCCTCATTCCCATGTTGAGTGCGTGAAACCCATCCTTGGTGCCGGTCCCAAATGTATATATTGTCTACTCCTCCAGATAAGATCCGTTCTCCATTAGAAGATTCAAGAACCAACTCATTCTTTAGCTGTGCAAGAGTATAGGCCCACCATTGTCGATCCCCCCACCGCTCCATCTCTGCTAACTCCCTAAATCCTCCACACAGGCTTACTCCCCAAGACAAGGGAAGCTCGTCTCCTAATAACACCCACCTTTCGACAGCATTCTCCTGGTGCTTATCTTGACACCACCACCATGTCATATCTACTCGAATATCCACAGATAATCGAAGATTCCAATTCCCTTTATATCTGACTGCATATACTGCAATTTTCATCTTTGTTCTCTCCTCTCATTCATCATTGTTCCTAGTTCTTATCACCCTAGAGAACAGCAAAAAAGCACACTTCCATGGCTATTAGCCTGAAGTGTGCTTCACATCAAACAGATTTCAACGAAATCCCTATTGTCTTGCATATGCAACTGTCTATAAATATTTATATCTGATTTTAACCACGATGTCCACAGATCCCTGTCACTAAGGAACAAGTGGGACGCCCGCCAACGGGTTTGCTGTTCTAAGATCAATAACAACCTGTTTTTCACCGCCTGACTTCGGCAAAACCGGGTTCCCCGGTGAAAAACGACATGAGATGACTGAAACATCCATATGACTATAGCGCACCAGCCGGGTCAGAATCGGTAGCGTATCGTCTATAGATTCATCATCCAGTACCGTTACATGTAGCGGCCTCCGGTGTAGCCAGGCAAGGATACTCAATGAACGCATCACCCATTCCACACGATCTCCATCATTGGATGTAATCACAATGTAGCGAGTCGCACGACGATTCAGCGATGTCGTGTGTGCATCTTCGCCATTGTGATAAGCCTGAACCGCCTGTCGTATATACATGAGATGCACGACTGCAGCTCCCACACCGTATATAAGCAATATCCAAACCAAGTGAGCCGTCACGAGGGTTCCACCTCCTCCTATAGCGACAATATATGCCGTATAACAGGAAGAGGTGTCACGGTTATGTACTGGACTTCCATACGAGCGGATATCTCGCTCTAAAAGAGAGGCGGTACAGCATTCATATCTAGGCAGCTGCATCGTCTAATACATGAAAAGACTACACTTTACAGCGTAACCCATCCATATTTGATGGAGTTAATAACTGCTTGTGTACGGTCATCCACTTCCATTTTTTGCAGAATACTGCTGACATGGTTTTTGACCGTTTTCTCGCTAATGAATAAATATTCACCAATCATCTTATTGCTCTTGCCTTCGGCCATCAGACGTAACACTTCTGCTTCACGACGAGTCAGCGGATTATTTTCACCTGCAACAAACTTCACGCCTGCTTCCTTAGTATGACCTTCCGCCATAGCCCCTGTTTCATTCAGGTAAGTCATCCGACGAAGCTGCTGAATAAGCTTGCCCGTTACCTTCGGATGAATAAATGCATATCCTTCATGTACTGAACGAATAGCATTAATGAGGGACTCGGCTTCCATATCTTTTAACAGATAGCCATTGGCTCCCTTGCGCAACGTCTCGAATACATAGCTTTCATCATCATGAATGGATAAAATGATCACTTTGACATCCGGGAACATCTCCCGTAGTTTTTCAGTTGCCTCTACACCATTTTCAATTGGCATATTAATATCCATCAGAACAATATCCGGTTTCTCTACGTTGCAGAATTCCAACACTTGAATGCCATCGCCACATTCTCCGATGACCTCAATGTCGTCCTCCATATTCAAAATACGTTTAAGTCCTTCACGAAACAACTGATGGTCGTCCGCTAAGAGAACTTTAATGGGTGCATTACTCATTTCCTGATTTTCCATGTTGTTACTCCTTTCCCTTTTCCACGTTGGTTGGGATATGAATCACTATCTTGGTGCCTTGATTCTCAGCTGATTCGATCTCCATTCTCCCCTCGAGCAGTTCAACCCTTTCCCGCATACCAATCAGACCAAAATGCCCATGGTCTTTGCTTTTTTGCTGAAAAAGCTCTGGCTTAAAGCCCAGACCATTATCCTGCACAACAATTTTTACAAGCTGTGCCTGGTAGGTAATCTCCACAAGCACATAGGTAGGGTAAGCATGCTTGGCAGCGTTAGTCAAAGCTTCCTGGATCAGACGGTAAATGGCTGCTTCCATCGCGGAAGAGAGACGGTGTTCCTTGCCCCTTGTTTCAAAAAGCGCTCTAATCTTCGTTTTTTCTTCAAAATCCTGCACATATTTCCGGAGCGTCGGAATAAGCCCCAGGTCATCCAGGGCCATGGGACGCAAGTTAAAAATGACCTTTCGCATTTCTTCAAGACTGGAGCGAACTTGTTTCTTCAAGTCTACTATTTCGTCCTGAACCATCTTAAATTCCTGCTTGGCAATCATTCTTTCCACAATTTCCGTCCTAAGCACTAGATGCGCAAGGAGTTGCGCAGGTCCATCGTGAATTTCACGGGATATGCGCTTACGCTCCTCTTCCTGAGCCAAAATAATTTTCAGACCAATAAACTGCCGATTTTTGGCCGATTCAATGATCCGCGTCACTTGTCCCAATTCACCCGATAAATATTCCAGCACGACCCCCATCTGCGAACCGATAGTTTCGGCCCGCTCGACAGAAGCCTCGACACTTTTGGCCCGCTTTTGAAGATCATCTCTTCTGGCTTTGAGATACATTTCCTTCTCGCGAAAAATCATCACATCGAGTTGAAGCTGTGTCGCCTTCTCATAAGCCTGTTTGATATCCTCTTCCGAGTAACGGACGAAATCACGACTGACCTCAGTCAACCGAATTCGGGACCGCCGATAGTTCATTTCCAGCTGGTCCACTTTTTCGATCGTTTCTGCCGTTTCCTTCAATACGCTCTGAAGCTCTTGATTTAACGTAACCAGTTCGGTCCGGGCCGTGTCCAATATTTCGAACATCTGATATTTGCTGTTCTCCATCACCTGGATGGCATTTTTAATGACTCGGTCTATGATATCGGCTTGAAAGTCCACAAATGTTCTACTCCAATCCTAGCATTTCAAGTATATATCATACCATATCATGACTGGAGGGTGATGGTCTTCGTTTCTTGTTCCCATTTTACAGTCATTCCTAACTGTTCAGACACCAGTCTTAATGGGACTAAAGTCCTGCCTCCCAGTACAATAGGTGCAACTTCAGTGCTCTGACGCTTTCCGTTTAGAATCACTTCTTTTTTTCCTACAGTCAAATCCATCAGCACACCACCGCGCATAATGGTGATCCGCTGATCGCCCGCATTCCATTTGGCTTGCCCGCCAAATGCGTCCAGCACATACTTGATTGGAACATACGTCGAACCATTGCGAGTCATCGGAGCTGCATCAATCGTAGTTGGCGTTCCATTTACCGTCATTGATTTTTGACCGATCGTCATCTGAGCTGTTCCCTTTTTAAGTCCTTCTGTGCCGACCGTCCCTGGTGTATTAAAAGAGATATTATCAAAAGCGACCTTACCTGTCTTAGCGCGCTCATCCTGACCCTCGGCTACATTGACCACATAGAGACGTTTCAGCTTCGCCGGATAAGAAATATTCAAACTGCTCATATCTGCGTTAATCGTTTTCCAGCCGTTCCAGTCAATCACTTTGGCGAGATCAATGTATGCCGTTTTGCCTTGAGCATCCTCCAGCTCCGCACGCAGCCAGTTCAGACTCTTATCCCCTTTGACATCAATCGAGATGGATGTAGCTGCCTGCTCCAATGTCTTCCCAGATGTGCCATTTAATTGAGCGTAAGCATACATTTTACCACTGCCATTCGTCATGTCGTAGCTTAGCTCCAGCACTTTGGAATTGGCATGGTCTCCATCCCCTTGTACAACAGCCGCTGTACCGGTAACACCTTCCACATTTGAAGTGAAATCAACCGGATACGAAACATTTTCGAAGTTTTCCCAGTTATTTGTACTTGCCCCGCCAGCGGACAGGAAGACAACCGCACTGAAACCATCGTAGCGACCAATGGCATAGCCTGTTTTCACACCCGCATCCACTGTATTTACCGTAAGCTGATTGTCCTTAACGTTTCCCTTAAAGCCGACGAACTCCCATTTAAGCGCATCTGATGTAATGCTGACACTCTGTCCATCTTTCGTCTTGGCCGTTATCGGTACTGCGATTTTAGCTCCTGCAGTAAGCGAGCCTGTCCCACTTCCTGCAGTAAGTGATGAAATTTCATCTGCTCCAAGCACGGTGACCTTGGTTGTCGCACTGGCTGAGCCACTGGATGCAGTTAAAGTAGCAGTTCCCGGTTTGGCCCCCTTCACAACACCGCCGCTCACGGACACAACAGCTGGGTTGCTGGACTTCCACGTCACTTGTACTTTCGAGGTATCAAATGGATTGTAGTAGTTGTCGTAGCCTTTGAAGGAGTAACTTCCGCTCTGACCAATCAGCAGCGTTTTATTGCCCTTGATGGTAAAGCCTTTGAGCGTTCCTTTAGGAGCAGTGGTATATACTCCCACTCCATTTACGATGCTACGTTGCTCTGTACCATATTCTGTATTGAATGTAAGCCCCGCTGTCGTATCTCCCAAATCACGAGTTACCATGGTGGTAGAGCCGCCACCATCGAGGTTCATCCCCTTCCAGACACCAATATCTTTCATCAGTGTTTGCAGCTCGCTCAAGGATACACCAACGCTGTTCCCATTCTTCTCAACGGCGATGACATAGGCATATCGCTTGTCACGGGAATATCCCAAAGCCGTACGCGCACGCGTCCCGCCTATACTTGTCGTACTTCGGGAGAACGAAGTCTTCTGTCCGTCATTTACTAAAATGGTATGTCCACCGATCATCATTTGTAGGTTGGAAGGATCTACTTCACTCCCTGTCGATTTGACGCGAAGGTGATAGTTCGTTTCTACAGTCTGTCCCACAGTCAGATGCGCTTTGGCATAATCCGCTGCTTTACCGTGTGTACGCAAAATATAGCCATCCTGCGGAACAGTCATATTCAATGTAGCATTTTCGGAGACTTGCGTAACCACGCCATTTTGTACCAATATTTCAGTAGGCGTTGTCGAACTGTTTTTAGGTCGCTCAATTGCTTTCCAAGCAGATGTATAAATATACATAGCATTGGAGTGACTATAGCTGCTCCCACTCGTCTCAGGCGAGTATGAAGCCTTATTCATCCCTGCCAAAGAGAAGGAAGACCCATCACCAGCTTTTACTGTACCTTCAAAAGTAAATTGCTCAACCATCGGTGAGCCATCCTTCGTTACAGCAAAGGCATACATCCCTGTTAAATCAGAGGGAGTAGACATCAACACCCCTTTGGACACCTGTCCACCGATCGGTGCTCCCTCGCTAGAGGTATTAAAATAATCCCCGTTCACGCCAGCAACCGCACCGGTCTCTTTTGCCATACCGCCTGTACTCTGACGGGTCGTAAACTGTCCGTTCTTCCCAGTCATGACATCCAGCTTTACGTACGGATTTTGCAGGTCTACTCGAACGATATCAGCCAGCGCTGTTCCCTTGGACCCTTTAAAACGATATTTCAATAATGTTGCGCCCGAAGTAATGATCTCCTCACCCAATTTTACCGTTGAACCGGAGGCAGCACTCGCGATTGGCGCAGATATCCAATTATTTAACGGGACTAGAACCCCAGTTCCGGCAACCGGACCGACCCATAATACTCCTGCTAGCGTTAAAACAGCCCATCTTTTAGCAATTCCTTTGCCATCTACTTTCACTTTGCTCTGTTTTCTATTACTTAAAAACATTTGAATAATAGCTCCCATCTTCTTTGTATTCAAACGGATTAATCCGCGCATGTACTCTACCAATAAACAAAAAAATCCTCTTATGTTAATAGACTTATTATAAAGGCAAAAGTTCCGAAATTCCGCCAACTAATTCATAAAATCCAAAACAGTGAATTGACGAATGCAATATAGGCGCACTATAATACACATGAACTAATGAGTTCATTTTAAACCAATTAGTTTAAACTCGATTTTATGACCCTATCGGAAGGAAGGATAATCATGAATAAACAACGGGCCATCATCATGCTCACCTTATCAATGAGCCTCGCAATTGCCGGATGTTCTACCGGAAAAAAAGATGCTGCTTCAGGTTCATCCGCACAGCCGACCGTTGTGCACACTACAATCGTCAAGAATACACCACTCCATACCGCCTATGACTTGTCAGGCACCCTTCAGGCTTATGAAGAACGTACACTGGCCTTTCAAAATGGAGGTACCGTCGCCAGCGCAGAGGTCACTACTGGCACTCTAGTCCAAAAAGGGGCAATCATTGCCCGTCTAGATGATGCTGACTACAGGCTACAGGTTGCACAGGCAACGGCCTCTATCCAAGAAGCTTTAGCCGGTATAGATAACGCACAGGCTAACCTACAGGCAGCTGCCTCTGCCATTCAATCCGCCGATGCAGGTATTACGAGTGCTCGTGCAAATGTCAGCAAGGCCAACAAGGGTGCGCGCGCTCAGGAAAAACAGCAAGCACAAATCACTGTCGATAAGGCACAAAGCGCCTATAACAAGGCCAGGACGGATAGCGAGCGGACACAAAAGCTGTTTGAGGCAGGTGCAGCTACCGCGTCGGATAACGAGAACGCCCGCCTGAATGCAACTGCTGCTCTTCAAAATCTGGAGCAAGCAAAAGCTTCCTTATCTCTTTTGCTGGAAGGGGCCACAGCCGAAGAGCATCAATCTGTCCAAGCTTCCTTTCAGGATGCGATTGCAGGTAAAACTAAAGCTCTTGCAGCCAGTGAACAAGCAGAGGCTTCCCAAAAACAAGCACGTGCCAACTACGAAAAGGCCCTTGTCGCCAAGGACCAGGCGGAGCTGGCATTGTCACGCACCCGTTTAACTTCTCCCGTGAACGGCGTAATCTTAGACAAAATCGTGAATACAGGTGATTTGGTCGCGTCGGGCCAAGCCGTCTATCGCATAGGCTCCATCGACCGTCTTAAAGTACTCCTTCCCGTACCAGACAGTGAAATTAAGGATTGGAAAAAGGGACAACAGGTGAAGGTGGCACTCTATGATGAGACTCGTCATGGTATGGTGTCCAACATCTATCCTTCAACCAGCACCGATACGGGGCGGGTTAACGTAGAGATTATCATTGCTAATCCACAGCGAGACTGGTTACCCGGCCAGATCATTAAAGCTGCGCATCAGGTGACAGACAAGAATGGTATTCTTGTGCCTGCTGAAGCAGTCATCAATACGGGAAGCAAGCCTTTTATTTTCAAAGATATTCAAGGAAAAGCGGTTAGAACCCCTGTGGAGCTTGGCAATCAGGTTGTAGATAATCAATTGCAAATTGTATCCGGGCTTCGTGAAGGAGAACGTATTGTCATTAAAGGGGCAGAATCCCTATTTGATGGAAATGCGATTCAGTCGGAGGAAGGCGGACGCCCATGATTGAGTACATCGTAAAAAAGCGAAAAATAACATTGCTGTTTTTTGTCATGCTGATTGTAGTTGGAGCTTTCGGTTTTTTCCAGTTACCACAGCAGGAAATGCCAGACGTGACCATACAGAATGCTATGGTCACAACCGTTTACCCCGGTGCTTCGCCACAAAAGGTAGAACAAACCGTAACTAAAGAGCTGGAGAAACGCATCAAGGAGGTTGAAGGTGTTAAAACGATTAATTCGACTTCTGGCAACGGATTCTCCTCTATTCTAATCGAATCCAAAAATGGAGTGGATCCTCAGACAGTTTGGGATAATATGCGTAAAAAGGTGCAAGATGCACAAGCCGATCTTCCTCAAGGTGCTGAGGTGCCTGTTGTAAATGACAAGCTGACCAGCTCGTTTATCGGCTCTTATGCTCTGACCGCCGACTCATCTGCACCACTGTATAAACTAAATGATTTGACCACCACCTGGAAAGATCAACTTAATACGATTTCCGGCGTATCCAGTGTCAAATTCAATGGTCTTCCTGACCAAGAAGTACGTGTCCATATCGACAATCAGAAGCTCCAGCAATATCAGTTGTCGTGGGGACAAGTGGCACAAGCGATCCAATCTCAGATCGATCGAGTTCCTACCGGTAATATTGAATACAACGGACGTACCTATCAACTCATTGTTCGTGAGACCGAAAAAGCTGACGAATTAAATCAGGTCATTTTGACACGTACAAAGGAAGGTAATCCTGTTTATTTAAGAGATATTGGAACAACTGAGCTGGCACATCCTGAGGCAGAATATTCCGCTTATGTAGAGGGTAAACCGGCCATTACGCTAAGTATTGGAGCGGAAACAGGCACAGACATCCCCTCTATGAGCGAAAAGGTCAATACCAAGCTCAAAGAGCTGGAGAAAACACTCCCCGTAGGTGTTCACTTACAGACTCTCTTTGCACAAAAGGATCAGGTAAACCATATCTTTGACGACTTAAAGCGTGAAACGATTCTGGCAATTGCGGCTGTTATTCTCGTTTGTATGTTGGGCCTGAATTTGCTCACCTCTGCTTTTGTCGCGCTGGCAATCCCTATTTCGGTTTCGATTGCCATTATCTTTCTACCTATGTTCGGCATTACTTTAAATCAGATTTCCGTTGTCGGTCTGATCATTGTACTCGGCATACTCGTGGATGATGCTGTAGTGGTAAACGATAATATTGAGCGCAGACTTACGGAATTAGGAGAATCACCCTCCGTTGCAGCTATAAAAGGTACCAAAGAGGTCATGCTGTCTATTTTGGTTGCAACATTGGCCACCATCTCAGCTTTCGCTCCACTGTTGTTTCTTCCCGGAAATGTAGGTGCCTTTATTAGACCCATTCCCGCCATTGTTTCTCTGACCATGTTAGCCTCTATGATCATGTCCCTCACGATCATCCCTATTTTTCGAGAATGGTATGAAAAGCGCAGACAGACTCGTCATCCTCAGGGGAAATCAAAACCAGTAGGCTTGCTCGGTCAGCAGATTCACTCTTTAAACAAGCTTTATTCACAAAAGCTGATGCCTAAAGTCATTCAGCGTCCCTTGCTGACGGCTATGGTTGGACTCATGCTTGGAACAGCTGCTTATGGATTAGTTCCCTTTACATCCGTTGAGCTTTTCCCTGAATCGGAAGACCCTCATGTTGCACTAAATGTAAAAATGCCTGTAGGCACTTCCATTGCGGAAACCGATCAGGTCGTTAAAGATCTTGCAGGCTGGATCAAGAAGCAACCTGAAACTTCCAAGGTCGTTTACAGTGCAGGGGGGACTGCTCCCCAACTGTTTAGTGACATTAATAGCATGGGTGGAAATATTACTTATAACGAAACCGTAGGTCAGATTGCTGTCGTCGGAAAAGAGAACGTATTCGATCTCAATTCGACAGTTGATGCCTGGGAACAACATGTTAAGAAATCCTACCCTGGCGTCACGGTTACCATGTATGTTCCCCGTCTTGGGATTCCAGTAGGTAAACCCGTTTCTATTCGTATCTCAGGTCAGAATTTGAATGAACTGCAAACCCTTGCCCAAAAAGCAAAGGAGCAGATCGCGACAGTAGAGGGCACAACGGGCATCGTAGATGACATAGGAATTGAACGATATGCCCTCGAGCTTGAGGTCAACAAACAAGCCATGGATCAATATTTAGTAAGCTACACAGATTTGACTCGTACCCTTCTTCTGTTAAAGGAAGGAGCTCAAGTCAGTCAATTCGATACTGGAAGCAGTCTGGTAGATATCAAAATGTATTTGAATCACAGTAACGAGGAGCCAAGTAAGCTTTTCCAACAACTAAGTGTAGTGAATGCAGCCGGAAAGCAAATTCCATTAAACCAGCTAGTACAGATTAAGCCGTCATTTGCTATTCAGCAAATCAAGCATTACAATATGGAGCGGACGATTACAGTCGAAGCCGACTTGAACGGACGAACTGCAAGCGAAGCCATGGTAGATGTGGAAGGCAAACTGGCACAAATGAAGTTCCCTGAAGGCTATAAATGGGAGGTAGGCGGTGAAACATCCGATCAGTCTACCATATTCGCGGATTTAGGGAAGCTGGCGATCGTTGTAGTCTTACTCATTCTACTCTTGATCACGATGCAGTTTTATTCACTCTCCATTCCTATTATTATTATGACAACCGTGTACCTAGCAGCAGCCGGCGGAATAATTGGTATTTTTCTGACTGGTATGCCCATCGGTTTTATGAGCATCATGGGAATTATCGCACTTGCGGGCATTGTTGTGAGGAATGGGATTGTCTTAATTGAATTTATCGAGGATGCAAGACATGAAGGAATGGAATTAAAGGAAGCCGTAATACAAGCGGCCGCTGCTCGTTTCAGACCGATTTTATTGACTTCCCTGGCTGCCATTGTAGGTATGATTCCCTTAGCACTATTGGGAAGCCTGCTCTTTAAGCCACTAGCGTTCACCGTTATTTTCGGTTTGTTATTTTCGACCTTGTTAACTTTGTTTGTGGTGCCGTCCTTGTATATGATCATGGCCAAGTACAAGATGCACCGACAACTCAAAAAACAGCAGCACACAGTTATTACACGTGACCAACCTTTGTAATGTATGAAGTGGTAAATCCGCATGCTGTCGAGTTGGTTCCTGGAGGGAAGTATGTATGGAAAGTAAAAAAAATGATATTTTACAGGCGGCCATTCGGCTGTTCTCCAGAAAGGGCTATTATTCAACATCTGTTGAGGAAATCGCCAAAGAAAGTGGGATGGCAAAGGCATCCTTCTATAAATACTTTCAAGGGAAAGAAGAACTGCCTTTGGAAATGTGTATCATTCTGGAGAATAACATTGAACAAGACATCCGGGCTCTCTACAGTAAACCTGATCTTTCTAAGCACGATAAACTGCACGGTTTTATTGTACTTTATTTGAAAAATCTCGTTGAAAACAAAGTGTATCTCATGATGGATCTTCCTGAGCCTTCCATGCTTATTTTTCAGAATGAACAACTCAATGGTGCGTTTGAACAGCACGAATACAAATTGTACAAATGGGTTCACGACTGCCTAATTGATATTTTTGGACCAGGCATTGAAGATCATGCATGGGATATAACCTTTGTACTGAAAAGCATTGTGTTCGAATATATTCGCTTCTTTGCCGATCGGATGAATGAAGAAACGATTGAGCATCTAACACAGTTTATCATCTTCTTATCCAGTTCCTTGGCAACCAGCCTGAGCAGTGCTGATTCCGCTCCACATTTGTTCTGGAGCAAAAAAGGCTGGTTACCCGAGAGCGCGCTAAGTAATCCCTTTGACCAAGGTCGTCAAATTAACGGCCTGCTCCACTCCCTGGAAGACAGTATACTGCTTTCTTCGTGGAGCACAGAGGAGAAACAGGAGTGTCAGCAAATTTACGCTCAATTAAAGGAAGAGGCTCTGAAATCGAACCCTCAAAAAGGTCTCTTAAAAGCTCTTTTTGCGTATTTGGAGCAATATAAGGAAGTACAAAAGGTGTGTCATTTACTCAGAAATTTATTGGGTCTCGCACCGATATCCGAATAGTGATGTGAAATTAAGTACACTATGGCAAGTTCATAATTAATAGCAGAGCATATCAAAAAAAGACTGTCTCATGCATAGCATGAACAGTCTTTTTAGGTTAATGCGTTATTCTGATAACTTACGAGAATTATAACCCCGCTTGCTCTCTCAGAATTTCCGCTTTATCTACACTCTCCCACGGTACATCCAGATCTGTACGTCCAAAGTGGCCATAAGCAGCTGTTTGCTTGTAAATTGGACGTCGCAGATCCAACATTCGAATGATACCTGCTGGGCGAAGATCGAAGTTATTTCGGATCAGTTCAACGAGTTTTTCATCACTGACTTTTCCTGTGCCGTATGTATCGACGTTAATCGAAACAGGCGTAGCTACACCGATGGCATAAGCAAGCTGAATTTCCACCTTGTCAGCCAATCCAGCTGCCACGAGGTTTTTCGCTACATAACGAGCAGCATAAGCAGCAGAACGGTCCACTTTTGTTGGATCTTTACCCGAGAATGCTCCCCCGCCATGACGTGCATAACCACCGTACGTATCCACAATAATTTTACGGCCTGTCAGACCTGCATCCCCTTGAGGACCACCGATAACGAAACGCCCTGTTGGATTAATGTAGTACTTGGTTTGCTCATCCAGCAATTCGGCAGGAACAACTGGCAAAATAACCTTTTCCTTGATGTCTGCTTGAATCTGTTCCAAAGTTGTATCTTCTGCATGCTGCGTAGAAACCACAATAGCATCAATACGAACAGGTTTTCCATTTTCATATTCTACCGTTACTTGAGTTTTACCATCTGGACGAAGGTAATTCAGCGTTCCATCCTTACGCACTTCAGACAAGCGTCGTGCAATACGGTGAGACATAGCGATAGGAAGAGGCATTAGCTCAGGTGTTTCGTTCGTAGCAAAACCGAACATTAATCCTTGGTCACCAGCCCCAATGTTTTCTGTTTCCTTATCTACTTCAGCAGGATCACGGCTTTCCAGGGCAGCGTTAACCCCTTGAGCAATGTCTGGCGACTGTTCATTCAAAGAAGTCAATACAGCGCAAGTATTATAGTCAAAACCGTATTTTGCACGTGTATAACCAATTTCCTTAATCGTATTACGAACAATGGATGGAATATCCACGTATTCCGATTTGGAGCTGATTTCACCAATGACGAGAACGAGACCGGTAGCTACCGATACTTCACATGCTACCCGTGCATTAGGGTCATTAGCCAAAAAGGCGTCCAATACAGCATCGGATATCTGATCACAAATTTTATCCGGATGGCCTTCTGTTACAGACTCGGACGTGAACAAATGACGACCTTTTACAGACATGAATTTCAACCTCCCACAATTAAAATACATGAGGATTTTAATAAATCCTAACATGGCATGGCATTATTCAGTTACCTTCAACTCAACAAATGACGGAAGATATCTTTTACACCTGATTAACAAAAAATGAACCTTTTCCGGTAGGAAAAGGTTGCGTACAAGCCTCAAATGCCATGATATCCTATTTAAAACAAGGTGTCAATTCATGTCATCCAAATAACAAAATTCGAAAATGAAGTGAGTTTACATGCGAACCATTATGATCCACATGTAAATAGCTCCAGTTTATACCTACTATTTGTTTAAAATCTATATCAATAATTACAATTTATAATGTACCAAATTCAGACAGGCTACGTTCAGCGGATTGTATCAATCGTTTAGTAATTTCTCCACCAACGGAACCATTTTGTCTTGAAGTTAAATCGCGCCACTCTACATTTTGATTCCTTGTAAAATCCCCTAATTCTGCAGCAAATTCACTGTCAGCATTCGGATGTATATGTGCATATTGAGGATTATAAACAGGTAACCCAAACTCGGCAGCAATTTCATACTTCAAATCATCTAACCTCGCACGGCTTTCGGGAATTAATCGTCTTTGACTTCTTGACGCCATCGTATGCACCCTCCACTCAATGAATTATTTTTCATGAAGTTAGTGTGCAGTGTTTAAAGTCAACTTAGCCAAGAACAATTTGCTATCCCAAGCAGTATTTAAGAAAAAGAGTACCTTAAACAGAGATAGACACCAGTTATTGAACAGTATAACCGCCTCGTACCATAACGACTAGGCCAAACTTCTGCCCTTCTTTTACTTGAATACCTCTTCCTTCTCTAGGAAACGATAATAAATGATTTTTTTCGACAGCCTGGTTATGAACAATTTCAGTTCCAGAAGTAATATCAATAGCACCACTGGCATCCATGCTGTACACAACAGCATTTCCATTACGTAAAATAAATTCTGCCCCAGCTTTGGCAATCAGTTTCTGACCAGGCTTTACATCAACAACCTTCAAAGCCTCTGTCTGCTCCACCGTTGAACTTTTAGCAGCATTAGAGGTTCCTGAAGACGTTGTATTAGAAGCAGTGGTGTTTGTTGCTGGAGCAGTCGAGTTAGTTGTTTTACTACTAGTGCTGCTTGCAGTTCCCCCACCTTTGATGGCCTGAGCAATTTTTTGGTCAACATAGCTTTTGGTTACGACTGGATCATCAGCTGTTCCAGGTTGTCCAGAACTGGAGGCTCCATTAACTGAACTGTTCATCAAAGAGCCAGCCACAATTCCTCCTCCAAGTAAAACAGCAGCCAACGATACTTTATAGCGTGATTTCATGAAAACCTCCTACTGCAGTTATAACAAGTATAGGTAAGCTTAAATTATTGCGCACTTGCTCCAGCGGAACCTTGCATAGCCCATGGCTTATTGAAAGCCAGCTTCAAAGTATCAATACTTGACACAATATCTTCCGCTTGTTGTTCAGCAGTAGTCACTTTCAAATTAGCCTCGTAAACCTGAAGCTCAGTAGCCAGTCCAACATCAAATTGCTTTTTAGCCATATCAGCCGCACTTCTTGCACTCACCAAACCAGCTTGGATCTGTGAGTATTGGCTTTCCAATGCCTTGATATTGTTATAAATTGTTCTCACAGCTTCTTCCAACTGTCTCTTTGTACCTTCTGTAGCATACTGAGCTTTTTCAACATTAAGTTGTTCAGCTTCATATGGGGTATTTCCAGGAGTACTAAAGTTATAAAGCTTCAAGCTCAATTCAGCCAAATCAACTTTTTGCTCACTCAACCAAATGGCAGTACTGCTAGTGAGTACTTGGCTTACTTTTGTCTCTACATTATCTTTAAATTCAGAATAGACAGGCTTATCCTTCAATTCATAACGTTGCTCTGGTTTGTAGCCAATCAATTGATTCAGAGATACATATGCACTATCCAAATCTTTTTTAGCTTTATCCAAAGCTGCTTGATTTTGAGTCAACTGATTAGTCGCTTGGGTAACCTCATAATCACTCGACATTTGATTATCTCTCTTGATTTGTACAACTTTAAGCTTGCGCTCAGCATCTTCAATATTTAATGCTGCCAGTTTGACGGCATTTTGCTTTTGAAGGAGCTTGTTATAAAGATCCTTCACATTATATTCAATACTTTCTTTGGTCATTTCCAGATTCTTTTTGGTAGCCTCATAATTAAGATTCGTTTGGGCATAACCTTTGTAAGCTTTATCTTGGCCCTCATACCCCGCTTCTGCTGGAACAAAGTCAATATTTTTACCTGTCTCTTTCAAAATTTTTCCTGCCTGGTCAATACTCACTTCTCCTGTTTTCACTGAAGTACTATCAGCAATAGCCAGTTTGACTGCATCTTCATAGGTCAAGGAGTCATTATAGTAAGTATCATAAGTCACTTTGGTCACAGGAGCTGCAAGTGGCTTACTAGACAAGCTATTCGTGTCAGTAGCGCTACCACTACTTTGATTCGAAATGGTCACTGTTCGTGTAGTCTGATCCCAATTTACTTTGGCGCCTAATGATTGGCTCACAAAACGTAAAGGAACGAGCACTTGACCCTTTTGAATTTGAGTTGCTGCATCGAGCTGTACCGGCTTACTGTTTTTATAAGCAAGTTTGGAGCCAATATTTAAAGTTAATGTATCATCATTTTTAGATGCTGTTACTTTTTTAGCCTTGCTGTCCCACTCTACTTGCGCTCCCAAGCTTTCAAAAACACCACGAAGAGGTACCAAGGTTGTATTTTGACTAACTACTGGAGACTGTGTATATTGCTGAGTTACACCGTTAATAATAACCTTTATATCACCTGATTGAGCTCCTACAAGATTGGCAAACGCAGAAGTAAGGACCAATGTGGATAGTAATGCCACTCCAAAACGCTTCATAATTTCTCTCCTTTGTCAATAAGACTAATAAAAGAAAAGGGCTCCAAAAGGAACCCTCTTCTCATCTAATTCAGTTAACTCAAAAGAGTTGCTCTTAAATTAGTTGTTGTTTTCAACAGTTACTGTTTTAGCAGTTGCATCATAGTTGATGGATGCATCCAAAGCTCTGCTCACCCAGAAGATAGGCAGTACAGTACGGTTTTTGTTAGTTACAGCTTTAACGTCCATTCGAATCACAGAACCGTTAACAGTCAACAGGTTAGTGTTCAGTTTGATTTGAGCAACGCGGTCACCTTTAATCAGGGTAACTGTGGAAGTTGCTTTGTCAAACAGGATGTTTTGTGGGGATACACCCAAAGCTTCAGCTGCATAACGTACTGGCAAGTAAGTGCGTCCGTTTTCAGCATAAGCAGCTACATCAGCTGTTTTAGTTTCGCCGTTCACAGTGTAGGAAGTGCTTCCCAGTGTGAAGACAGCTTTAGTTTTAGTAGCACCTGGAGCTGGAGTTCCAACAGTTGCGATTGCTACTTCAGCAGCTGCAGTGTTGTTGTCTTTCCAGTTTTGAGTGTTGTCAGTTGCGCCTTTGTATGCAGTGTAAGAAACTGCGCTACCTTTCAGCTTAGCAACGATGTCGCCTTGTGCTACAGTACGGTCAACAGTCAGCTTAGGAGCGGAGATTGTGATTGTACTTGGAGTAGCAGATTCGCTGTCGATGTAGAAGCTCAGACGGCCTTTGTTGCTTTCGCCGTAAGTATCAGTAGATACGCTCTTCACTTTAACGTCACCAGCTGTAACTTTTACTTCTGGAGTAGAAGCAAAACGTACGCCTGTTGGCAATTCCAAGATTACTTCACGGCTACCGTCTTTCTTAACGAAAGCTTCTTTAGCAGCTTCAGTGATTGTGATATCGCCAACTTGTTGATCGCCCAGACCGATTGTCAGGGTTGGTTTGGAAGCAGCAGCCAGAGTAACTGCTTGTTTCACAGTTGCAACCTTAACATTACCACTCAAACCTTGGCTACCAGCAACTTCAACATTCAGATCGCCAGAGAAACCTGGTTGCGTAGCAACTTCAACGTTTCTCAGTTTCAAAGTACCAGCATCAGTTGTGCTGTTAGGGTTGTTGAAAGTCAACTTCAAAGTACGTTTGTCAGAGTCAGTGTAAGATACCTCTGCTCCACCCAATCCGTTAGTATTTTCCATAGAACCAGCGAAGCTGTTTCCTGGGTTGTTACTCTTGAAAGTTTCCTGCCAACGAGCACCTTCAGGCAGGCGCAAAGTTACAGTACGTCCTTTTACAAAGGATTTAGCAACAGTTTCTTTAATTACGATATCACCAATTTTTTGTTCGTCGTGGCCAGCAAGAATAGTTGTTGGAGTAGCAACAGTAACTCCACCACCGATTTCGCCATAGTTACCAACAACAAGAGAGCTAACATCAGTTGTTGCATTACCGGAAACGCTAACAGTAACGTCGCCTTGTTTAGCGTTTGTTTCATCATCTACATGGAATTTAACTGGCAATTGGAAAGAATTTTGTTTAGAGCTTTTCACAGTATCTTTCAATCTTACAGTAAGAGTATCACCATCTGATTTTGCATCAATGTCAGTAGCAGTAATATCACCAAAAAGAATTGCTGCTGTACCAGAAGCATCCCATTTAAAACCACTTGGCAATTTCAGCTTGATATAGTTACTACCAGTCAAAGAACCAGCAGTTTCCTCTTTAACTTTCAGCGTTGCTGTGAAGTTATCTTCACTGGAAACTGTATCATTTGCCGCAAGAGAAACTTGGCCAGAAGAAACAACGTTTGCGATTGTGATTTCACCACTAGTCAAGCCACTATTGGAAGCAGCATCAATAGCTGCTTTAACGGGACCATTACTTGGGCCAGCAACATTAATTCTACTAAAGTTCAAGAAAAGAGTAACATCATCTTTGATGTTGTCTTGACCAGTAAAAGTAATTTTAGCAGAGTTTACATTGACTGGTTTACCATCAGTATCACGATTGTTGATGATCGGATCAACTTTAATACCAGTATCCTTATTGTCATCAAAATCAGCGTATACACCCAAACCATAGGTAGCATCACTTACACTGCCTGTGCCGTTAGATGTACCAGTTACACCAGCAATTTTCGCAACATCACTACTGTTAAAATAAAAACCTTTAGGCAAAGTAACAGTAAAGGAAGAACCATCTCTTACAGAAGCTTTGCTTACTGTAACTTTCACTCTGCTATCAAGATTAGTGAAATTTTCAGCGTTTCCACTAATAGTAGGAGTATTCACAGTTGTGAAACTAGAAGCTGCATGGATAGCAGTTGGTGCAGTCAATGCTGCGATTGGAGCTGCAACACCAGCAACCAATGTTGCTGTTGCCAGCACGTTGATCATTTTTTTGTTAAACTTTGTCATAACCTTTTTTTCTCCTCCTTGAATATAAACAGAAATATTATTTTTGTCTTTTTGTCGGATCTTGTCACTCATCAGTCGTTACACCTCCTTTCCGAGCTTTATGAGAACCCTTATAAAATGATATCTGTGACAATATCACAGAAGCTTGGAATCTAGTTGAAAGAAAGCGTCCATTTATGACGTACTCCAGTATTATACAATGTGATAACAATGCAGTAAAGATTTTTTTTAGCGAATTTTGTCTTTACGCTTTTGTACCCCTTTGTTTCATACTCACCCAATTAGACGTAGCATGGGTCCAAAAAGTTGCGTCTGTTTCAAAAAAAAAAATATTTTTTTGATTATGTATTCCGCTTTCCACAGTCATAATTATACTATTGAACCTGTTCCTCCGTCATCCTACAACTTTTACCTTCTCAACCTTAAATGTACAAGGGTATTTTCTATACATTAATCAGGTCTCTAATGGAGTATATTCGTAACGAATAATCCATAGAATACATAAAGTACATAAAGACTATAGATTCCTTAGAAATCTAATACTCTAATACACTTTAAATAGTAGAAATGACGGGGAACAGTAATATAATGTAAATATAACAAAACAAATTATTTTACTACATTAATCTTCGCGCCATCAGAAAGCAAACTTACGCCCTTAACGACAACATTTTGTCCCTCAGTAAGCCCCTTGGTTATCTCAACCTGTTTGGCACTTTCCTGGCCTGTCTGCACTTCTACACGCTTAGCAACAGAACCCTCCACTACATATGCATACTTCTTACCTGCCTGCTCCGTAATGGCGTCCTGCGATACTAAAATGTTTTTAGGAGCCTCTGTCTTCATATATACAGTTACAACCATCCCTGATTTTAATTCGCCAGAACCATTAGGAACCGAAATCTCGACAGGATATGCCTTAAGGTCATTATCCATTACCGGATTGACGGCCGACACTCTGGCTTCAATGCGCTTGTCTAACGAGTCCACACCTACAGTTACAGATGAACCCACCTGCATCTTCAGAAGCTCTGATTCAGAAACGTTGACCTTAGCAATGATAGGATTGGTATTCGCAATTGTAACAACTGCAGATTGCGCACTAACCATTTGCCCTTGGACTCCTGTTACTACCGATATCGTGCCGGAAATCGGAGCTTTGACTACAGCATCCACCAGTTGACTACGCGCTGTATCTAAGCTTGCTTTGGCTTGATTTACAGAAGCGCGGGCTACATCTATGCCTGTTTTCTGTTGTGCAAGACGTAATGATTTCAGAGCATTATTATATGTTGTTTGTGCACTTTCCTTGGATGTTTGTGCATTGTGAAGTGCAATCTGCGCATTCTCCACCGCAGTTTGAGCCTTTCGGTACGATATTTGGGACTGCTCTAACTCGGATTGAGATAGAGCGCCCGCACTAAACAACTGTTGGTTGCGGTTAAGCGTATTTTGTGCATCACGTACGGAATTTTGAGCATCAACCAGGCTGGTCTGAGCTTGAGTAATGGAATTGTCTTGCTGTACAAGCGCACTTTTGGCTTGATCCACACTGGACTCTGACTGTTGCACAGATTGCTCTGCGCCTGACTCAGCCTGTTTTAAATTGGCCAAGGCAACCTGATATGATTCCTGGGATTGCTTAATCGAGTCCCGTATATCCTTTTGATCTATAGTAAACAATGTGTCGCCTTTGCTTACCTTTTGCCCCACTGTAAGGTTAATACCTTGAATCTTACCACTAATTTTTGGAGATACTTGAGCCGTCTCCTTGGGAGCATAGCTTCCAATAATACCTGTTGAGTCGTTAATACTACCTTTGGCCACTTTGGCTACTTGAACCGGAATAGCTTGCTGCGCGGCAGTTGGAGCGGCAGGGGCCTCACCCCCACCGCAACCTGCTAATGCAACTGATAAAAGCAAAGTTGTAGCAATCAGAGCACTTTTTTTATTCATTATGTTTCTCCACCTCACCTTATATATGAACACTTTTTTGTAGTTTCGCTTCTTTTTTCAGTTGTCTCTTTGCCTGTCTTTTCAATTTCCGATCTTTACGTTTTTGTATCATATTATCTAGGATTACGTAGACTACCGGAATTAGAATCAATGTAATAATAGCAGCGAAGGACAACCCGAATACAACAACTACCGCCATTGGTGCCTGTGTCTCGTTACCACTGCCTGTAGCAAATGCCATTGGAAGCAATGCTAGTACAGTTGCCAGCGTCGTCATCAAAATTGGACGTAACCGTTCAGACGCTCCATGAATAATGGCTTCATCTCGATCTTCGCCTTCTTTTCGAAGCTGAATTATAAAGTCAATCATAACAATCGCATTGTTGACGACCAAACCAACGAGCATGATATAACCGGTAAATGCTGATACGCTGAGGCTTGCTCCTGTTACAGCTAAACCGATAAGCACACCAATTACCGTAGGTGGAACTGAGAACATAATAACAAATGGTGTAAGCAACGATTCAAACTGTCCAGCCATAACCATATAAATCAGCACGACTGACAGCAAAATAGCTATCGCTAAGTTCATAAAAGATTCCATCATTTGTTCATTTTGTCCGCCACCCGTATCTGCACTATAGCCTTCTGGGAAGTGAGTACTTTTCAAAAGAGCATCTATTTTTTGATTAATGGTAAGAATATCCCCTGTTCCGTCGATATCAGCTGTAATCTGTACTTGACGGGTTTGGTTTTCACGAGTAACAGTATCGGGTACACTCCGTTTATCAATACTTGTTACTGATGATAAAGGAACATCAATCCCCTGCGAGGTGGTAATACGCAAGGCTTGTAGAGATGACAGATCATGGCGGCTTTGCTCTGGCAATGATATCTTCACATCAATCTGATCATCACCCGTACGATAGCTTGTGGCGGCTGATCCATTAAATGAAGTATTAACTGCAGATAAGATTTGAGTTGCTGACAAGCCATATCGACTAGCAAGCTCCCGATTAACGGTAATTTCATATTCTTCACGAACTGCACTCAAGCTACTTTTGACATTAACGGTACCCGGTATTTTTTTCACATCCGCAACGAGATTGTCCGAGAGTTCACGCAGGACGTCCATATCGTCACCTTTTAAATTAATGTTAACAGCCTTTCCACTCGAAAGACCTGTTGCAGATGCTAGTGTAATCTCTGCATCTGGAATACTATCAAATTTCTTACGAAGGCCTTCAACTACAGCGTCTGTTGGCTGATGCCCATCCTTCAGCGTTACATTTATATCTGCCGAGTTGGATGGGGCTGCACCTGAAAAGCCTGAGTTGCCACCAGAACCAACCGTGACTGTCATTTTATCCAGATCAGGAACTTTCAAAATTTCTTTTTCTATACCTTGAACTACCTTTTCCGTTTCTTCCAAGACTGTTCCATTCGGAAGTTTCACATTAATCGAAAATTCACCAGTATCGGACTCAGGGATAAATTCAGCCTTAACCAAAGGAACCAAAGCACCTGCCGCCACAAACATTAATAAAGTAATGATTAACACAGATTTTCTGTGGTTAATTCCCCACTTCAGTACACGTCGATAGCCACCCTTAAATTTCTCAAATCCGATATTAAACCACACAATAGGGTTAATACCTTTATAAGTACCTGAAGAGTAAATGGATTCATCTGGTATGGTAGGTAACCAACGCGAGCTAAGCATCGGCACAATTAGAAGGGATACCAGCAAAGCAGCGATGTGAGAGAAAATTACAGTTAACGCCAACGGTTTAAATAGAACCCCTGCAATTCCATCAACAAAAACAACTGGTAAAAATACTACAATCTGTGCAAGTGCAGATGCCATAACCGCATTACCCACTTGCTTGGAGCCGTCAATAGCTCCTTGTAGCATACTTTTGCCTTCATGTCGCTGCCTAAAAATATTCTCAATAATAACAACGGCAAAGTCGACGAAGGATCCTAACCCCAAAAGCAAACCGCTCAATGAAATAACATTAATGGTTTGTCCGGTGAAATACATCATCATAAACGTTGCTACAAAGGAAATTGGAATAACGATCGCAGCAATAATAGTAGAACGTATACTGTTCAAAAATAATAGCAGTACAATGGCTGCGATAATAAGCCCCAATATAGCATGCTCTATTAGCGAGTGTACGGAGTCTCTAATAGGCTTAGAAGCATCTGTTACCATTTCCAACTGAGTTCCCGCAGGTAACTCTTTCCGTATTGAATCTAAACTCTCCTTCACTGAATTGGCGATTGAAAGAGTATTTCCACCTGTAGCCTTAGTAACAGAAATATTAATACTTGGCTTTCCATTAAAGGTAGAAATAATAGTAACATCCTCGGTGGAGTCTTCAACAGTCGCAATATCCTTTAATTTCACGCTTCCCTTACCTACAGGGATTGGCGTTTCACCCATTTCCGAAACAGCCTGATATTCACCTTGTACCCGAAGCTGAATTTGTGTATTACCACGATATACAGAACCAGCAGACCCAGCAATGTTATTAGCCGATAGCGCTTGGCTGATTTGGTCCAGAGTAATACCATAGCTTTGTAGCTTGGCCTGATCTACAGTGATCTTTACGAGTCGTTCTTGGCCGCCTGACATGTTGGCTGCGGCTACTCCCGCAATTCTTTCAAGTCGCGGCTCAATAATATCTTCAGCAATAGGCTTCAGCTTGTTAATATCCTGGTCCCCTGTAAAAGCGAGGGTTATAACTGGTGTTGCGTTAAGATCCAATTTAAGTACGCGTGGCGAATTTGCCGCCTTAGGAAGAGAGCCTCTAACCCCATCGATTTTATCTCGCATATCGAGGGTTGCCTGATTTATATCTACTCCCCAGTTAAATTGAATCATGACCATAGATGTTCCTTCTGAGGACTCGGACATGATCGTATCCACATTCTCGATAGAAGCCAGATTTTTCTCAATAGGTTTAGTAACCAATTCCTCAACTTCTGTAGGTGTTGCATTTGGAATACTGGTCACCACTGCAGCATATGGCAGCTTCATATCCGGCATCTGCTCTACAGGAAGCCTTAACGCAAAAATACCGCCCCCGATTAACAAAGCAATAATTAACATAAATACTGTTACAGGACGGCGTATTGAAAACTGAGACATCTCATCACTCCCCACTCACTTCTCTATGTAATATTTAAGCACACACATCCTCTACTACGATGAAATAGGCGTAAAGTTTCAGATAAATGCGCAAAAAAAACATATATAAAAATAATAAACACATTTTGAGATAAATCCTTAAAAAAAAGCAATTAATTACAGTCGTTTAAGGCACATCAAAAATAAAAAAACGCCGTAATGCTTATCCAAAGTATTCATCTCACTGATATTATGGCACAGGCCCGTAATTCCAGTCAAATAGCTGATTTATAAAAAACATCCCTCTCATGTATATGAAAGGGAATTTCCATTTCGCATGGAGGGATGTTTAATAATTTCAGGTTTTTGATTGATTAAATTTTAGGAAGCAGTTTTTTATCAGCCATAACTTTAGCTACAATAATCGCTGCATCTCCGCGCAAGGTCAAGGATGTAGGGTTAAACATATATCCTTTTTTCAGATCACTTGCATCTACAGGAGACCCTGTGATAAAGCCTTTCTTGGCGATAGCCAATACAGATGCTTGCGCATAGTAATCGATCTTGTCCGCATCTTTAAAGGTCTTGGACAGATTCTTCATGATCTTGTCATGATCTGTTTCAAGCTTCAAATTCAATGCCTTGGCGATAATGACTGCTGCATCTTGACGTGTGATTACATCTTCCGGCATAAAGATTCTTGGTTGTGAACCTTTAACGATACCAGCACGCGCAGCTGTTTCAATATAACGATAATCGTAGAGTGCATCTGCGGATATCGTATTTGGAATAGACACGTCGTCAAAATGCTTCGCTCCACTGAAATTAAGCGGAATTTGCAGACCTTTGACAATCATCGACGTGAATTCGCCTCTTTTAATGTAGCTGTCAGGTCCAAAGCTATTAATTGGATCCATCGGGTTCATAACACCCTTAGCCAAGATCGCTTCGATATAATCTCTAGCGTATTTGTGCTTAATGACATCACTATACGTTTCCCCAACCTTAGCGACTACATAGTAGCCGAAACGGTCAAACGGTACTTTAATGGTATGCTTCTTCGGATCCACCACACCACCAATGTTCTGCCAATCCTTCAAATCAGGATCAAAAAAGAACACTGTCATTTGTTTCCCTGCATCCTGAGCAATACTGCTATCATACGTCAGCGTCAATGTAGCACGCTTGGAAGGTACCAGCTCGTTGGATGGGTCACGCCAGTAGAAGTTTTTAATCTTGCTACTGTCATTTTGCGATTTGTTTGCCAATTGATATGGATCGGCACCATACGTTACTGGGTCGTAAGCATCTGTTTTGATATCATCTGCTGTACCTGGGTCAATCCAGAATACTGGACTGGACTTGGTAAAGCGACTTGGGAAATCTCTGTTGAAGTATCTACTTCCATCTGCAATCAGACTCTGCATGTCGGACAATGCTTTTTCAGTTTCAAATTCATGACGATCTACCACGCCATCTTCGCTATTCGCAATCGCAAAGTACAAAGTATGGCCAGAGAAAACCTGGTTTTTGAATTGCTGTGGTTGATCGTAATCACGACGGATCAGGCTCGTTCCCTTCGCGAAAGCAAGTGTAAGATTACCATCAAACACTTTGTGCGATGTTTTCATCGCTTCCATGTACTGCTCACCAGGAATATTAGTAGGCACATACTTAACAGTGATGGTCTGTTTTAATTTTTCCTTACCCACTGTAACCACTACATCAATTTTATTATCTTTGTTGGCTTTTAGACCTGTAACGATGGCTTTGTAAGTTGATGGGTAATCCACAGTACCATCATAATCAGAGTCGAATCCTTCTTGAACTGCTGTTTCCTTACCTACTGTAACACTATCTGCATTACCTGCGTTTACAACAACTTGCACAAAGTTTTGATTTACGATCCGTTTTTCAGGAAGCGGACGCAAGATATCAAAAGATGTGGATTGACCAGATACTTGCAGTCGGAAAGTAGCAAACGGCCCGCTCTTGCCGCTATTGTACAAGGTAATGTTATAAGCTACTGGCGTTCCATCTTGCGAAATAGTTTGGTTTTTCAATACAAAACTGAAATACTTTTTGTCCGGATGGTAGTATACGAGCAGGTCTTTCAAATCTTTGCTTGTAAACTTATCCGTAGTAGCACCAGAGTTGTATGCCGTTTTGGCATCTTCTGCTGAGAAGAACTCGTTATTCAGCGTCCAGTTAACCTCACTGTCGTCTGATCCCTTAATCTCTAAAATGTATTGATCTTTATTGGCAATATCACTTAATGAACCACTCACCTGATCCGCTTTACCCAAATCAGCAATACTGAAAGTACCAAAGATATTGATATTTTTCAGCGATGTATTGTAGTTAGTGTCATCTACTTTAGTGAAATTTGCATCTTTTGCTTTCGGTGCAATTTCGCTATACTTCGGCGTATTGCTCAAGCCGCTAACAGGTGTAAAAGGAATAATGCCTTGTGTGTTTGGAACAGGAATTACTGGAATATTCGTTTGTGTAAAGTTTACTTTTACCGTATTGCTATACTCAATACCTGGCTTGAACACAAACTTGATTTCATTATTTCCGTTTGCCAGTGCGTTGGCAGCCGCATCATACGAAGAAGCAGCCAGCTTAAAGTTCGCTCCGGAGCCATCAAGATCAACTAATACGTTGTTCACATACAAGAATACATTTCGGTTACTGCCAGTGTAGTGAATATCAGCTGCATTACTTACATCCAGCAGTTTACCTTTAAAATAACCCAACTGATTCAGTTTATACGTATTTAAGTTTGCACTCGATGTATTCAACGGAATTTGTTGACCATCATAAATCGTATCGTATTTCATGAATGGACCCTGCAATAAGTTTACAGTTGCCTTAATCAATTTGCTTGAGTCACCATTCAGGTAGAAATTCAGGACGTTTTGTCCTTCTTTAGGCAAAGTATCTACATAAGCAACAACTTTCTTCACTTGTGTTGACTTACCATTGATTGTCCGAATCACATCTTGGGAGCCCACAGTATGGACGGTTACACCAGAAAGCTCGCTAATTGAACTAGGCGTACCATTAACAATGATAAACTCCATACCTACAGGCACAGATGGAGCATCTGTAGTCTTGTTCTTCATAGAACTTCCCGTTAATTTCATAGCTTCATCTATGGCAGCAGCTTGATCAGACCCACTACCATTAATTCTATTCAACAGCTGATTATTAAAATCAGGGAGAAAGTTCACGTCATCAATATAAGGCTGAGTGCTGCTACGCAATGTAAATTGGACCGCAGATGCATTTGAACTCGTCCCATCTCCAAACCCTACACTTAGAGATGCACGAATCAAGTGGTCAGTTACGATACCATCAGGCACAGTTACCTGGAACGGATATACTTTGTAACCACTGGATGTAACCACATTCGCTGTATCAATCGTAGCATCAATTCCATTGGTATCCCCAATGGCGCTACCGTTATTGCTTACATCCGTAAATCTGGCATTAATTTTGCTCACTACTGGATCAGTTGCTCCGGAAGGAACCAGAACATTACCTTTCAAAACCACACCGCTTGTAGACGATACGGTAAAGTCAGGCGAAGTCGTCAGATCAGCAGACACATTGCCGTCCTTATTCAAGGTCAAATCAGAAAATTCAGGTTTACCGGTATATATCGTAATTTCACGCGTAACTGTAAGAGCCTGAGTTCCGTTATTCACTTTAATCGACACTATATTTTTACCCGGAGTGAGCACAACACTACCTGTTAATTTATAGCTAGTATAAGAGGAAACATTATACGTGTTACTACTTTTTGTAGAAGTGAGCGTTACACTGTCAGCATTAGGAGCTGTACCTTGAATGACTACTTTCACGTCATCTGTACCGCTATTTCGCGCATCTGTCAGCACCGCAGTTTGATTCTCTAGCAACTGCTGAGTTTCACCATTCAGCGTAGCAGACAGATCATATAGCTTGGGTCCATCCTGATACTCAATGTAAATGGAATCCTTCATTTCGGCTGAATTTTGACTGCTTTGGAATGTAATTCGGTTCAAACCAGGGAACAGTTTAATATCTGAAATTTGAATTGTAGAGCCATTGACCGTAATTCCGCCCTTTTGACTCTCATTTTTATTAACTACTGTAAGGTTTGTTCCATTTTTGGAGAGTTGGAATACACTATAAGATATAGTACTTCCATTCACTCCGTTAATCGTACCGTTAACTGTAACACGGTCGGTGTTTACCATTCTGGCCGAATCCGCATCATATTTTTCATTTGGAAAAATGAAATAAGTTCCTGTCGCAGCATGAGCCGTACCTACCAGGGCCGCCGGCACCAAGCCAATGATGAGACCAACCGTCAGCAACATGGATAGCAATCGTTTCAAATCATTGTCCTCCTTTGATTCTGTCGCACCTTGGGGTACGTAATCATTCATTACTTTTTTTATCGGTAGCAAACATACAAAAAATTAGTAAATCCTCAAAAAAGGAGGGAGTTTTTTTACAGCAAACATCAAAAAAGCCTTCAAACCCGCGGTATACCGCTAAGCTTGAAGGCTTACATTTAAATTAAAATTATAATTTCGATCGCGTCTGGGAATCTGGCTTAGCCAACAACCGAATTAGTGTGTTAAGAACAGGACGTTTGGTTTTGCCAACGAGCCCAATAACTTCTGCCCCGATCTGTAGGAAGAACATCATGATACATATCACGACAAAGGTAACCCAGTTGGCTTCATTAAGCGCAGCCGACGATTGAATCACGGCTAATATACCGAAAAATACAGCAATACCGTAGATAATCAACACCGTCTGTCTGTGGCTGAAGCCTAGTTCACGCAAGCAGTGATGCAAATGACCTTTATCCGGTGAGAATATCGGTTTTTTCTGCAACTTGCGTCGAATAATAGCGAAGAATGTATCTGACAAAGGTACACCGATAATAATCAATGGCGTAATAAATGATACGATAGCAATTTGCTTGAAACCAAGCATTGAAAGCATAGCCAGAGAGAAACCTAAAAATAAGGACCCGGTATCACCCATAAATATTTTTGCAGGATGAAAGTTGAAAAACAAAAATCCGATAATACTGCCCAACAGCACAAGGCAAAGCATGGCTACCATGTAATTGCCCATTAGTAGTGACATCACAGCGATCGTTCCAATCGCAATTCCTGAGACACCTGCAGCCAGTCCATCCAGACCGTCAATCAAATTGATGGCATTGGTCACACCTACGATCCAAAAAATCGTAAGCGGAATGGAAATCCAGCTTTCTAAAGAAGAGTATGCATCTTGAAAAGGTACATTTACAAAATCCACACGAATATCAAAAGCAAACACGACCATACACGCCACGGCAATTTGAGCCAAAAATTTCAATTTTGCATTAAGATCAAGACGATCATCGAGAGCACCAATCAATGTAATCAGCGTACCGCCAATCAGAAAGGCTGCAATAAAGTTAATATCCCGCGAGGACAGCATTCCGTCAGGCACAAAAGGTAACATCGCCAATAAGGACAACAGAAATGCCAAGAAAATCCCCAGACCGCCAAGACGCGGCATAATTCGGGTATGTACTTTTCGGGCATTCGGCACATCGACGGCTCCAACCTTCACAGCGAATTTCTTGACGAGCGGTGTCAGTAACAGCGCAAGTCCCAGTGCCATGATGAAACCAATAATATAGATCAATAACATTTGATCATTCGACCCCCAATTTTAAAGCAATGCCTTTTCAGATGTAACCGCATTGAATTATACTCTGATCAAAAATAAATACCAAGCCTCATATTCTGGCAAATTAGCGGGTTTTAAAGGCAGATTCAAGCTATTTATCACACTTTTGTGACGTTTTCTTTTTCACGCATCACTTTCACTGCGAATTTCGGCAACGCAAGCATTCTTTTGTAACGAGTGGGCTCTTTTAGAAGTCTATATAACCACTCGGCTCGTAGCTTTTGAAACAGTTTAGGTGCGCGTTTTGTTTTGCCTGATATAACATCAAAACTACCGCCGACCCCCATCATCACCGGTACACCAAGTTTCTCCTTGTATTTACCAATCCAAGGTTCCTGTGTGTCCGCTCCACGTGCTACAAACAACAAATCAGGGTTCGCTTCACGAATAGCCGCAATCACTGCTTCGTCCTCGTTAGGACCAAAAAAACCATCGCGCTTGCCACAAACCGTAATTCCAGGATAAAGCTCATGTACCCGCTGAGCGGTCGCCTGAATCACTTCAGGCGTCGATCCAAGTAAGTAAACTTTCCAATGATAGTTTTCTCCAGCTGCGAGCAATTCATGTAACAAGTCAAAACCCGCCACCCTCTCGGGTACAGGATGCCCAACATAGTTTGCAGCCCAGACCACACCAGTTCCATCCGGAACAATCAACTCTGCCTGTTTCATCACATTCATATACACTGGATCTTCCAATGCAGCCATTACCATAATCGGATTGGCAGTGATCACTTGATGGGGGCGGCGAGACTTCACCGCCTGAATTAATACATTTAATGTATCTTTCATATTAAGCCTTGATACCTGAACACCGAAAATCGGGACGGTAGGCACACTCGTAACCTTATCAACTGTCACTGTATCCATCATCCTTTGCGACACAAGTAATTAACGATATGTTGTGCTGGTAAGCGAGCCTCACTTTTTAACAAAGCAATTGCTGCCCCCTGGCTCTCAATCCATTGACTGCGCTGATCCAGCAGTCGTATGGACTCATTAGCCAACTTTTGCCCATCCAGTGCATCTGTAGTACCTACAGGCTGGCTACCAACACGGCTGAGGAAATGATCAATTTTGGGATCGTAAGATATCCCCAACGGGGGCACCTGATGGGACGCTGCATAAATCAAGCTGTGCAGCCTCATCCCGATCATCAAACTACATCTGCTGACTTCCAAAAGCATCTGTTGCGGATCGGTAACTTGTTCACACATGCTGACAAGGCTTCCCGTCCCCCTAATATCCCCCAACAAATCCATGACCATCCTTGAAGCCTGTACGTCGTCAGGTAAATGGAATGGCAAGAAACGCAAGTGAACACGGCGTTCCGCGGCTAATCTTTTCAAGCCGTCTGCAATAGCCGTTAAATCGCGTTGTTCCTTATCCCAGTAGCGTACAGACACACCAACAACCGGGAGTTTATCCTCATCAGTCTCAGTTGCTGCATTATGCAGCTCGGAACCAGAGGGCAAAGGAAGCCCCATTACAGGGTCAGGTACAACATGAACAACCGGGCGTTTCAGTTTCATGGTACCCAGCAAAGCAGCAGATTGCTCATCTCTGACGGAAACATATTCACAGCGTTGAAACACAGATCGGATCATAGGATAAAATATCTTCCGCTGTACCGGGCCCATGCCCTGAGCATATACAAACGTAGGCTTTCCAGCCCATTGAGCCAGTTTCAGAATCGCTAGATAATAAGGAATGCTTTTAGGGCTTGTAGCATCCTGGAGCAGACTCCCGCCGCCACTAATTAGCCCATCGCTGTTTTTAATCGCTCTCCGCACTTCTCCTAGGCTCATACGCGGAACAGCTTCTACTCCGTACATTTTCTGTGTCCAAGCAGGGTCAGAAGATAGAACAACAGGCTTGACCGTAATCCCCGCCTGACGACTCTCCTCTTCTAAAGCAGTCAGAATCGACTTGAGCACCGCTTCATCCCCACTATTGCGAAACCCGTAATAACCCGAGATTATTATCGTTTTAGCTGTGGTGACCATTTCTTCCAACATCCTTCCAGCACTTGCCACACGACAATTGCGATGATTCCCAGCACCAGACCCAATCCCAATCCCAACAGCCCGCGACTAAGCGAGAGTGCAGCTGGAGAGTGAATGTGAGCGAAGGTATCCACCATCGAGGCTTGACCAATTGCAGCTATGATCAGCAAATAGATTGCTTTGCGATATTTCAAAGCCAAGAATATCCCTGCAAAAAACAATGGGTGAGCCATTAAAAATTCCTTATTACGCGGGCGTACACCAAACGCATTCTCAAGGAAATTACGGAAAACCAGCTCTGTGTTCGACACCGTACCTGCGTTTCCAGTACGAGTCAAATAGTAGTAGCCTGCCGCTGCGATAACAGCCAATACGATAACCCACAATACAGTAATCGGCGTACGTAACAGTTTGGAGATTTCCTCCCGTATAGAAACGCCACGATAAAAGAAAATATAAATCGCAGCCAAGAAGATCGGCAGAATGTGAAGCAAGCTTACACCTCTAAATTGGTTTAACACCAGACTGTAGGCAATGCTGTTCAACAGTGCAATAACAAAAGGCACTGCAGCCAGCGACAAGATCGCTGTCTGTACGTATAGTATAAGCGTTTGACTCAAACGTTGACCTACAGAAAGTTTAGGCCCCTGTTCACGTTTAATTCTAATCGTACGCACTGCAATGATCATTGCAACCGTAGGTCCGCTAATCGCTGCGAGCAGCGCCAAGCCTTGTTCCATCAAGCTGGAGTTCAAAACATAAAGCCCAGCAGAGCCTACCAACCCCAGTGCAAATGCAAGCAGAGTCAATGCCGGAACGAAATAGGACACCATTATGGAGAAGAAAGCTAGTGCACCCAGTACGACGATCATTTTGAGATAGCGCTGAATGGAAGAATCGACCACTTGGAACGGTTCAGCTTGTCCAAGTTCAAACCCTTTTTTCTCCATTCGTTGTACAGCGTTGCCCGGTTTGTCTAAGCTGTGAATCAGGTTGTCAACCGAGTCTTTCACCTTGGCCTCAGCAACACTACGACTAGGCGCGGTATTCAGATACAACATGCGAATATTCCGATCCTTGGTGGCCAGTGCAAAACGATCGGCCAACGTTTCCACATCGAGTGTTGCATCTTTATCACTCAATGAGTAGAGACGCACAACATTATAATGGATATCGTAAGCGAGCTTATTGAAGCCTGCCTGCGGTTTTTTTAAGTTTTCAATAGCAGCTAGGCCAATATCGTATTTGTTCAGCAATTTAGCAAATGCCGCTAAGCTATGCTCTTTCTCATTATCAGTAAAGCCTTTGACTGAATCACCTTCAAACAAAATGCGTTTTACACCATTTTGCTGAAAGGAAGCCAGCATCTCTTCCGTCAACTCCTGGTTATAGGGAAGGCTGTCACTCATGCGTGGAACAATAAAAAATCCTTTGCTCCGAAGCTGCTTCATAGCAATCGGGTCAGGCTGCATAGGCTTGAGATACGCATCCTCGGGGGATGTTTCCACAACAAGCCCCTCCTGTCCCTGATAACTCCACGGCTTTACGTTGATGCCCAGACTTGTAAACGTACGTAAAATTAACGGCTTTAGTGCCTCAGCATTTTCTTTGTCAGCGAAAACAACGTACGTATAATTCTCATTTGCAGGTGAAAGACGTTTTTCTAGATCCGCAACATTCTGAGTCGTATATGTTACAATACGGCCCGCTTTACGGAAATCATCCAGCGTACTTTCATACATCGCCATGCTGTTCACACCAGCCTGTTGTAAGCGGTCAAGCTGCTCATTCAGATAGTCCTGCGGATGAGCCTGATACGAAGCCGCCTCCGTCAAATCCCGATAATCGAATACAATCTCTACTTTTTTACTCGAGGATTCTGTCTTTACACGATCGGCGATGACTGGAATGGAAGCCAGCAAGCCAACAGCGACCAGAATCCACAACCATTTTCGAGAAGCCGTATTCCAATACTGCCATTTCTGATACACCAAAGAACCTCCTTAATATTCGGGATTTTGCAAAATTCAATGCTGCCCACTTGCCATTCTGCCCTTTAGGTAGGTCACTCATTGAATTTTGCAAAATCCTCCGTTGCCGGAATAAGCCTATTTTTCCAAAGCCTCTTCCAGGTTATTCTGCAATACAGAGAAATGACCTCCACGGCGTACTGCCCTTTGCCGTGAGAGGTCACCGATTACTCATTTCATATCTAATTACCTTAACCTATTCTATTATAAAGGGAATTTTCTCAAGCGTCTACGCGAGCCATAACAGCATCGACCAGCTGACCGATTCTTTGCTCCGCGTCTGACAGCGAGGAACCACGTACTGCAAAATATACTTTGATTTTAGGCTCTGTGCCCGAAGGACGCAGGCAGAACCATGAACCGTCCTCCAATAAAAACTTGAGTACGTTTTCCTGCGGAAGTCCGTCCAGGCCTTGTGAGTAGTCCAGTACTTTGTCTACCTTCACACCTGCAATCTCTTGAGGTGCGTTGCTGCGCCAATCCGTCATTTTGCCCTGAATTTGCTCTACTCCATCCTTACCCTTGAGTGTACGAGACTCCAGCTTCTCAAGGAAGTAGCCAAACTGCTCGTACAGCTCTTGTAAAACATCATAGAGCGTCTTGCCTTGCGTGCTGTAATAAGCAGCAGCTTCAGCGATCAGCATGGCCGCCAAGACAGCATCCTTGTCACGTGCGTAATTTCCTGCCAGATAGCCGTAGCTCTCTTCATAGCCAAACAGGTAGGTATACTCGCCAGTTTGGTCAAACTGGTTCATTTTCTCGCCAATATACTTGAAGCCAGTTAGCGTGTTAAACACTGTTGCTCCAAAATGCTCAGCAATAACTGCACCCATTTCGCTAGTTACGATGGTTTTGATAACTGCACCATTATTCGGAAGCTTGCCGGTTTCTTTCAGTTGATTCAGCAAGTAGTAAACCATAATGGCGCCGGACTGATTACCGGACAAGACCACATATTCGCCATCACGGTTTTTCACAACTGCCCCCATACGGTCAGCATCAGGGTCTGTTCCGATCAACAGATCTGCACCAATTTTCTCACCCAGCGCAATGGCCAGTTTGAACGCATCACGTTCTTCCGGATTAGGCGACTTAACGGTTGAAAATTCTGCATCTGGCTGCTCTTGCTCAGGCACAATATGCACCTGTTCAAAACCGATTTTTTCCAGCACACGACGAACAGGTATATTTCCAGTGCCATGAAGAGGTGTAAACACAACTTTGAAGTTCTTGCCCGGTCCAGCTGCAATCAGTTCTCGGTTCACACTCACACTGGCTACCGTATCTACAAACGCTTCATCTTCCTCTTCTCCAAGCCAAACCAACAATCCCTGCGCCTCTGCTTCTTCACGTGTCAGACTTTTGATGTCAGCAAAAGAAGGAACCTCACGAATATAGCCAATCACCTTTTCAGCCTGATCAGGAACAAGCTGACCACCTTCATTATTGTATACCTTGTAACCATTATACTCGGGAGGATTGTGGCTCGCCGTTACAACGATTCCTCCACTGGCTCCCAAATGACGTACACTAAACGAAAGCTGTGGCGTTGGACGCAAGGAAGGGAACAACTTAGCTACGATACCATTGCCCGCCAACACCAAAGCTGCATCCAAAGCAAACTCTGGCGAAAAATGACGCGAATCATGTGCAATGACAACTGAAGGTTTTCCTTCTTTGCCAGCATGCTGCTCTAAAATATAGCGAGCGAGCCCTTGAGTCGCACGTCCAATCACATAACGATTCATCCGGTTACTGCCTGCCCCGATCACTCCACGCAGACCGCCTGTACCGAATTCCAGTTCTTTGTAAAAACGATCCTCTAGTTCCTGGTCGTTGCCTTGCAATGCGCGCAACTCCTGTTTGGTTTCTTCATCAATATAAGGGTCTTGCAGCCAGCTCTCAATGCCTTCTAATGCTTTTTTACTCAACTGCGTCATACGGAATTTCCCCTCTCCATTTTTGGGTTGTCAAAACAGGATCTCTATGTACACATGCACTCGGTTCAGACGTCGTGCTTATGTCGGCAGGGCTTGTCTATTGTGGTGGGTCTGATAAAGCAAACATAATCTCGCCCTCAGCTACTACCGTGTCGCCCACTTTCGCCGTAGCTTTCCCTTTGCCAAAAGCGCCTTTGGAACGAGTAATTTCCACTTCAAGTGTCAGCGTATCCCCAGGGACTACCTGTCCACGGAAACGGAAACCGTCCAACCCTGCCAAAAAGCCGATTTTGCCGCGATTGCTCTCTAGGTGCAGTAATGCGACTGCTCCGACTTGAGCCAACGCTTCAGTGATCAACACACCAGGCATAACGGGATAACCCGGAAAATGTCCAATGAAATGAGGCTCAGTCATCGTTACATTTTTAATGCCTACTGCTCTCTTCCCTTCCTCCAGTTCAATAATACGGTCCACCAACAAAAATGGCGGTCGATGCGGAATAATCTCCTGAATTTGATTAACATCCAATTGCAATTTGTCCATTTAGCTTAATAACTCCTCCCGCTTGCAGATTTCACTCTGTTCAGCCAGAGTTACTGCAAGCATAATATTACCCCGCTAACGCTGTATAAAAACAGCTCATCACGGCAACAATGTTAGATATCCTTCACCTACTGCAGAAGTGAAGGTTGAGATAAGGGGCTTTTTCCGCCGGTTACGCAACCAGAGGCGAGAAGAAGCCCTTTTGCTCGTGCTTGGTTTTACCCCGCAGTGTTATAAACTCCCCATCATTATACATTCATCAGGTGCAAAAAGAAAATTATGCGGAAGTACCATATTTGTTGCTCCTATTATGGAGTGAAGCGAAGTTTCAATTGAGTCAAGTTGAGCAGGCTACGGGGGATGGATCATTCTTCCGATCGCTGTTATCCTCAGATTTTCCATTATATAAAAACCCGAAAGGGTTAAAATCCGAGGATAAAGGCGAACGCTATCGCTTCTTCAGAACGATTCCATCCCCTCCGCCAAGTTATTTTTGACTCATAAAGAAAGCTCGCTTCAATAATACTCGCTTGTCGTGAAGGGCAGAGAAACAATCGGAGGGCTCTGCGAATGGCCTACATTGGCCGTAAGCCATGCGTGCTGCGCTGGCGGCTCTTGCCGTTGGAGATATAACAAAACCCTGCGCCACTGGCACAGGGTTTTGTTTTCTATACTCCCCACACAATCGCGGGTGGTTTATTTTAATAAGAGTGGCCCATGGCGGGTAGCCAGCGGAGCGGGCAGAATTGTTTTGGAGAAGCACAGCGTTTGCCTTTATCCCCGGATTCAAACCTTGAATGCCTTAAAATCAAAATGAATCTGGGGATAACAGCAATCGGAAAAACAATCTGCACGCAGAGCGACCTTTTCCCGCCCCCACTCATTAAAGTAAACTAAGGCGCAAATATAAGATCAATGACATGCTGCCAGGTTTTCCATTCAAATACGCCTGCCAGCCCTTGCTTACCTACAATTACATATCCTGCAATTAGGCCGCCTAACAGCGAGAACAGAAGCAACAACGGAACTACGAAATAACGAGCAGTACGCCAGCGGGATTTAGTCTTTTCAGGCATCGGACGGGAATCAGATTGTTCTTCCTTCATCACCAAATCCTTAAGCCCTCAAATTGTTAGCCAGGTTCATCATGGTATCGCTAGAGGTTAATGCCCGTGCCGCCATTTGATACATCCGCTGGACTTGCATCATATCCGTCATTTCGCCCGCTAAATCCACATTAGACTCCTCAAGATAACCGGAACGCACAGATACGTCCGTTGGAACAGCACCTGCCACCCCTGCTGCACCGAATACGTCGGCTTCTGTCACGCCATTTGCTAACACAAACAGGTTATCATCCCGCTGTTGCAAACCTTCTGGACGCTGTACATCCATTAGCTTAATTCGCTGACCAACTGTCGGAGCGCCAGTTCCATTAGCACGAATCAGCAATTCGCCATCGGAGTTAATAGCTACTTTGGAACCCGCTGGTGCAGTCACAGGAACATCGTTATTATCCAGCACAGAATAACCTTCGGCAGTGGTCAACATCATCGTCTCATTATCATTCGGATCAGGAATAAAATGAAAGCTGCCATCACGCGTCCAAGCTTTTTGCCCATTTCCTTGGATTTCAAACAAAGCATTCCCCTGGATCGCCAGATCGGTAGGAAGTCCCGTCTCCTTGAGCGGACCTTGCTCCATATTTTTCATAATTGCGGTCGTTTTGACTCCGTAGCCCAAATTATAGCCGAGCGGCATCGCCCGTCCATTTTGGAGATACGTCGAAGGCTGTTGCTGCACATTGGCCAATACATCTTCAAAGGAACCCTGTTTACTCTTATAACCAACTGTATTGACATTGGCGATATTATCGGCAATTAAATCCAAACGCTGCTGCACACTGGCCATAGACACCATTGCGCCAATCATGGAGTTGTTCATCACTTACCCCCTGTTATACACGGCCTACTTCGTTAACGGCCTTGTCCAAGCTTTTATCATAAAATTGAATAACCTTCTGATTTGCTTCATACGCTCTTAACGCAGCCATCATATCCACCATCGACTGAGCAGCATCTACATTAGATACTTCCAGATAGCCCTGGCGAACAGATACAGTATCGTTAGCGGTCATCATTCTAGCCGTAGCACCATCCGTATCATTCAGACGGAAATTACCGTTGCCCTCACGAACGAGCTGGTATGGCCGATCAATAACACTAATTCCAAGCGTCGTTCCGAGCAACTGGTTAGATTGGCTGTCCACCAATTGACCCCGTTCATTTACTTTAAGCGCTGAGACAGGCCCCGTCAATTGAATTGGGTTTCCATTCGTATCCAACACTGCTGAACCAGTCGACGAAAGCAATGCTCCCGTTCCATTTACTTGAAAATGTCCATCACGTGTATAGCGGACATTACCATTATTGTCCCGTACCGTAAAAAACGCTTCTGGACGATAGGTGACTTCACCGTTAGCATTGATGAATTTCCCCGCCTGATCAAAAGCCATAGGTCGACCAGTAGCCGGGTCGTTCACATTAATATTGGACTGTAACGCAAAATCCGTAGTTTGTCCACTATCCTTCAACGCTCCCTGAATGTAAGGAGAGAGGCTTTCCTCAGCAAAAACGCCAGTATTGAGCTTGCCGACCGTACGGTCCGGGTTATCAGGGTTTCCCCCCGTCATGGAAATAAGCATTTCGGGGAATGAGCGTTGAACGCTATTCTCCTGTTTATATCCCGTGGTATTCATATTAGCAATATTTTGCGTCACAGTGTCATGACGTCGTTGTTGTGTCATCATTCCGGCAGCCGCAGTATATAAACCTCTCAACATGTATCGTGCACCCCAATCCTATACTCTGCTCATCAATTATATGCTCGCATGGAGGCACTAAAGCCAAAATGCTAGGCAACCTGCCTGACCGCACACGAGTCTCTTATAGTCACTATCGGCAGATTAGAACTTTTTCTTAACCACATGATCCAAATTATCCAGCATAATTCCTGTACCTTTAACGACACAATGCATCGGATCTTCAGCAACCAGCACTGGAACACGCAATTCTTCAGCAAGCAGCTCGTCCAAACCGCTAAGCAACGCACCACCGCCAGTCAAAATGACACCACGGTCAATAATATCGGCTGATAGCTCCGGTGGCGTCTGCTCCAGTACAAACTTAGCTGCAGCTACAATCGCTGACACGGGATCTCTCAGCGCGTCCTGCACTTCTTCCGCGGAAATACTTAACGTTTTGGGCAATCCGGATACCATATCCCGTCCACGGATGTCCATCTCAGCACGTCGTCCGCTCGGATGCACGGTTCCGATAGCAATCTTGATATCCTCAGCCGTACGTTCCCCGATGAGAAGCTTGTACTTCGTTTTCACATATTTCATGATGGCTGTATCAAATTTGTCCCCTGCCATTTTAATAGAAGAAGCTGTTACAACATCTCCCATAGAGAGGACTGCAACGTCTGTTGTTCCGCCACCAATATCTACGACCATGTTGCCGCTAGGCTCAAAGATATCCATTCCGGCCCCGATGGCAGCCGCTTTTGGCTCTTCCTCCAAAAATACTTCTTTCGCCCCGCTACGCTCCGCCGCTTCACGAATCGCTTTTTGCTCCACTGAGGTAATGTTCGTCGGCGCACAAATCAAAATACGAGGGTGGCTGTACCAGCTTTTACCCCCTACCCGATTAATAAAATATTTTAACATCGCTTCCGTTACTTCAAAATCGGCGATGACACCATCACGCAATGGACGGATGGCTATGATATTACCTGGAGTACGTCCTACCATACGGCGCGCTTCTTCTCCGACAGCCAGAACTCTTTTTGTATCGCTTTCTATCGCAACAACGGAAGGTTCGTCAAGAACAACCCCCTTACCTTTGACGTGGATAAGCACGTTGGCCGTACCGAGGTCGATACCGATATCATTACTGAACATATTAAAAAGGCCCCCAAAGTGATATTTTAAAAAGCTAAGATTCGACAAGAAGCGGCAAATATATGTATAAACCTACGGTTACATGTCATTTTTCGTCTTGTACCATCTTTTAACATATCATACTTCAGGGGGTTGATTCAATGGCTTTGCCAGCCAATTCACTATATATTTTTAGGACTTGCCAGAAACAAGAATTCCCCTTCTTTTCCCACTCGTTTTTTTGTATTTAATTTTCGTCGCTTCACCCCCCGCAGATGGCGGATGGATTTATGGTATTCGAGAATGTGCTTCACCTGATCGGCAAGATCCGGGTTAATTTCAGGCAGCCGTTCGGTCAGATCTTTATGCACCGTGCTCTTGGAGACACCAAATTCCTTGGCAATCGTACGGACCGTATTCCTTGTTTCCACGATACAGCGACCGATTTTGATGGTCCGTTCCTTGATGTAATCGTGCACGCTCCCGCCTCCCTACTGTGGATAGTTTGGTACATTATATGAGGAGCGTGCCTATATATTCGCGGTTTGGTGGTAAGACATGCTTCGGAAGGCCTATTTATTTGGCAAAAGTAGCTTATGTTTACCTTATGCGCTAAAACTACACAAGAAAAAAGCAGGGAATATGAATTCCCCGCTTTGCATGCAAAGCTATGACCCATTTATTTTTTAGGAAGCAGACCTGTTGGATTCACCGGCTTGTCATCCTGGTACACTTCAAAATGCAGATGTGTTTTCAAATCCTTTTCGAGCTCATTGCGACCTGCTGAAGCAATCACATCATTTTGTTTCACTTGATCGCCTTCTTTTACTTTCAGATCGCTCAAGCTTTGGTACACTGTTTTGAGATTATTATCATGCGTGATTTCTACGACGTTACCTACCAGCGGATGTTGTTCCACACGGGATACTTTCCCACTCAGTGCAGCTCTCACTTCAAACGCTTGATCGTCGGACCGAGAAAGGTCAATCCCGGTGTTAGCGGTAAATGTTTTATCGTACTCTACCATAGCTGCCGCTTGCTCATCAGCCGTCGCGTTTTCGTCAAAGAAAGGCTTAACGACCTGCACTGCGCTAGCATCTGCCACCGGCCATGCGATATTTTCCGACTGAGCAACAACCTCCACACTTTCTGGTTGTTGTTCGTTAACATCGGTACTCACTGCGCTTGTGCTTTGTACCGATGGACTAGCTGGGTCAGGTTTGAAAGACTTATGGCTAGCATCCTGATAGACCCACACTAAGGTTAGTATAATGGCTGCTGCGGCAATGTAGGCTGCCGGGTATGCCCACCTTTTGGACAACAGCTTTTTCCACGAAGACGGCCGTGAAGCTCTTCCACCCTGAAAGGTTTTGGGTGTATCTTCATGATTTTGGTTCTGGTTTTTATTTTGTTCACTCATTTGCTCATCACCTCAGTAACCAGTGTTACCGGGCGCAACTCTTTTATACTTCAAAGTTACGAAAAATTTACTAACTTAGAATACGAGAGGCATTCGCAAAAGAAATGCCAGTATAATAGTGAAGAAGAATCTGAGTGGCAGTATGGCCTTCCTTGGCCATTCCGTTGGCTCCCCACTGACTCATACCGACGCCATGACCATAACCGTAGGTCGTTATAGCAATCCGATCCCCCTCGGTCTTCCACGTAAATTCAGCCGATCGTAGCCCTAGTTTGTTACGAATCTCCGGTCCCGTAAAGAGCGAACCTCCCACCTCAATCTTTTTGATGCGATGCCCTTCTGTTTTGGAGAGTATACGAATCTCTGGCATACTCCCCCCTCCAGTAGAAGCAGTGACCGCAGCACGACTCAATCCTAATCTATCGAACAAGCTCTGACGGCTCAGTGTAACGGTTTCTGTAAAACGAGGAGCCAACTGCTTGTCCCATGGACTGGACACACTTCGTAAATAGGGCACGGCCTTCGCCCATACATCCTCTGAATTTTCGGTATAGCCGTTGCTGGTAGAAAAAAAAGAAGCTGTAATGGGTTTGCCATCATATACCATGATTGTATCCTTGGTGTCGCGTACAGCCTGACGAATTTTAGTCAGATCTGCGGATTTACCAGAATGCTCCCATTCTCTAGTAAGTTTAGCTTTGGAGATGTAAGCCTGGTGTTTAACGGTATCTGTCACATCTGCGCCCGCCGGGGCACCACTGGTATCATCAGCCAACAAACGCCGGGTAATGAAGGTACGCGCGGCAATGGCCTGTGCCTTCAATGCCTCTTCCTCAAAGCTGGGCGGCATTTCAGCTGCTACTACGCCGACAATGTATTGCTCCAAAGGCAGTGTCTCCGTCCGGCCAGTAGACGTGACGTACACCCGCACGTCCGGCTCTGCCGCAGCCGGCACGCTGCGCGCTGGAGCAGCCGGTACGGCCGGCATCGGCGGGACACCCGGCAGGCGCGTAACGGGCGCCTCGCTCTTTGCCGCCGTATTAGGCTGCGCGGGTGCGGCTGTGCGGCTCCCAGACGGCAAAGGCTGCACTGCCTGGCGTGGCCATGCCATTAGTGCGGGCACCGCCATGGCAAGCACCAGCACCCCTGCCATGGCGGCAAAGGGCAGCCATGGGCGGCGGCTCCCCCAACGCGGGGCTCGCCCGGATGTAGGTCGCAGATGCGGCTGCGCTCCCTGTATCCTGCTTGCGTCGCCTGTGTTACTGGTCGCTGTTTCAGCATCAGGAAGCATCGCACCGACAGTGTGTAAAGTGGAAGTCAACGCTGTGGTACGCCGATGGGTCTTGGCGATAGGCGGCAATGCGCCTGTTGTGCCTGGCTGCTGCTGCATAAGCTTATTTTTCTGCAACGAAGTTGCTATAGAGCCAGAGCTTTCCTTCGCAAGTGAGGCCTGGCGATGTTCCTTAGGATGATGTATTGGTATACGGATGCGAACCTGTGAATCTTTCATAAGCTGAAACCTCCATCAAAGGGTTAAGTGTCCGGCTAAAGTACACATATACTCCAGCAGATATTCTCAATCATATGAGGTCGTCCACTTTGATAGAACCGTTTTGAGAGAACTGAAAGAATGAAAAAGACAGGCAGCAAAAACACAAAAAAACCAAGTCCTTTCGGACTTGGTTCTAATGGTTCAAGTTAATACCTATGCCAATACGTTAAAGGTTAGGCGAGGGAAGGTTGAATCTTCTTGAACAGATTCCCTGACGTTTCTTCTGCCACAACGCGCTCTGTGCTGGCCGAATGATCCAGTTTGGATTCATCTACAGTCACTCTGTAAATATCCGCTCCCAATCCAGTCAGTTTTTCAGCCAAATGAACGTAACCACGATCGATGTGATGAACGCCAGATACCTCCGTTGTACCTTCTGCAATAAGTCCAGTCAGAATTAACGCAGCACCTGCACGCAAATCTGTCGAGGTTACTTTCGCGCCCGTCAACTTAGCATTGCCAGTTACAATCGCCGAACGACCTTCGACCTTAATTTCCGCATTCATGAGATGAAATTCATCCACATGCATGAAACGATTTTCAAACACAGTTTCCGTAATGATGCTCGTTCCTTCAGCGGCAAGTTGAAGTGCCATCATCTGAGACTGCATATCAGTTGGAAAACCAGGATAAGGCAGCGTTTTAACATCAACGGCCTTTAGCGGCTTATCCGCAATGACACGAATACCATTTTCATCGGGTTGAATCGTTACACCCATTTCTTCCATCTTGGATATAACCGGTCCCAAATGATCGGATATTGCGCCTTCTACATATACGTTCCCGCCTGTGATCGCAGCAGCAACCATATAAGTACCTGCTTCTACCCGGTCGGGAATGACCGTATGTTTTACACCATGCAGCTTCTCGACGCCTTCTATACGAATCACGCCTGTGCCTGCACCGCGTACTTTGGCTCCCATGCCATTCAGGAAGTTGGCGAGATCAACGATCTCAGGTTCCTTAGCAGCATTCTCAATGGTAGTTACGCCCTCAGCAAGAGTAGCGGCCATCATAATATTCTCGGTTGCTCCTACGCTGGCTACATCCAAATAAACTTTAGCTCCGCGCAGACGACCGTTACTTTTAGCTTCAATAAAGCCCTGGCCCAAGCTTATCTCGGCGCCCAACGCTTCGAACCCCTTCAAATGCTGATCAATAGGTCTTGTTCCAATTGCGCATCCGCCTGGAAGCGAGATTCTTGTACGTCCCAAACGTGTAAGCAATGGCCCCATAACCAAAAATGATGCGCGCATTTTCCTAACCCACTCGTAAGGGGCTTCACAGGAAATTATCTTCCGCGCGTCAACACGAATGACCTCGTCTTGGTATGTAACGCCTGCTCCTAAGGACTCCAGCACTTTATTAATGGTCATCACATCGTCTAGAGGAGGTGCATCCATAATAACACTTTCTCCTTCTTCTCCTAACAGAGAAGCGGCGATGATCGGCAGAACTGAGTTTTTGGCTCCGCTGACTTTGACACTCCCGGTCAATCTGTTGCCACCGCGGACGATAAATTTGCTCATCTATGGTTCCCTCCGCGCGTCATTTCTCTTTTCCATTTTTGAAAAAAAGAACATATTCCGCTATTTTCATGCCTTGCTTTTTCATTACATAAAAAAACAAGATTTTACTAATACCCTAACTGCCATCATACCACTGATTAAAACAAGTATACAAGCGTTTTTTGTACTTGACGACCATTGCGTTCTAACTGATTCAGCCAGTTATACATGTATGGTTCTTTTGTTTACCATTGTTAACAATATGGCACGATGTTATTCGACAATTCCTGCAACATCCACAGTCATAAAATCATATAACCCGCCTACTTCATGTTAAAACAAATTCTAGAGCATCTGGCTCCAAGAGATGTAGTTCAACAAGAAACCAGAAACCAACTGTCCCAAAATTATAGCAAGAAACAAGTGCAGCAATCTGCCCTGCGGTCCTTTGGGTTGCCGGATTAACAAATCCAGCTTTAAGCTTTGCAAAGCCCACCAAGCTAACGCTATACAGACGAGCGATACGATCATGGAGATCAGCGCGGTCATACTCGCCGATTGACTTAACTGTTCAGCCAACTGCTGCTTCCCGTTCATCCGTAATTCCTCCCATCTGCGTCACAGACTTCTTTATAATACTCGGCGAGCGCCTAATATGCCAGTGCTATTTCTGTTTCCAGTACATTTATTTCGACAAAATGTGAATAATCACTTCTGTTTCGCGAATTTAAAAGGTACTAAATACCTAGCCATCAAACAAGAAATAGGACTATATTTTTGGAAAAGACAGCTAAAAAAGGGCTCGATCACAGTGATCGAAGGAAGCAAAGGCGTCACTTACCTTCTGCAGGCATTCTTGGGCAGAAGTTATGAAGTGGTCTCTTTGTCATTCCATCCGTATACTATGCCGAACCCTTTTAAAATTCCACTCAAAATCCAATATTAATTCTTATTGGTTCTGATACTTGTAGCATTCAATCGGTTAAGCGCCCGTTGCAGAGCGACTTCTGCCCGATGATGATCTATCTGTTCCTGCTTGCTCTGGAGCCGCAGTTCTGCCCGCTCCCTTGCCGCACGGGCACGCTCCACATCAATATCTTCGGAACGTTCCGCACTCTCAGCCAAAATGACCACTTTATCTTTGCGGACTTCAACAAAGCCCCCATTGACCGCGATCACTTCAGTTTGACCACCGATTTTAATACGTATCGGTGCAATCTTCAAGGGAGTGACCAAGGGAAGGTGTCCTGGTAAAATCCCAAGATCGCCTTCCGAGCCGCGAACACTGATGCTGTTTACCTGTTCCGTATAGACCAGGCGCTCCGGCGTCACAATCTCTAGTAAATACGTGCTCACTTGAATCCCTCCTGGAAGCTGTCCACAGACAGCTCACTTCGTAAGGCTCGGCTATTCTCTGCCTGTATGTTTACAACGTTTTAGCTTTTTCAACTGCTTCTTCGATGGCTCCTACAAAAAGGAAGGCCGCTTCTGGAAGGTGGTCATACTTGCCCTCCAAAATTTCTTTGAAGCTTCGTACAGTTTCTTTAACCGGCACATATTTACCCGGGAAGCCGTTAAATGCTTCGGCAACATGGAAAGGTTGTGAAAGGAAACGCTGGATTTTACGGGCACGTGCTACCAGCATTTTATCTTCTTCACTCAACTCGTCCATACCCAGGATCGCAATAATATCCTGAAGCTCATTGTAGCGGGCCAAAATTTGTTTTACCCCTTGCGCTACATTATAATGCTCTTCACCCACAACGTCTGGAGCCAAAATACGGGAGCTTGATGCGAGTGGATCAACCGCTGGGTAAATACCCATTTCGGAAATTTTACGTTCCAGGTTCGTTGTAGCATCCAAATGGGCAAACGTAGTAGCAGGAGCCGGGTCAGTGTAGTCATCCGCAGGCACGTAGATTGCCTGAATGGAAGTAACCGAACCTTTTTTAGTAGAAGTAATCCGTTCTTGCAATTGACCCATCTCAGTTGCCAGCGTAGGCTGGTAACCTACTGCGGAAGGCATACGTCCCAACAGGGCAGAAACCTCAGAACCTGCTTGGGTAAAGCGGAAAATGTTATCAATAAAGAGCAACACGTCACGGCCTTCTTGATCACGGAAATACTCAGCCATCGTCAGACCTGTGAGGGCAACACGCAAACGCGCACCCGGAGGCTCGTTCATTTGTCCAAACACCATCGCTGTTTTGTTGATAACGCCGGAATCTCTCATTTCATGGTACAAGTCATTTCCTTCACGTGTACGTTCACCTACACCTGCGAATACAGAAATACCACCATGCTCCTGAGCGATATTGTTAATCAATTCTTGAATGGTTACTGTTTTACCTACACCAGCACCACCAAACAATCCGACTTTACCACCTTTGGCATAAGGAGCCAGCAAGTCGATAACCTTAATACCAGTTTCGAGCATCTCTGCTTGAGTTGTCAATTCTTCGAAAGAAGGCGCTTGACGGTGAATCGGATTTCTAGCCGTTTCACTCATATCAGCACCATTATCAATTGGCGTTCCAAGCACGTTAAATACACGTCCAAGAGTAGCTTCGCCGACAGGTACCGAGATAGGCGCTCCCAGATCTATTGCTTCAGCTCCACGAACCAAACCATCTGTGGAAGACATGGCAATACAACGCACACGGTTGTCACCTAGATGTTTTGAAGCTTCGAGCGTCAGATCAATTTTGACTCCGCTCTCCAGCACAGTCCCAATATGAATGGCATTCAGAATTTCCGGAAGCTGCCCACGTTCAAACTCAACGTCGACAACCGGACCCATGATGCTCACTACGCGTCCTTTGTTCATCTTTTGGTTTCCCTCCTACAAGCTTGCACAGCCGCAAATCCGAACCATTCTGATTTGTTTTGCGCCCGCAATTTATCATAATAGTGTAGACCCTGTTATAAAACAGTCACAAGAAGTCGCATTAAGACTGAGCGTTAGCCCCTGCGACAATTTCCGTAATTTCCTGGGTAATAGCCGCTTGACGAGCACGGTTATAGGTTAAGGAAAGCTCTCCAATCAACTTGGTAGCATTCTTCGTAGCTGATCCCATTGCCGTCATCTTCGCTCCCAGCTCACTTGCTTTACCATCCAGCAAAGCCCCGTAAATGAGCGTTTCTGCGTAACGCGGCAGCAATACTTCAAGCACACCTTCTGGTGAAGGTTCATACTCATAGTTAATTGAGGATGAAGTCGTAGCAGAATCCGGTGTTGCCATAGGTAACAAACGATCAACTGTTGGAATTTGAGTCAATGCGTTGACAAAGCGGTTATAGCATAGATAAAGCTCATCAAATTCTTTAAGTTCAAAGCCTTGTACTGCCTTGCTAGCAATCGTTTTGATATCTGCAAATGCAGGTGTATCTGACAGATCTGTTACCGATTCAGCGATAGGAAATTCACGACGTCTGAAATAATCCCGTCCTTTTCGCCCAATGATGAAAATCATAAATTCATCCTGTGAACGGTGACGTTCAGCAATCGTCTGCGTAACCTGTCGCAAAATATTGGCGTTATAACCACCAGCCAGACCACGATCAGATGTAATGATGAGATAAGCCGTCTTTTTAACTGGACGCGTCTCTAGCATTGGATGCTTGATGTTATTCGCTCCAGAAGCAATGCTACTCACAACTTCTTTAAGCTTTTCCGAGTAAGGACGAGCCGATTCCGCTTTTTCCTGAGCTTTTCTCAGCTTGGATGCAGCGACCATTTCCATTGCTTTCGTGATCTGCTTCGTACTCTGCACACTTTTAATCTGACGTTTAATCTCGCGCATACCTTTTGCCATGATTTCACCACCTTCAAGCTTTGACAAAGCCAAAGCTAACTTCGTAAGATTCAAATCCAGCCGGACATATGTTAAAGGGCCTGTTAGTGAGGGTAAAACATGCCAAGGAAGCCACAACCCAGAGGGTACGCTTCCTTAGGACATCTTTCATCATAAACAGGCAAATTCCAATGTATTAAACCGACGTGGCGAATGATTTTTTGAATTTCTCTATAGCTGCCTTCAAAGCTGCTTCATTATCAGCAACCAAGTCTTTCGTGTCGCGGATAGATTGAAGCACATCCTGATGATCGGACTCCATGAAAGACAGGAAGTCTTTTTCAAAACGTTTTACATCCGCTACAGGAATATCATCGAGGAAGCCTTTTACAGCAGTATACAAGCTCACTACTTGTTGCTCTACAGCAAGCGGTTGGTTAACACCTTGTTTCAAAATTTCCATCATGCGTGCACCGCGATCGAGACGGGCTTTGGTGGATTTATCCAAGTCGGACCCGAATTGGGAGAACGCTTGAAGCTCACGATATTGAGCGAGATCCAGACGCAGGGAACCTGCAACCTTTTTCATCGCTTTAATCTGAGCGGAGCCACCTACACGAGATACGGAAATACCTACGTTGATCGCCGGACGTTGCCCTGCATAGAACAAGTCAGCTTCCAGGAAGATCTGTCCATCCGTGATGGAAATAACGTTAGTTGGAATATACGCAGAAACGTCGGAAGCCTGTGTCTCGATGAACGGCAATGCGGTAAGTGATCCGCCACCGAGCTCATCATTCAGCTTCGCTGCACGTTCCAGCAAGCGAGAGTGCAGGTAGAAAACGTCACCCGGATATGCTTCACGACCCGGTGGACGACGCAGCAACAGGGAAAGTTCCCGGTAAGCAGACGCTTGTTTAGTCAAGTCATCATAAACAACGAGGACGTGCTCGCCTTTGTACATAAAGTACTCACCCATGGCACAGCCAGAGTAAGGAGCAATGTACAGCAATGGTGATGGTTCGGAAGCAGATGCCGTAACGACAATCGTGTATTCCAGCGCACCATGACGACGCAATGTTTCAACAACTTGAGCAACCGTGGATTGTTTTTGACCAATAGCAACATAAATACATTTCATGCCGTTGCCTTTTTGGTTCAAAATAGCATCGATTGCGATAGAAGTTTTACCTGTTTGACGGTCACCGATAATCAGCTCACGTTGACCACGACCAATCGGAACCATCGCATCAATAGCTTTAATCCCTGTCTGCATAGGCTCATGTACCGATTTACGGGCCATAACGCCTGGAGCCTGACTTTCAACCGGACGGAATTCTGTTGTAGCAATCGGTCCTTTACCGTCTACCGGTTGTCCCAGCGGGTTAACTACACGTCCGATCATTGCTTCGCCTACAGGGACTTGCATGATCTGACCTGTACGTTTTACTTGACCACCTTCGCGAATGTCGGAGAATTGACCCAAAATAACAACACCGACATTGCTCTCTTCCACATTGAGCGCCAAGCCCAATACGCCAGTGTCGAATTCGACCAATTCACCGGCCATAACTTTTTCCAGTCCGTAGACGCGGGCAATACCGTCGCCGACTTCAACAACAGTGCCGACTTCAACGACCTCGATATCATTTTTATATTGTTCAATCTGACTTTTAATCAATGAACTGATTTCCTCAGGTTTGATACTCAAGTGTGTTCACCCCTATCTTCTATACTCGTCTGTTAAAGGATTTCTCGAGACGATCCAGCTTGCCGGCCAGACTGCCGTCGTACAGTGTATCGCCGATAACCACTTTCAATCCGCCCAGCAGACTCGGGTCCACTATATTTTCCACACGGATTGTTTTATGTTCACGGGTTCCGAATTCCTCGGCTACCGCTGTTTTTTCCTGATCACTTAAAGCATAAGTCGAATACACCTTAGCATGGGCAATCCCCAGCTTGTATTCCTGAATATCGAGATATCCGGCCAGGAGAGATTCGAACAAATCTGCTCTACTGCGCTGAATCAGCAGCTTAATCGTGTTAATCAGCGACGCAGACAACTTGCCTTCAAAATTGCTAGCCAGAACCTGAAGCTTGACTGCTTCCGTAATGTTAGGAGAATTAATGAATTTACGGATTTCAGCATCCCCCGATACAGCTTCTACAAAAGCACGTAGCTCCTGTTCGGTTTCCATAATGGTTTGCTCCTGCTCTGCTACTTCATACAAAGCTTTCGCATACCGTTTGGCAACTACCGTATCTCGGCTCATGCTTTGCCTCCTACCTCTTTAAGGTATTGGTCGACAAGCTCTCCCTGGACTTGATCTTCCTTAATTTCCTTTTGAATCAGTTTGGAAGCAATTTGTACCGAAGCTTTACCCACTTCGCTGCGCAATTCGGCAACTGCCTTATTACGCTCGCTTGTGATTTCACGAACAGCTTCGTCTTTCAGGCGGACAGCTTCGTCTTTGGCCTGAATAATAATTTGTTCCGCTTGCTTGTTACCTGTTTGTTTTGACTGCTCTATAATATCGTAGGCTTCCTTACGCGCCTGCTGGAGAGCCTGCTTTTGCTCCTCAACATAAGCAACAGCCTGTTCACGTGTTTGTGCCGCCTCATTCATTTGCTGTAACACGAGTTGACGCCGCTTTTCCATAACGGAAAAGAGAGGGCCAAATGCATAGCGCGTCAGTAACCAGTACAAGATCAAAAATGCAATGATAGTGAAAACGATACTTGTCCAATTTAAACTCAATTGAAGTCACTCCTTTCCGGTGAACGTCGGTTCTGGGTCTTTCATGTTCAAACGAACAAAGAAGGCGCGGATGGCTGTGCCTTCCCCGCCAAACCTTGCTTCCATTCAATTAAGCACCTGCGTAGAAAATGAATGCCAGAACGACCCCGATGATTGGCAGGGCTTCGACCAGACCTACACCGATAAACATTACCGTTTGCAATGTTGCTTTAGCTTCAGGCTGACGAGCAATACCTTCAACTGTTTTACTTACGATCAGACCGTTACCAATACCTGCGCCCAAAGCGCCCAAACCTACTGCGATTGCAGCTGCGATATATGCCCAAACTCCCATTTTAAAAAATCCTCCTTAGTGATGTGTATTTGTGTTTTACATGTATTTGCAGTTAAGCGCGAAGCGTACTCCTGAACTTAACTAAAAACCGGAAAACGTGCTTGTCTAATGCTCTTCTTCATGCGTGTCAATGGACTGCGAAATATATACAAACGTTAGAATCGTAAAGACGAACGCTTGGATACTGCCGACAAAAATACTGAATCCCTGCCAGACTACGAGTCCCAATACGGAAGCAACCATACCTCCCACACCAAGTGCTGTCATTTTCAGCAGAACACTAATCAAAACTTCGCCGGCAAAAATATTACCGAATAGACGCATACCGTGTGTCAATAGTTTTGAGAACTGCTCAATCAAGTTAATTGGCAAAAAGAACGGAAATGGCTGAACGTAATGCTTGAAGTAAGCTTTGGTATTACGGAAGATCCCCAGGAAATGAACCAGGACAAAGATCATCAATGCCAGTCCAATGGATACCCCTGCATCTGCGGTAGGTGATTTCCACCAGCTGATACCTACATGGGCAGCTTCGCCCGGGTGAGACGCCTGTGCTTGTTCTAATGCTTCTTTGACTGGAATGATTTCATGTCCAAATACTTGGGCACTTTGCACATTATCGAATTCAGTCACAATGCCGAACGGTAAACCCAGCATATTGCCCACGAAAATGAACATGATCAGCGTCATCCCCAAGGAGAGGAATGGCTTCCCTTTTTTCAAATCCATCGTGCTGGAAATCAGTCCTTGAACGAATTCTACGACCCATTCCATAAAATTTTGCAACTTGCTCGGATTGTCCACAGACAAATTGCGCGTTGCAGCAAATGCCAGTCCAAATACAATCGCGCAGGTCACAACCAGCATAATAATGACGGACAAGTCAATGTTAAACCCGCCCAATTGGATAATCGGTGATTCATGCAACATGTTTTCTCACCCCTTTCTCAGTTGAGCTATCATTTTTCCTGAAGCGCGAATATGATGCCTATAATTAACAGAAGGAATTGTCCGGTCACCAAGCTTGCCATTACAGCGATCTCATGGAAATAGGCCGGGAATTCTATAGCCAGCACCACTGCCAAAATTGAGGTCCCTAATCGAACGCCAAAGCCAATACCAAACACTCTCTTCTTTCTTTCACCGGCGGCCGCACTCGCAACCTGTCGAATTTTGTAGGCCATATACAGCACATTTAGACAGCTTACTCCCGTTCCCAGAATGATTCCGTGAGCAATGTCACGATGTTGGGGCATGAAGGCGGAGACCAGGAAACACAGAGCCATAATACCAAGCGCCACGATCCATAACATTTTTTGCATACGGGTCATCTCATTCATGGTTATCCCTCAATACCTTTCCGATCACAAGGGCAATACTTAATGCGCCTACAACCAAGCCTGCGAGAACGCTTACGCCAATCCAAATTCCGGAGCCACCAAGTTTGGTATCAAGCCATTTTCCGGCATAGAAACCACCCAGTGTGCATATCGTCAAATCAATGCCGATCGCGCTCACCATTCCTATAGCCTTAAAGGCATTTCCGGTGTTGTTTCGGTTGTTGTTTTGCTTGGAAGGTTTGACCACTTTTCTCATGTCACCCCTGCAATTCCAGTCCATTTTACTTAAATATAAGATGCTTTGTCAATTGAGATATTTTAGCGCCCTAAAGTATAAAAATCAGTCGACAAAGCATCTAAAAATGCTGTATCCCTTGGTAACCGTACAGTTTAACTGTATGCTTACCTTGTAAAGATTAATTATTACGAACGGACGCCTTTTGTGAACATTGTGTGAAATTCTTCAGGACGTTCTGTTTGAACACCATAATGGTGCAAAATCGCATTGACAATTCTTACAGATGCCTGTCCATCACCGTAAGGATTCGCTGCCTGACTCATAGACTCATACAACGCGGAATCTGTCAAAAGAGCCTTGGTCCGATTGTACACGTTCTCTTCACTTGTACCCACCAGTTCCAAGGTACCCGCTTCAATCCCTTCCGGTCTTTCGGTCGTATCACGCAGCACCAGGACAGGTACTCCGAACGAAGGCGCTTCTTCCTGAAGACCACCGGAATCGGTAAGAATCAGATGCGTGTGTGGATAAAAATTGTGCAGGTCCACTACATCCAGCGGATCAATCAGCTTAATACGCGGATGGTTGCCCAAAATTTCAAATGCAGGTTCCTTCACAGCCGGACTCGGATGAACCGGGTAAACAATTGCAATATCCTCAAACTCATCTGCGATCCGCTTAACCGCAGTAAAAATCTGACGATGCGGTTCCCCTTGGGATTCCCGGCGATGTGCTGTCATGAGAATCAGGCGTTTGCCCTGAGCCCAGTCCAGTACCGGATGCTCGTAGTCCTGGCGAACTGTATACTGAAACACGTCAGTTACTGTATTGCCTGTTACATATATTCGCGATTCAGGTTTATTTTCCTTCCGCAAATTTCCAGCAGATAAAGAAGTAGGCGAAAAATGCAGATCGGACAGCACACCTGTGAGCTGACGATTCATTTCTTCAGGATATGGAGAAAGCTTGTTCCATGTCCGCAAACCTGCTTCCACATGCCCTACTTCAATTTGCTGCATAAAGGCTGCATAGCTAGCCAAGAAAGTCGTCAGCGTATCGCCGTGAACCAACACGATATCAGGCTTGGCTTCACGCAATACGGGTTCCAGACCTTGAAGTACACGTATGGAGATTTCATTGAGTGTCTGGCGATCCTTCATTACATCCAGATCATAGTCAGGGTGGATATTAAAAACTTCCAGAACCTGATCAAGCATCTGGCGATGTTGAGCTGTTACGCATACTACGGACTCGATATGCTCCGGATGGCGCTGAAGCTCCAAAATGAGAGGAGCCATCTTAATCGCTTCCGGACGCACACCGAAAATGGTCATTACTTTAATTTTAGACATTTTCCGTTGAACCCCTTTTCATAATAAACGTCTGCTTCCCAGATCTTCCGTGATTCAGATAGATGATCTGTCTTAGCGTCCATAGATTGTGCCGAACCGCTAAAAGCAGTCTACTTAGTCCCGTACAAGCGGTCTCCCGCATCCCCAAGACCCGGAATGATGTAACCATGATCATCCAAACGCTCGTCCAGTGCAGCGACATAAATGTCTACATCAGGATGCGCATCCTGCACAGCTTTCACTCCTTCAGGAGCGGCAATCAGATTCATCATTTTAATTTGAGTACAGCCTCTTTTTTTCAACACATCAATCGCTGCGATCGCCGACCCGCCTGTTGCAAGCATCGGATCAATTACGATCAATTCACGTTCAGTTACATCCGTAGGCAGCTTCGTATAATATTCTACGGGTTGCAATGTCTCAGGATCACGGAACAACCCCACATGTCCTACTTTTGCAGCAGGCAAAAGCTTTACGACACCATCCAGCATACCCAGGCCTGCACGCAAAATCGGGATAAGGCCCAACATACGACCAGAAATCACTTTACCTTCAGTTTCAGCAACTGGAGTCTGTACCGTAATGCTCTCCAGCGGAATATCTCTTGTAATTTCATAAGCCATCAAAGTTGCTACTTCATCAACCAGTTCACGGAAATCTTTCGTGTTGGTCCGTACATCGCGGATAAATGTAAGTTTGTGTTGGATCAAAGGGTGATCGCAAACCACCAGTTTTGCCATAATATATTCCCTCCGGTATTATCGTCACGTTCTTCCGCACCAGCATATCGAACATCCTGATTCGAAAGGATCTATGTAACCTATTTGTACAAACCAAATAAGCACAGATGCAATGCGTGCCTGTAAATCCTGTTTATTATAACATTCCCTTGATTGATTTAACACCTGCCACTGCAACCTTTTGTCAAGGGAAAGATATGACAGGCAAAATACTTGGCAAGGCCCATTTACGTGTGACTTTTGTCATATGAAATCATACTAAAAAGGCTCTGACGGTCCTTGACCGTCAAAGCCTACCAGTTCTAAACTTCCTGCCTGAGATATAGCCTCTGCTATCCCACGCATATATTCTTTATCTATACTTCAGATTGTCCCACGCTCCCTGAAATTGCTGAAGCATTTCGTCCTTCGTAATAACGCCTGCGATATAGGCTTGCATACTACTGCTTAAATCCTGATTTAGCCCCTTTGAAAAGCGTTGGAAGTTCCAGCTCCATATCTTGCCTTCCTTCACGTGCCGTGATATTTCCGCACCCAAATCACCTGTGGTCTCGTCACTGGACATGATACTTTTGAAGGCAGGAACGAACTTAAACTCCTTGGTAATATAATGCTTACCTGTTTCTGATGTGACCAGCCAGTTGAGAAATTCCTTTGCCTCCTGCTTCACAGGCGAGTTTTTGTTGACAACCCAGTTCGAGGCCACTCCCACAGCCAGTTTGTCTCCAGTGGAAGAATTATTGTCTATAGGCGTAGGAAGAATACCCAAATTCAAGTTAGGATTAATTCCATCTATTTGCGGCTGCGTCCAGTTCCCCTGGTGCATCATAGCGGCCTTACCTGTTGAAAACAGTGTCACTTGTGTATTGTAGTCCGTCGTGAGCGGATTGGGGTTTCCATATTTTAAAGTCAGGTCAAGCAACTTCACCCACTGATGGAACACGGGGTTACCAGGAATGCGAGCAGTTCCTTGGTTTAAATCCGCAACGTAACTCTCCGGGTTCGGCTGTCTGGCAAAGGGGATATTGATAAAATGGTTTCCCAGAACCCACCATTCTGCATAGCCGTTAGCAAAAGGGATAATCCCTGCTGCTTTCAGTCGCTTGGCTGCTTCCTCCAATTCATCTAACGTCTGAGGCAATTTGGTTATACCCGCTTTTTTGAACAAATCCTTATTATAAACAAAACCAAATCCCTCCAGGTTCATAGGCTGTCCATAAATCTTACCGTTAACCGTCATCGGCTTACGGGCGAAATCGTCCAGGTCCTTCACCCATGGCTGATCCGACAAATCCTCCAGATACTCAAACCACGTATCGCGATCCTGGTAACCCTCATTCGTGAAAATGTCCGGCTGGTCGCCTGAGGCGAATTTAGCCTTCAACGAAGCACCGTAGTCCGTACCCCCACCGACAGATTGAATATCCAGCTTGATACCAGGGTGCGTTCTTTCATACTCAGCCTTCAGTTTGTTCAACGGTTCCGAAATCTCCACTTTGAATTGATAAATGTGTATCGTTTTGGTCCCACTCTGTTGAGCCTTTGTATTACCACAACCTGCAAGCATACACGTAAGCAGCAACATCAGGGAGATGACAAGCAGCACTGTCTTTTTCATCCGATAACCCTCCCATCAGCCTTTAACCGCTCCGGCCGCAATGCCAGAAACGATGTATTTTTGCATCACCAGAAAAAACACAACGATTGGCGTGATTCCGAGCACCAGTGCGGGCAACGCCAAGTCCCATTGCTTGGTATATTGACCAAACAGCATATAGGTCGCAATCGGAATCGTACGCAGCTCAGGATCATTCAAAATGAGCGAAGGCAGCAGATAATCATTCCAGATCCATAACGTATTCAAAATAAGTACGGTCACGAACATAGGGAGCAACAGTGGACAAACGATGCGAAAGAACACCCCGTAGCGAGAGGAACCATCTACTCTCGCCGCTTGCTCAACCTCAATAGGCACCGTTTTAATAAAACCATGAAACAGAAAAACTGATAAAGGCGCTCCAAAACCCAGATAGCACAAAATCAGTCCTGGTATGCTGTTGTTCAGGCTCAATACGTTGGACACTTCCATAAGCGGCAACATAATCGATTGAAAAGGTACGACCATCGCAGCCACAAGCAGCCCGAACAGGAACCGATTAAAAAGAGTATCATGCCGAACCATTTGGTAGGCGGCCATCGAGCTGATCAGCAGCAAAAGCGCATTGCTGACGATGGTGACGATCAGTGAATTCCCCAGTGCTGTGGGAAAGTTTATTTTATTCCAGGCGTTAGCATAGTTTTCAAAACGGAAGGTTGTCGGCCACGAAGCGGAATAAGCCAAAATGTCTCCAAAAGATTTAACCGAGTTCACGAGCAAAAAATAGAACGGAATTAGAAAGATCAACCCAATCACAATAAGCAATATTTCAGCTACCCATGTGCTTAAACGATAGTTCGATGTTTTTTCCATTACATTTCGACCTCCTTTTTCTTCGTGAGGCGCACCTGAATGCTGGTAATGATCGCAACGACCACGAAGAAAATCATAGCCTTAGCAGTTCCCAATCCAAGTCGATTATTTGTAAACGCTTCATTATATATGTCCAACGCTACAGACTCTGTCGCCTTGAATGGTCCACCCTTTGTCAAAGCCAAATTCAGCTCAAATACTTTAAAGGACCAGGATATCGCCAGGAACAAGCAGACGGTCACTGCTGGCATAATAAGCGGCACCACGATATGACGCAAAACCTGTCTTCGGCTCGCACCATCAATTTGGGCTGATTCAATAAGAGCATGCGGGACATTATTTAGAGAGGATATGTAAATAACCATGAGATAACCTGCGTATTGCCAAACAAACACAATGACAGTTCCCCAAAATGCAGTCGGCCCATCACCTAACCACGGCAGTTTGAAAAAAGAAAGCCCTGTGGCCTCTCCCACCGCCGAAAAGCCGCGTACAAATATAAATTGCCAGATGAAGCCGAGCAGCAAGCCGCCGATCATATTAGGCATAAAAAATACAGTTCGCAGTGCATTGCGGGTACGCAACGGCTTTGTAAGCGCATAGGCCAGGAAAAAGCCCACCAGGTTAGTTAGAATGACACCACATACGGTAAAGCGGACCGTAAACCAAAATGCATTACGGAAGTCCGGATCATCTTTAAAAATATGAATGTAATTCCCTAGTCCGAGCCATCGGACATGTTCAGATACGCCATCCCAGTTCGTCATGGAATAATACAGCCCCAACAGGAACGGAATGACCATAATTAAGACGAAAAACAACGCCATCGGTCCTACAAATATGAGCTGCTGCAATAATTGCGCGGATTTTCTTTGGCTCAATGCAATCACTCCTTTGGTCGTAGATCATGAAGGAAAATGCGCATAAATCCTTACTTTAATCGCTTATTACCCAAAAACGTAAGTTTCGAGTCGTCTGGAATCAAAAAAAGGCTGTTCTCCCTTCGCTAACGAAAGGAAAACAGCCTTATCATATAAAGATTAAAAGGAATGGCGATGAATTAGTATTGTGTTCCTGGATAGATCGGGAACTTGTCTGTCAACTCGCCCACCGCTTGGCTTGCTTTGGACAATACAGTATCATCTTTTGGATTTTTAAGAGTATCAGCAATAATTTTACCAATTTTAACCATAGCTTCTTCATCCATACCACGAGAAGTTGCAGCAGGTGTACCAATACGAATGCCGCTGGTAACGAACGGACTCGTTGGATCGAAAGGAATGGCATTTTTGTTGACCGTGATACCCACGGAATCCAATACATGCTCCGCTTCTTTACCTGTAATATTCAAATTGCGAGTATCCAACAGCATCAGGTGATTATCCGTACCACCGGATACAATGTTGATTCCCTCTGCCAGCAGTGTTTCAGCCAGCACCTGTGCGTTGCGAACTACGTTTTGCGCATAGGTTTTGAATGATGGCTGGAGCGCTTCACCCAAAGCAACTGCTTTGGACGCGATCACGTGCATCAGTGGTCCTCCTTGAGTACCAGGGAAGATAGCTTTATCAATCGCTTGCGCCCACGCTTTGCGAGTCAGAATTAGCCCCCCACGCGGACCACGCAGCGTTTTGTGCGTCGTTGTTGTCACAAATTGAGCATGGGGAACCGGACTAGGATGAATCCCTGCTGCCACGAGACCTGCGATATGTGCCATATCCACCATGAATAAAGCACCTACATCATTAGCAATGGAAGCAAAGGCTTCAAAATCGATAGTACGCGGATATGCACTTGCACCAGCTACGATCAGACGAGGGCGGTGCTTGAAGGCTGCTTTGCGCACTTCATCGTAGTCGATGCGGAAGTTGTCTTCACGTACACCGTAAGCAGCAAAGTTATACAACAAACCGGAGGCATTAACCGGGCTTCCGTGTGTTAAGTGGCCGCCATGCGCCAGATTCATACCCAGTACAGTATCTCCAGGTTGAAGAGCTGCCAGATATACCGCCATGTTAGCCTGCGCTCCAGAGTGAGGCTGTACATTCGCATGCTCGGCGCCAAATAGTTCTTTCGCACGGTCACGTGCAATATCTTCGACGATATCTACATGCTCACAGCCACCATAGTAGCGTTTGTTCGGATAACCTTCAGCATATTTATTGGTAAGCACGGAGCCCATGGCTTCCATTACTGCTTCACTGACGATATTCTCAGATGCGATCAGCTCGATATTGTGGCGTTGCCGTTTCAGTTCAAGCCCCATTGCTTCCATCACTGCCGGGTCACTTTTACGCAGATGTTCCATCATGATTGATTACTCCCTCTCCATGGTCAAATTGTTGGGTATACAAGCAAATGCCTGCTCCTCTGTTGGGTACCTCATCATCAATGCAAAAAAGATCAGTACAAACATGCCGACATGCCAAATGCTAATCGCAGTTTCCACCGGCTTCTTGTTCCAGACTGTACACTGCCCGTTGTCCGCCAATAAGCGGAGGACGAGTGAACGCAGCCGTCACACGTGCTTCACCAATCCAGCGAAGGCTTGGGCGAAACGGAACGGCAATCGGGCGCAAATGCATGCCAATCAGCGTTTCGCCGATGTCTATCCCGGCATGAGCCTGCACATTCGCCGCCAGACACGCATCGTCCATAGAGCGATAGGCAACGGTAGCCATAGAGCCCCCTGCTGTACGAACAGGAACAGCCGCAACCTCCATCAGGCCTAATCGCTCCAGTAGAGAACGTTCAACGACCAGTGCTCGGTTCAAGTGCTCACAGCATTGAAACGCCACATCAAAGCCATACTCTCTGCGAACGGATTCTACTCCAGACAACACTTGCTGAGCCACATCCAGCGCTCCTGCTGTGCCGATCCGACTTCCAGCCACTTCACTCGTGCTTGCGCCAATAACCAGCAGGCGACCAGCTTTAAGACTGGCCACTTCTGCAATTTCCCGCACGACAGAAGCGGTCTGTGCTTCGAGTGAAATCTCATGATCCAATTGTTCTACCATTGGAACCTCCTTTGGTTGAACAGCCTCTCAGAGACTAGGCATGGTCCCATGCCCCAAGTTCAACACACTCTCTCCTGATCACAATCTGACTATATTATAGCCGATGTTTCAGATTTCGAGCAGAAAAAATGGAAGAACAAGAAGGCAACAGAAGATCTGCTGTAGCTCGTATACGAAAAAAGAGCAGTCCACACCTATGTGGAATTGCTCTTTTGCCCAGGCGACCGGCCGTATATCCGATGCTCCATCGTGGTTAATCCCACTTTTGTCGCCAGTTACATCGGATTCTCATTTTTCCACCTTATCTTAACGGATTAACTGTCGAAAATCAACAGATTCCGTACAAAATAGAGGAATGGTACCGACTTTATTCGGAAGATCCCTTTAGCTTGTCCAGCAACTTATGCAAAGCTACACGGATTTCCGCAGCTGTGACATCGTAGTCCTCCCGCGAACCGCCAAACGGATCTGAGATATCGAAGCCCGGAATCCGTTGATGTAATTCAATCATTCGCTCACGTTCCTGCGCTGATAGCTCTTGTCCAAGTGAAGCCATCAACTGCTGTGATGCATACAAACCATCTAACTCCTGTACGTCATTCAGCACTGCGTCCCGGTCCTCCACATATTCCTTCAGCGTAAATACTTTGCCCGCCGTTTGTGGAAACCGTTGAATGACATGCTGTTTATGTCCTTGCGTCAAGGTTAAGATCAGATGTGCCCACTCGGCAAGCCCGTCGCTTAAAGGGGTTGAAGTGATCTGATCGGATATATCGTGATCACGTAGAACCGCCTCTGCATGCCGGGATATCGACGCCCCGTCCATCGCAGCTACTCCAGCGGAACGCACTTCCAGTTCCAGTCCATGCTCAGCAGCCAACTTACGTAGCATCCCCTCAGCCATTGGACTGCGACAGGTGTTCCCTGTGCATACAAATAAGATATTCTTCAACGTCTTCACCCCCCGTATGTTGAAAAAATATATAAACAGAGGATTACTCAAATCCTGTATTTATTTTACACTGTCTACGTTAAAATCAAAACATAAACATAAAGCCAAATGCCAGCAAAACGGCACCGCCCACCGCCTCTCCATAATCCCCCAGATTGCGGCTGACCTTGCGCCCCAGTAACAGCCCCAGCATCGCCATCGCTCCCCCGCAAAAACCAAAGGCCAGAACAGTCAGCACCAGGTCACTCTGGAACATCCCCAGGGACACTCCCACAGAAAATGAGTCAATGCTCACCCCAAGTGCAAATAGCAAAAGACCCAAAGGCGACCGATGATCCAATACGTGTACGCCGTCTCCCTTGAAGGAATTGTACACCATATGCCCGCCCAAAAGGATGAGTAATCCCCCTGCGAAATAGGTCGTCACATGGCCTAATAAAGAACTCATATAATGGCCTGTGAACATTCCCAGCAACGGCATCAGGATGTGAAAAAAACCAATCACAATGCTGATGCGCAGCACGTCTCGCAGGCGTATCCCCTTCATACCGATCCCTACGCCCAGCGACAGCGCATCCATCCCTAGCGCTACCGCCATGATCAGAATCGTTACAACCTGCCCAGCATCGGCAGAGGCTGCCAGCATACTCCATCCCTCCATTATCCGTCTGTTCTTGTACACGTTATGCGGACAAGGGGCAAATCAGTACAAGCAGGTACTGAAAATACCCAAAACAGAGACGAGGAGAGAGGAGGAATTAAAATAAGAGACTCCATTCTTTACAGAAGCTACAATCGGATAATTCGATGACCTGCCGCTTTAAGCAGTCGATTCATGACGGCGTCTCCCAATCCCTTCGGCGGGCAGGCTTCCGCCAAAATGTAGGTGACGCCGTCTTCATCGCAGCGTCGGAGCACGCCATATAGACGCTGCGCTGCCTCATGAAGCGCGTCCAGCTTGCCCAGCGTGTAGACCCGTTCTCCGGCGTAGCCGGCGGCATGGTCGTCGAACGCGAGCACCGCCGTGCGCTCCCCGCGCGCGGCAGCCTCCGCCAGCGCGTCGCGAATCCAGCCCGTCACTTCAACAGGCGACGGGCCTTGTACCACGCTCAAGCGGCCTCGCGGCGCGTAGTGCGTATACTTCATGCCCGGCGAGCGTGGCGCCAGGCTGTCGACATCCTGCCCCGGTGTGGCAGCCAACGCCGGGTCCAATACGACGGCGCGAGCAACCGCAGCGAGCTGTTCAGCCGTCACGCCGCCAGGGCGCAGAATGGTGACGGTTCCGTCGTCACCCGCTTGCACTACCGTGGACTCCAGTCCCACCCCCGTGGGACCTCCGTCCAAAATACCGCCGATGCGACCCTCCAGGTCCTCCAGCACATGCTGTGCTAGAGTCGGACTGGGTCTTCCCGAGCGGTTGGCGCTTGGTGCAGCCAGCGGACAACCGGCTTCCGTGATCAAGCGCAGCGCGATCGGATGATCCGGCATGCGCACACCGACCGTGTCCAAACCTGCTGTCACACGCGATGACAGTGCCTGCGGCACTACCGGCAATACGAGGGTCAGCGGTCCTGGCCAAAATGCATTCATCAGCGCTCGGGATGTATCGTTAATTTCCGCTACCATGCCTTTTAATTGAGCAGCATCGGAAATATGTACAATGAGCGGGTTATCGGAAGGACGACCTTTGGCAGCAAATACCGCCTCCACCGCTTTCGTGCTGCGTGCATCGGCCCCCAGTCCGTACACGGTTTCCGTAGGGAAGGCTACCGTCTCTCCAGCCTGGAGAAGTACGGCGGCCTCGCGTATGCCCTTTTCCGCTGCGATCAGAGCCTGTCCAGCTGAAAGTTCGTCAGAACCATCCCCGTCAGTGTTGTTCACAGAATCAACGGAATCCACTTTTTCCACCTCAAAAGACGAGATAGCAGATACAGTCGTGCTCTCTACAGGAACCAGACATCTTACATCCCACCAGTGTGTATGAGAAGGCTGTAACGCCTGCTCCTGCTCTGCTATCTCTTTTTTCACAAAACCTACGTGCAAGTCATGCATTTGATTCACTTTATCACTCATATCAGATCATCCCATATCTTATTGTCATACAGGCCATTTCATGGCCCTGATCCCCAAAAACCTACTTTAACAAATCAGTTCGATTTGGCTCTGCCCTCTGTATATCTATCGTAAGTTCCATTATAACATATGGGGAAAATTACACTCGTTGTTCTCTTTTCCATAGCACTGACGAAACATTTAGGCAAACAAGCCACTCACCCAGCTCCACAGCCCCGTAAGGGCATCCCACAGGAAAAAACGTACTTCCGGCTCCTTGCCAGCGGCGTTCGTTCGATTGTCTTCATGACTTGTTTTTGCCGATACAGTTTGTGCTGCTGCTTCACCACTGCCTGCATCAATAAAGCACAACGGCGGGAACAGCACACACCACCAATTTTGCCCTTTCCCTTGCCCCAGTGTAACCCGAAGCGCCTCATAATTCCCTGCCGGGTAGACAAGACCTCCGTACATTTTCGTCGGAAAAGGTACACTTGCCAGCTCCACCTGATGATCATACGCTATACCGCGAAGAGCCAGTTCTTCACCTACCAAGCGATCAATTTCAGGTAAATGTGCGTCAATCAACACTCTGGCTTGATTTAGGCTTTGTGGATTGTCCAGTTCACCCACCCACGCATTCATCTGCTGCACGATGGCATCCCGTATTTCGCGCTTAACCAACTGATCCTCCGGACGATCTGAATTTGCTAAAATTCGCAGTCGAATGGAATCGTGCGGAATTACTTTCAACCCTGTGGTGGTCACTCCAGATGCTAAAGTTCCTCTTGCCCCCGTGGTCATAGCTGCATCTGTTTTTTGACCTTCCCAAGACATCATTAATATTGAAATACAAAAGAGTATCATTGCAGCTTGCTTTATCCAACTTCTCATCTTCGTCCCCCCAAACCCAAACTCTATCATATCTATCAGTCTGTCCGGTTTGGGAGAGTCTAAACCTATGAATCTCGTAAAATAATTCAGGCTATTGCAAGCTAGATCGTCACCTAGGAATATAAAAAAGCCCAGATTTCACAATCTGGACTCTTTTGTTGCACCGTTTCAACTCGTAAAAATAACTATTAATATTAAGCCACAACCCACCTGTACTAGGCTTTTTTCGCCTTCGTCAAGCTTACTCTGGAAGGCTGCGGCAGGTCATCCTCTAGCTCCTGGCCATGCACCTTAATGCTCATAACTAAGCCAATACTAGCCATGTTAATAAGCAACGAGGTACCGCCATAGCTTATGAACGGGAGCGTAATCCCCGTAAGTGGCATAATGCCCAGAAACGCACCAATGTTCTCAAAAATCTGATATAGCAACATGGACACAATCCCGACAATAATATATGGTCCAGCTCGATCCCGGCATTCCAGCGAAATCAGGATCATTCGATGAATCAAAATAAAATATAGCAACAGCAGAATGGATGAGCCTACAAACCCAAACTCCTCTGCTACAACTACAAAAATAGAATCCGCATAGGTATAGGGAACACGTCCGGACTGTACCGAAGTTCCCTGCAAGAAGCCCTTGCCCATCATTCCGCCAGAAGCTATGGCCAGTTTGGCATTTTTCGTATGATAAGATGCCTTCGCAGTCGCTTCTTCTGGTACCAGCCAAGGGTCTAAACGCTCTACCCAGTGACTACGTCCAATGCCTTTCATAAAGGAATCAATCTCATCATGAAACGAAATATACGCTTTGATCCCGCCACCAACGGCGACTGCAAATACGATAAATCCGATTAGCGCATGGGATGCCTTCACATTACCAATCCATAGCATACCAATGACGATGACAATGTAACCGAGCGCATTACCCAAGTCATTTTGTGCCATGACCATGGCAAATGGGACAAAGCTCACTAGAGCAACTGGAAGAACATCCTGAATAAAATACAGCTTGCTCTTGCGCTTTTTAATCAGCATATACGCCAAAAAAATGATAAGAACCAGCTTGAATACCTCAGCAGGCTGGAGATTTAAGCCACCAATTTTCAAAAAGCCTTGAGAGTTATTAACCGTCCCGCCAAAAAAGCCGAGAATCAGCAGAAATATCCCGCCTCCATATACATACAAGGCTTTTTTAATGAATATCCGAAAATCAACTATCGCTAAACCCAAGATCGCTACAAAGCCCAATATATAATACCCGATCATCTTCTGGTAATCGTTGCCGTGCTCTGCCAAGTTCGTAGGACCCCTACCAGCACTGTATACCGTTATGATACTAATCGCCATGAGCAAAACCAGAATAAAAATAACCGGACCATCAATTTTTTTCAATTTCTGAAGCATGATTTCCCCCTGAGCCGTTTCTCGGTCATACTCCTCTTATTCTAAAGGAAAGACTCGCAAAAAGAAAATGCAGCATTACTCCGAGACGCCTAGGACATGTCGCTCGATCCCCGCAAGGTCAGGAATGATTAGAATGTTCTTCCAATGACCTGCCTGTTCCAGCAGGCCAGCCACGTCTCTGGCCTGTCCCATCCCCAGCTCAAACCCGATTAGCCGGGGTGGGGCCTGAAGGAGCCCAAGCTGCTCCAGCATTGCCCGATACGGGCCAAGCCCGTCAGGGCCGCCATCCAGCGCCATTCGCGGCTCATGGTCGCGCACCTCTGGCTGCAAGCCAGCGATGTCAGCAGCCGGGATATATGGCGGGTTGGACACGAGGATGTCCACCGCTGTTCCCGCAAACGGCACCAGTAGATCGCCCTCGCGGAATTCTACGGCTGCGCCGTTTGCGGCGGCGTTCTGGGACGCCATTTCGAGCGCAGCAGCAGAAATATCACCCGCTGCTACGTGCCAGCGCGGCCGCTCAGCTGCCAGCGTCACGGCAATCGCGCCGCTACCCGTGCCAATGTCGAGCGCGTGCGGAGCACTGCTCGGCCACAGCCGGTCACCGTGCTGGAGTATCGCCTCGACGAGCAGCTCTGTCTCGGGTCGCGGAATCAGCACCGACGGTGAAACCGCGAACGGGCGGCCATAAAATTCCTGCCGTCCGATAATATACTGCGCCGGTTCACCCGCAGCTTTGCGGGCGATGATCCGTTCCCACGTCTCCTTAACGGAGGAAGGGAACGGATCGCCCAGAGCGGCGTAAAACCTCGTACCTTCCAGCCCAAGCACATGTTCCAGCAGCAAGCGGGCATTATGCTGCGGCTCCAACACGCCGCAACTTCCTAAAAAAGAAGAAGCCTCAACTAAGGCTTCTCTGACACTCATGTTCCGTTCCGGCGGCATCCGATACACACAATCGCGTTCGTTCCCCAAAACTTAAACCTCTTGTTCCATCAAATCAGCCTGCTCTGCAATCGTGAGTGCTGATACGATTTCTTCGATCTCTCCGTTCATCACCTGGTCCAGCTTGTGCATGGTCAAACCAATGCGATGATCCGTTACACGGCTTTGCGGGAAGTTGTAAGTACGTATACGCTCACTGCGATCCCCGGTACCTACTTTGCTCTTACGCTCGCCTGCATATTTGGCTTCCTCTTCCTGACGCATCATATCCGAAATACGGGCACGCAAAACTTGCAGCGCCTTCTCCTTGTTGGAGTTCTGGGATTTGCCGTCCTGGCAGGTTGCCACAATACCTGTTGGCATATGCGTTACACGCACCGCCGACTTGGTTGTATTAACGGACTGACCGCCCGCACCGCTGGAGCAGAAAGTATCCACGCGGATATCCTTATCTAAAATTTCGATATCCACTTCCTCTGCCTCAGGCATCACGGAAACCGTGGAGGTAGACGTATGAATACGTCCGCCAGATTCTGTTGTCGGAATCCGCTGTACACGGTGTGCGCCGCTTTCGAATTTCATTTTGCTATAGGCACCGCGTCCATTAATCATGAAAATAACCTCTTTAAAGCCTCCAAGGTCATTCATGTTCGCATCCATCAATTCTACACGCCAGCCTTGTGTATCTGCATAACGAGTGTACATCCGGTACAAGTCCGCTGCAAACAGTGCAGCCTCGTCCCCACCGGCAGCACCACGAATTTCGATAATAACGTTCTTATCATCGTTCGGGTCCTTCGGCAGCAGCAAAATGCGGATTTTCTCGTCCAGTTCCCGCTTACGGGCACTCAGCTCTTCGATCTCCATTTTGACCATTTCACGCATCTCGTCGTCAAGCTTTTCAGCCTGCATGGCTTTAGCAGCGTCCAGCTCCTCAACGACAGTTTTATATTCGGTATATGCTTCATAAGCAGGCTGTAAATCAGACTGTTCTTTGGAATAATCTCTAAGTTTTTTGCTATCGTTCGCCACATCCGGATCGCAGAGCAGTTCGCTCAGTTTATCGTAGCGGTCCGCCAATGATTGCAATCGGTCCAACAAGCGATTCACCTCTTCAGTTAAATTAATATGAAACCAGCTTTAAATTCACTGGCTACAGCTCTTTATTATAACAACTAATCAATTAATTAGCTACATAAAATACTTGCTAATTTAGAATTTTGCAAAAATCAACAAATCAATTGAAGTCGAATAAACAAAATTCCGCTAAAGATTTGGTAACAAACTCTCAATCAGGAAAAAGGAATACGAATCAAATAAAAAGTCGCCGCCCGGGACAGGCAGCGACTAAGTAAGTTAGTACATGCGGATAACACGTATACAATGACCTAATATGTTTGTATATAAACCCTGTTTGCTATACGCCGAGATGCATCCTAAACATTAAAACGGAAATGCATAACGTCTCCGTCCTGAACCACATATTCCTTGCCTTCCAAACGAAGCTGACCACGTTCTTTGGCCCCGTTCATAGATCCAGCAGCGACCAAGTCATCGTAGGATACAACCTCAGCGCGAATAAATCCGCGTTCAAAATCCGAGTGGATTACGCCCGCAGCGCCAGGTGCTTTTGTTCCTTTGTGAATAGTCCATGCGCGTACTTCCTGCACACCTGCTGTGAAATACGTATACAGTCCCAGCAAGCGGTAAGCTGCTTTGATCAGACGGTTCAGACCAGATTCAGCCAGCCCCAGCTCCTCAAGGAACATTGCCTTGTCTTCGCCTTCCAGCTCAGCAATTTCAGCCTCTACTTTGGCACTGATCGGTACCACTTCAGCATTTTCCGCTACTGCAAATTCACGTACCTTTTGCACATATGGATTGCTGTCAGCTTCCGTTACACCATCTTCACTGACATTAGCCGCGTACAATACAGGCTTCATCGTGAGCAAATGAAGGTCGCGTATAATTAGCTTTTCGTCTTCTGACAATTCTACGCTACGTGCAGGTTTGTCGGCATACAGCGATTCCTTGATCCGTTCCAGTACTTCAACCTCTTGGGCATACTGCTTGTTGCCGCCCTTCATGTTCTTACGGGAACGATCAATGCGCTTGTCTACACTTTCGATATCCGCCAGAATCAATTCTAGATTAATCGTCTGAATATCGCTGATTGGATCAATTTTGCCGTCCACATGAGTAATATTCTCATCTTCAAAGCAGCGTACCACATGAACAATGGCATCTACTTCGCGAATATGAGCCAAAAACTTGTTACCCAAACCCTCGCCTTTGCTGGCACCTCGTACAAGTCCTGCAATATCAACAAATTCAAAAGCCGTTGGTACCGTTTTGTTCGGTACTACCAGTTCAGTCAGCTTATCCAGTCGCTCGTCCGGTACTTCAACGACCCCTACATTAGGGTCAATTGTACAAAATGGATAGTTTGCGGATTCCGCCCCCGCCTGCGTTATTGCGTTAAACAGTGTTGATTTGCCCACGTTCGGCAGACCCACGATCCCCGCTTTTAAAGCCATAATCAGAACAACTCCCGTTTATATAAAATATGCGCTATACCCTCTGTTAGTTTACCAACCCACATTATATAGGAGAACCTATACATGCGGCAAGCATACGGCTGTGAATTTAGGATTTTGCTGCATCCCTATTTAGATAGCTTTATTTAGATTTCCTTGCTCATCTGGATATCCGTAACCCGATAACCAGACTTGCGATATACATGTAAAGCCCGCTCATTATGCCCAAATACATGCAGACCGATGCGAACCGCACCCAGCCTCCGAGCTTCTTGTTCCAACGCCTGCATCGTCAACGTACCCAGGCCTCGCCCCTGATATGAATCGTAAACGAGAATATCCAGCAAAAAAGCTTCTTTGCCTTGCGTACCTTCTGTAATGTTGAACCAGATATATCCCGCTTCCTCGGAGCCTTGACCCACACTATCTGAATACTCAAGCATGTACAGGTGAGCATGGGGCGTATCCAGTCTTTGTGGCAAAAATGTTGCAAAGCTTTCCTTTGCCCGTTCTGGTGCCTCTTCCACCGTCCACGCGCCTGCCTGGATTTTCTCTTCCGCGTAATCTGCGAGCGAGCGTTGCTCAAAGCGATCATACTGCTCTGCGTTCATCGGAACCAACTTAATGAATCCACTCATCCGTTCGCCTTCTTTCTTAGTCTGGTCGTTTCTTTAAGACCTTCGATCCCAGCTACTCCGATGCCAAACATGACTGTACGCAATTCCAGCTCTACTTGCTCCAATCGCGCTTCCAATGCCTCGCTGGAGGTGACCGCCGAGCCAAGCAAAGAGCGACCGAAGCCTGCCATGTCAGCGCCCAAAGCAAGTGCCTTCGCAGCATCGACACCGTTTTTCAATCCACCGCTACCGATCAGAGCGCCATTAGGCTGGGCTGCTCTAACCTCCACGATACAATCAGCGGTCGAATTGCCCCAATCGGCGAACGCCTCTGCCGCTGCACGGCGCACAGGATCAGGATTGCGAAATTTCTCCACTTGGCTCCAGCTTGTCCCGCCCGCACCAGCGACATCAATAAAAGCAGCGCCTGCATCATATAATCTCGATGCCGTCTCACCATCTATGCCCCAGCCTACTTCCTTCACGCCTACAGGCACCGAAAGACGACGACACAACTCCTCAATGCGCTCAAGCAACCTGCTAAAATCCAAATTCCCCTCAGGTTGGAATATCTCCTGCAAGCCGTTCAAATGCAGCACCAACATATCCGCTCCGGCAATTTCCACTGCACGCTGGCAATCGTCCACACCAAACCCGTAGTTCAGCTGCACTGCACCCAGATTGGCAAGGATCGGGATGCTGGGCGCTAGACGGCGGACCGCAAAGGTTGAAGCCAATTCCTCTTTTTCCACCGCAGCTCGTACAGAGCCGACGCCCAATGCCCAGCCGCGTCTTTCTGCGGTCTCTGCCAATCGCTCATTAATCGCTCCTGTCTCCGCGCTGCCGCCAGTCATAGAACTGATGAGCAGCGGTGTCCGTACAGCGCGTCCCATAAAAGTTGTATCCAGACGCACCTCGTCAAAATGTAGCTCCGGCAAAGCGCAGTGCTTAAAACTATACCGCTCCAGTCCGCTGGTAATGCCGTGTCCGGCCACATCTTCCTGCAGACAAAGGCGGACATGCTCAATTTTCCGTTCACCTGTCTGCGTGGCAGGCAACAAAGAGCCGGATCTGTCTGAGCCGTCAGGTGATCCCTTTTTATTTTCTGTATTACTCATCTATGTTCCACCTCATCCAAAGTCAATCTGTGCATTCCATCAGGTTCGTGAAGCACAAATAAGACCGTTCCCGAACACGGTAACCGATCTATTTATCATCTCATATATCAAATATCTAGGCCCTTAAAGCACTATTTTAAGATATTTTCATTGTATCATGGATGGAAAAATATATACATGACCGTGAACATTTTTCTTTGCCTATGGGATCGAAAAGCAGCACCTGCTTAAGATGCAGCTTCTCTGCAAAATGCAAAATACCCCTCCGAAAGTGGGACCCCAATCAAGCAGGATTAAGGTCATCACAACCTTCTTTAGCTCTTCATCGAATCAGGTATAGTTGTAATATTTTCTTGTGGTTCCTTTGTACGCCCATGTCCAAATTTGAAAACGAGAATACCACCGATAATGACCAATACACCAATCAACTTATTGAAGGTAAACGGAATCTTCTCTAGTCCAAGCCATCCTAATGAATCCCACAACAAGGCTGTACCTAATTGTGCCGTCAATACGATGGAGATCGCATAGGTAGGGCCAAGTCGCTTCATTCCTTGCACCAGACAGAACACAACGCCGACACCAATCATGCCACTGAACCAGTACCACAGCTGCATATGCTGTAAAGCAAATGTATTTTTCCCTTCAAAAATAAGACTTCCGAGCAAGGAAGCCAAGAACCCTGTTCCCAGTACCAATGTCGTTGTGGCCCATGAACCTGTCCGCTCATTCACCTTATTATTGAATATCGTTTGCAGACTGACCAAAGCACCTGCGATAACTGCCAATATAAGCCCTAATAACATATTTAACTCTCCCTTGATAGTCCCTTTATTGTGCTGCACTTATTCAAAGCACTATGATTACAACGATTCATAAATATTATGGCCAGCCAGTTCACTCAAACCTTTTCTGTCCTTAATGACAATATAGCCTTTTGCCCGTTCAACCAATCCCTCTTCGATCATCTTGCGAATGACACGGTTGAGGTGTCTGTAGCTGGTTCCGATCAAATTCGCCACATCCACCAGACTGGATGCCCGTAGTTCCTCATGAAAGGCAGAATTGGATTCGTCAAAAGAAACAGATAGCAGGTAGCTCGCAAGCCTAACTTCCACCGGATACATCAGGTTGAAATTGGAGAAATCAGAGTCCAGGCAAAACTTCCGCGTGACAATATCCAATAGAAATTGCAGCAAAGGAGCATAATCTCTGCCGTACTTATTCATCCATTGATGATGAACACCAATCACATAGATCGGCGACACTGCCTCTACTGTATTGATGACGTGACTATTACGAATATATTCAACATCTCCTATGACCTCGATCGGTGTTTTGAAGCAAAGGATCAGAGTCTTTCCTTCTGTAGAGCTGGTAAAAATTTTTACCTTGCCCTGCACCAGAATATACAGATGCTCAATGGCGTCCCCCTGCGAACAGAGCTTTTCCCCTTGCTCCAAACGATGCAGCGACAAATAGGGATGTAGTGGCTCGTAGAGTATGGATTCTAACTGATGCAGATGCAAAAAATACTTTAGCTGCTCTTGATCCTGAATTTCTCTCATTGCTTAGCTCACCTTCATTTTCTACGTTCTAAGCTTTTTCTATAAATAAAGTTTTATTTTAGAGTTTTAATATAATGACACCCGCGATCATCATACCAATACCTATAAATTGTGGCAGCTTCATCTTCTGCTTCACTATGCCGAACCATCCTTTGATGTCTACCAGGAAGGTTAAACATAACTGAGCAATCAACAGCGCCGAGATTGTGAACGTAACCCCAATATGTTGAATGGCTGTGACTTCACTAAATATAATGATAGCCGCAAAAGCACCACCCCAAAGATACATCGGCTTTACCTCTTTCATTTCAGACACACGGCCATCCTTTGTAAACATCCAAACTGATGCTGCCAAAATAAAACCTATTAGCTGAGTAACGGTAGCCGCCTGCCATGTCCCGATATCCTGGCTAATCCGTGTATTCGCTACCCCCTGTAACGTAATACAAGCGCCTCCCAGAAAAGCAAACAAGATTCCTCTCATAAATCGTTATTCTCCCCATATAAATGACTTTTGTATCTATTTAAGTATAGGTCAGCCTGCCTATAAAGGACATATGTCCTCAATTAATAAAACGTTCTTCATTCATTCCGTTCAGCATTCCGCTTCAATCCTGTTGACTTGCGGTAATAATTAGACAGTATCTATATCATAATCTGCATGTTCGGTCACGATAAAATGGAATGCAGCATTCAATGGAGGAGCTGATCGTCGTATGACTAAACAAAATCCGCTGCATTCTGCGCCGGAATCCCAAAGAAAATTCATGTACAAGGGCCGTGCTCTTAAAATCGCCATTTTGGTCCTTATCCTGTGGCTGATTGCCGTTATGCTGTATCAAACCCATAAACCATTACCTCCGTTCGTCTCTTATGAGAGTCAGGAGTATTCAACGAACGAGGTAAACTTTTGGACGGATTTGACCTACCCTACTGGGGATGGAAGCACTGTACAACATGAAGGACAAATTTTGAATCGTATGCTCGGAATCATTGATGAAGCCCAGCAATTTATCGTCATTGACCTGTTTCTGTTCAACGATTATAAACATAAAGGGCAGCACTTCCCCGAAGTCAGCGCGCAAATGACCCAGCATCTTATCGCCAAAAAGAAAGCCCATCCTGAGATGCCTATCTTTTTCATTACAGATGAAGTCAATACCAATTATAATTCTGCTCCCAATCCTTTGTTGGAGAATATGAAGCAAGTAGGAATTCAGGTCGTGCAGACCGATGTAGATCCATTGCGGGACTCCACGCCCATCTATTCAGCGGTGTGGCGTACCTTTTTCCAGTGGTTCGGGCAGCAAGGCACAGGCTGGATTCCCAATCTGATGGCCAGTGACGGACCTGACGTTACGGCTCGCTCTTATTTAAAGCTGTTAAACGTCAAGGCCAATCACCGAAAATTGGTTGCCAACGAGCAAACTGCTCTCATTTCTACAGGTAATGTTCACGATGCAAGTGCCTATCATTCCAATGTTGCCCTAGAAGTGAAGGGACCGATCATCGGAGATATTTTACAAACAGAGCAGGCGGTATTGGACTTCTCGGGCGGAGGGCAACTTCCTGTCTACACACCTCAAGCAGAGCCCCTAGTCCCATCAGGTAAGGACAGCTACCGGATCAAATATCTCACGGAAGGCAAAGTGTATGCCTCCGTTCTGAATGGCATTAAGCAGACGAAGCAAGGTGACAGCATTCATATGGGCATGTTTTATTTGGCTGATCGCAAAATATTGAATAGCCTGCTGGATGCCTCGGCACGCGGCGTAAACATCCAATTGCTGCTGGACCCCAATGAAAACGCGTTCGGGCAGGAAAAAATAGGCATACCTAATCGTCCGGTTGCCCAAGAGTTGTCCGATAAATCGGATGGAAACATTCAAATTCGCTGGTATCATACTACCCATGAGCAATTCCATACGAAGCTGATTTATATTGCCAAGGTACAAGGAGAGCATTTGATTTGGGGTGGCTCTACCAATTTGACCCCCCGTAATTTGGATGATTTGAATCTGGAGAATGAACTGTGGGTGGCCGCTCCGGCGGACAGCAAGCTGACCCGACAGGTGGCGGCCTATTTTGATAAGCTGTGGAATAACCGGGGAGCTGAATACAGCCTGGAGCTGGCGGCCTACGAGGATCATTCAACATTTTGGAAAGATATTGTATACCGTCTCCAGGATATTTTGGGCTTTACTACATTTTGACTCTAAGATCTGCTTCCATATCCACAGCTCATCGTTTGTACATTACAGCAGTGGTGAAAGCAGCCGAGCGAGCGATTCCATCAAACGTTTGAACAGACGCTTTTTCATGAATTCCTCACGTACGATCAAGCTGGCATTGTGCAAATCTCGCTCATAGTCGTTCACCATCTGCTGGACACTGTGTGTTTGAATCAACAGAGCGTTCACTTCAAAATTCAAATGGAAGCTGCGCATATCCATATTGGCTGTCCCAATAGTCGCAACTTCCCCGTCAATAATGAGAAGCTTGGAGTGAAGGAACCCTTTTTCATATTCATATACCTTGACTCCCACCTCTAGCAACGATTGGAAGTACGAATGGGATGCGAGAAAAGGCAGCCATTTATCCGGTTTCGCGGGGAACAGAATACGCACATCCAACCCGGATAGAGCAGCCATCCGCAAAGCAGTCAGGATATCTTCATCCGGGATAAAATAAGGAGTGGCAATCCAGACGGATTTTCGAGCGGATGTGATCATGGAGAAGAATAGATTTTTAAGCACTCTCCGCTCATTGTCTGGTCCGCTGGCAATAATCTGTACGCCGCCATCCGTGATCGGTTCAATATCGGGAGACAGATATTCGCTATCCAGTACCGATTCACCCGTCATATGAAGCCAATCCTGTAAAAATATAAGTTGCAACGTCCGCACAGCTTCGCCCTTCACAATCATATGCGTGTCACGCCAAAAGCCGTAGGCTTTGTTGCGGCTGAGATACTCATCTCCCACATTTAGGCCACCGATTAATCCAATATTACCGTCGATAACTACAATTTTACGGTGATTACGGTAGTTTACCCGACTGGAGAAGAACAAAATCCGAGCGCCTCCGTATGCAACAACCTCTACTCCTGCATCTTTCATTTCCTTCAAAAATGCCTTCGATAACTGAATACTACCGACTGCATCGTACATAAACCGAACCTTAACACCCGCTTTGGCCTTCTCGATCAAAATTTTCTGAATGCTGGTACCGATATCATCCGAGCGGAAAATGTAATATTCCATATGGATATGATGCTGCGCCTTGCGCAGTTCTTCGAGCAGCGTGGAGAAGGTTTCATCTCCATTATTCAGAATCTGGGTTTCTGTCGCAAAATAAATCGGGGAGCGGGCCAATCTCCGGGCCAGACGCATCAACTGCTGCTGCTCATCTGTAAAGCAGGTCAAATCTCGTTTGACCCGCAAAGCATCCTTTTCGATACGCTCATAAGCCTGTTGGTCACGCAATGCCTTTTTGTCATACTTACGGCGCTTGAATACATTTTGCCCAAACAAAAAATAAAGAGGAAGTCCAACGACTGGCAGCAACGCCAGCAGCAAAATCCATGACATGGTGGTGGAAGGATTACGATTCTCCGTAAAAATAATCAGACTTATGGAAATAACCGTCAGCGTGGAGAAAATACTGATGACAGTTCCTTCATTTTTACCGATGTAATTAAACAAGCCAAAATAATAAATAATAAACACCATAGCCGCGATCAATACGGCCAGTAAGCTTCGCCTCATAACTAACCTCACTTCCAATGGACTGCATTTAAACAGGTATTCCTCATTATATTGTACATGAGCCCCTTATTTCTTCCCACTTTTTTATTTAAATGTTGAATAAAAAAATCCAAAGTACATTACGAAATGTTGATGGGTTGACACTTACTTTTTTTCATGTGAAAATAAACTAACGAACGTTAGGTAGGTGATGATAATGGGAATGGAAGAGATTCGAAAGGCCGCTCTTTTCCAATTTGCCGCCAATGGGTATGAGGGAGCATCCTTGAGCAGTATTGCCGCCGAGGTTGGAATCCGAAAACCGTCTATATATGCGCATTTTCAGGGCAAGGAGGATCTGTTTTTGCAGGTGGCACGTTATGCGTTTCAAGAGCAGAATTTACGTATTTTCGAATACTTTACGGAACGCAAAGAACAGTCGCTGGAACACACACTGCATGATTTCCTGTTCTGGATGGAACAGGAATATGAGGGCAACAACTCAGCCAAGTTTATGCTCCGCTTTTCCTTCTTTCCGCCTGTATCTTTATATAACGAGGTACTGAATATTGTGAATCCTTTTCTGGAACAAATGGAGCGAAAATTAACTCGTCGCCTCCGAAATGTACGGGATCGGGAACTCTTTGGGCATATGGAACCAGCAGATGTGGCTTTAGCCTACATGACACTGGTGGATGGAATCATGGTAGAGCTACTGTACAGTGGAAGCACCAACTACCACCGAAGGCTGAACGCTGCATGGCCTATTTTTTGGCGTGGGATTACGTTAACTTCATCTCATGAAGGGTGAAGCAGTCGTAATTGAAAATTATACTGAATTGAGGAGAAATTCATCATGAATCGCAGTTGGATTTACGTTTTTGTTGGAGGCCTGATTGAGGTCGTATGGGTATCAGGCTTGAAGCATGCAGATTCTGTACTCACCTGGGCTGTAACTGTGCTGGCTGTGGTGGCCAGCTTTTATTTAATCATGAAGGCTGCAAAGCGTCTGCCTGTAGGCACGGTGTATGCTGTATTTACCGGACTGGGGACAGGGGGAACCGTCGTAGGCGAAATGCTGCTTTTCGGGGAACCGTTTCAATGGTCCAAAACGCTGCTAATCGCCCTTTTGCTAGCAGGTGTGATCGGCTTGAAGTTAGTTACCGATCGTGATGCTCAGGAAGGGAGTGGTGCATAATGGCTTGGATTGCATTGGTTATCGCGGGCTGCTCGGAAGTGCTTGGAGTCATCGGCATGAAGGGAGTTACGGTCGGTAAAGGGTGGAAGGCTTTAGCACTTATGATTTTATCCTTTATTCTTAGCTTCTCTCTGCTCAGCTTCGCCATGAAAAGTTTGCCGATGGGAACTTCTTATGCCGTATGGACAGGCATTGGAACCGTCGGCAGTACGATTACAGGCATGTTCTTGTATGGTGAGCAAAAAAGCGTACTGCGTGTTTTATTCATCGCCATGATTCTTGCCGCAGCATTGGGCTTAAAGCTGATTTCTTAAAGGAGTGATGCCTTGTGATTACCACTGTAACGCTTAACGCAGCAGTGGATAAAATCTACACGGTTGCAGGCTTTGGACTGAATGCCGTCCACCGCATTGAAGGGGGCTTAACGGTACCAGGCGGCAAGGGCGTGAATGCAGCTCGTGTCATTCGCACGCTAGGTCAGCCTGTACGGGCGACCGGATTTGTAGCTGGACATACCGGACGGCTGCTCATCGACGGGTTGAGCACGGAGGGCGTAAGCGCCGATTTCATCGAAACGGCATACGGGGAAACCCGTCTCGCCATAACCGTGCTCGACCCGGCTACTCGCACGCAGACCGAGCTGATTGAGAGCGGCCCGACCGTTGGGCCGCTTGAACTAGCCGCGCTGCGGCGCAAAATCGCGACCCTTGCCGAGGATTCGGCTTGGGTCGTTCTCTCTGGCAGCCTGCCACCCGGCTGCCCGCCCGATCTGTACGCCGAGCTGTGCACGCTGGCAAAGGAACGCGGCGCGCGCGTGGCGCTGGACGCGAGCGGCGAGGCGCTGCGCTTGGGGCTGCGCGGGAAGCCCGACCTCGTGAAGCCTAACGAGGACGAGGCCGCCCGCTTCGCGGGGATCGACGCCACGCGCCCAGATGCCGCTGAAGCGGCGGCATTACAGCTGCTGGAAGCCGGAGCGCAGCTGGCCGTCATCTCTCTCGGCGCACGCGGGGCACTAGCGGTAACGCGCGATGCACGCTACCGCGTAAGCCTGCCGGACGCGGACATTGTCAGCGCGCTCGGCAGCGGTGACGCCATGGTCGCCGGGCTAGTTAGCGGCGCGGTGGCGGGGCTGGAGCTCCCTGCCATGCTACGGCAGGGAGCGGCCTGCGGCACGGCGGCTGCTCTGCACGCCATGGCCGGCAAGATCGAGCTTCAGGACGTGGAACGTCTGAAGCAAGGAATTACGGTGACGCTGGTGTAATTCAGCGTCACTTTTTTTATTTCATCCAATCATTCGCTTAATTTAATGTTACGAATAACAGCTTTCTGAATGATTTATGTTCCAAATATGCGTTGCCGGATGACTTACAACAAAACCCTGTTTTCCAGTATATTTTTCATACAAATATGCGATTTGGAAGGCCCCAGCTTGACTAGTGAATCCTGAAACTCTGCAATTTCCTCTACAGACGCGCTTTGTACCTTAATGAGATAATTAAATTCCCCGCTGATGCGAAACAAATCGGTAACCTCCTTCGCCTCCTTACAAAAATCAATCAGCTCTTGGCAATGTTCTGTCTTTATCAGAATAAACGTAGTTGTCCCCCGATCCAGTTCCCGTAAATTAAATACAGCATTATATCCAGAAATAATCCCTCGTTCTTCAAGCTTGGTCATTCTTTCTTTAACGGACGGTTGTGACATCGAAATTTCTTTGCTGATTTGGGAAATCGTTATTCGCGCATCATGCTGTAACAATTTCATGATTTTGTAGTCTATCTCGTCTATGTGATGCTGCATATCAAGTACCTCCTGATTTGGATTTAAAAAGTAACGTTTTTCATCTAAAATATCTTCGGTTTCATAACCAATATAGTATAAAAAACTTATTTTAAATATATATGTAGCACATAATTATTCATATAATAAGGTTTACTTACATATAAGGAGGATCTGAAATGAGTGTGAAGGGACTAGCTCATGTGGCCATCCAAGCCCGTGATCATCAAGCAACCATTGCATTTTATACCGAAGTACTGGGATTTAAAAGAGGACATCACTGGAGTCTTCCATCCTTTCGGATTCAAGAAGTTTCCATGCTGATTTCACCTGACCAAAGAACCTGTCTCGAAATCTTTGATAACGATGCCGTCATTCCTGCCCAAGGGAAAAAGGCTGCATCCGAGGAGGATATTGCTCATGGGGCTTTATTACACCTCGCATTTTACGTAGACAATGTGGATGAAATATACCAAAAAGCCCTTGTCCACGGAGCAAGAACCTTTGTCGAACCCAATCAGCTTACACTTGGCGAACCTCCTTTAGTAGTCACCAATGCATTAGTCCACAGCCCTAATGGTGAGGTTATCGAATTTATCGAGGATGTTGATTTTGACATGTCCCAATCGAGCAAGAAGTAGTCCGCACAGCTATTAAAAAGATCCACTTCCCGGGGAAGCGGATCTTTTTTTATACTCCATTCATCTCCACCTTATTCTCTATGGAAAAATTAAACTATTCCTAAGTATTTCCGATATATTGTTTATCGCTTGTTTAAAGGAGTAGATTATCATTTCAATTGACTTCAATGTGTACTGGTTTCATTTTAGCTCCGATCTGCTCATGCCGTTGTTCAGCTTGATCGGTCTGCTGCTCATCTATTTCGGATTCAGAACGATCCGTCGCCACCGTTATCGTAAACGCCACTGGGTCCGTACCAAAGGGCAAATCGTTGACGCGCATATCGAAGTAGACATAGATGTCGTTCCCTTTGACCGTGATGATCCGGTAGATACCAGCTACACCCGCCGATTAAAGGTACGCTTCTATACCGCTTCAGGTGAAGTCGTGGAATTCTGGAATCCTTATAGTACCAATCTCAGCCTCAACCGGGTTGGCAGCAAGATTAAGGTACTATACAATCCGGCCAACCCTCGGGACGCCCGAATTGCTGGCGGTGTAAATGGTGCAGGCTGTCTGGCCTTTATGTTGTTTTTGATCGGTGTCCCCTTTGCTTTGAGCGGTGTATTCGCTTTATTGAAATTTTTCTTCTAACAAGGCTTGGTTCACATACTAGTCATAAAAGTTATCGCCATATAAATGGCCAGACCCAAAATAATCAGTGCCGATATTTTGTTGAGCATAGTACCAAACTTTCCTTCTGAATCCATACGTCCTACAAGCCGGCCCGCCGTTGCCAGACCCACAAACCATATCCACGATACTGACACGGCAGCCAGACCGAAGGCCCAACGTTCCCCGCCGTTATATTGAAGGGAGCTGGTTCCAATTACACCAACCGTGTCAAGTATGGCATGTGGATTCAGTAGCGATACCGAGGCAGCAAAAATCATCTGGCGTTTCGGCAGCATCGGCTGGCTTTCTCCCGAGGAAGCAGCCTTGGACCTCCAAAGAGTCCAAGCCATATACAGCAAAAACAAACAGCCCGCCGCATAAAGCACATTCGTGAGCCATAGAAATTGCTGCAAAACAAGGGATACACCCCCAACGGCAAGCGTGATCAGAATGGTGTCACAGATACCCGCTGTAATGACCGCAGGCAAGGTATTGCGAAACCGCGACTGGGACGCCCCCTGATTAAACACAAATACATTTTGTACCCCTAAAGGCAAAATCAATCCCAATGCCAATAAAACGGCATGAATAATAGCTTCCAGCATGTTATGTACTCCCCCTAAAACATGATATATCTTTTCACTCATCTTCCACTATTTCTTCTATCCTTAGGTGAAAGCATTGTTCTGAATTCCTTATTTTTCTAGGTTTTCTCTATTCTCTGTTTTTTGCATGGACGGTACGTGTTGTATACCCTCCAATTGTTTCGCGATAAGCTGGTAATCCTGTGGATAGTTCATGTTAAACACAGCTTGCTTCCACATGTCTAAGCTCGCTCCCGGCCATTCGCCAGCTTTCTCATAACGAACATTCAAGGAGTTCAGCCAGTCGATCAGACGAAGCCGGCCACTCCGTAGGCATTGCTCAGCAGAAGGCAGCACACTTCGATGATATAGCCCCAGCAACGGATGTATACGTCCATCCACAGATGCAATTATCGCCTGTAATTCTAGTTGTGTTGACTGAGGCAATAAGCCTTTTCCACAAAATGTTTTTTGCTCTCTTTGGACCTGTTGCTTCCTTTTTTCATTAGCTATCTCTTGCGCAGCTTCCCAGTTTGTTGCGTGTGCAAGTAAAGCATGGAATATCTCTTGTTGCACAAGAGGCATATCGCAGGCTACTACGACCCCCCATTCTGTTTTGGAAGCAGAAAGTCCTGCATGGATACCGCTCAAAGGACCCAAGCCTGGATATAGATCTTCCGTTGTTTCCAGCCCAAGTGCCCTATACTGTTGTGAATCCCGAGTCACTACAATAACTCTTCCCGCGACTTTCTCTAGCTCAGCAACTATCCTCTCCAGTACCGTAACTCCTCCGAACTTGAGCAGTGCTTTGTCCTGTCCCATTCTGCTAGAGCGTCCACCCGCCACAATAATTCCAGTCACCTCCACCACCATCGCACCTCCTTTTTTCTAAAAAACTATCTTGAAACAGCGATAGCTCTAATCATAGCATTTATTATAAAGCATAAAAAAACGGCGATCCCCACGGACCGCCAAAAAAGAGTACTTATTCGTCTAATTTATTGTTCTTTAGTTTGTAAATTTAATCAGTTGCAAAAACCGTTTTAATATCGAAGTTGCTTCTACCCGTGTTGCATGTTGTTTGGGAGCAAGCAGGTCTGGAGACACGCCCTTAATTAACCCTTGCTCTGTAGCCTGCGCCATAGCCTGTTGGGCCCAAGGAGAAACAGTAGAAGAATCGTTGTAAACCTCTTTATATTCCTCACTAGAAGGAATGGTATTTAAAGTCTGAACGTAATCTACAGCCTTTTCAGCAATGACCGCAATTTCCTCGCGAGTAATCACCTTTTCTGGTCCAAATGACTGATTCCCGTAACCTCGGATCAGACCTGCATCTATCGCAGCTCCAACACTACCAGCATACCAGGCATCTTCTTTTATATCTGTAAAGTGTTTAGGTAATGGCTTTTCCTGCATACCCAATCCACGGACAAGCAGTGCCACAAATTCAGCTCTTGTTATAGCCCGATTTGGCTCAAAAATATCAGGCTGAACACCTTTGACAATTAGCTTGTTTGCCATCATTTCCACATCTTTTTGCGCCCAATGATTCTCCAGATCCTTAAATTTTTTGTCTGCTAAGACTACAGCATAAATACTGTTATGATTGGATTTGATGATTGCCTCCGTTTGTCCATTTACATTTCGGACCAATACGGGAACAGACGATAAAGCACCTGTCTTAGGATCGAACCATACAGCCACTACATGCTCAGGATCAACTTGAAGCCCCAGAATCAATTTCCGCTCCACGTAATTCCCGAAAAATTCAGTGATCTCTTGATTTCCAGCCATAAGCTTAAAGTCAACCGGATTCACCAAAACATCCGTTAGCCCTGTATCAGCAATAGCTTGTCTTACTTGTGTCCCGTTTTCGTCTGTTAACGACGAAATTTTGACTGTCAGGCTTTCTTCTGGATATAACGAAACCAATTTATCGATCAGTTCAGTAGAAAGAGTAAACTGAGCTACATCTGTCCGTATGCTTATCGGCAGATTTGTGTTTTCTTTCTTGTATTGTTTTAAAAAGGCGGAAGGTATACTCACTTTTGCTGCTTTACTATAGCCTGAAGCATCAACCACCAGTTCTTTCTGGTCAACATTTGTAACATTCAGAGCTTGACTAGCGACTTCATCATTCAAACCAATAAGCTGAATAGTACTACTCTTATCGGATGCTGTTTTAACGTCTGTTAATACGGCATCCGTCTTGGTCTCTGTTTGGGAAGCAGCAGACAAAGTATCCTGATCAGACGTTTCTTTATCCTTAGAACGATGTGAGTGGTCATCCCCTGTACGGAATGTCCATTCCTGTGGAGTGTGCGCTCCCGCATACGGATTCATTGCCATATCTGTCAGTGCTCCAGAGGTGATTTCCACATAATAAGGCTTCCCTTCTTCCAGTCCACCCGATAGCATAAAGTACGCCACCTTCTCTTGACCTGACACCTCATATGTCCGGTTCCAGTCCCCTCCGCCAGATATTCGCAACTCACGGACCACGGCTCCTCCCGAAGCTTCATGCAGCCGTATATACCCATGGTCCCATCTTACTGACTCATTAAACTCCATGCTAAAGTACGCTTTTCCTAGACTCACACCACTTAAATAAAGGCCTTCTGGTGACTTCGATACCAGCTTCGGCGCCGTCTCATCTGCGGTCACGAAGTTCCACATGCTCTTGTCCCATACCCCGTTCGATCCCTGGCCTCCACGATCTACAAACATGCCTGAGCTGACTTCTACATAATACCGAGTATTGTCTGCCAGCGGATGGTCCAGTTGCATCCACACGTCGTGACCACTGATATGTACCGTACCTCCTGCAACTGTTCCTCCGCTGACGTCAATCCGTCCAACCTCGGTTCCATCCCACTGGTGCACGGTGAGATGACCTGCACCCAGTTGCATATCTTCGCTGAAGATCATGTCCAGAGTCGGCGTCAACTCCTGACCGCTTCCCTGCGGATACAGTTGTGTATAATATGGCTTCATATCCCCCGTACGGAACGTCCATTCCTGTGGAGTGTGCACTCCCGCATACGGATTCATTGCCATATCTGTCAGTGCTCCAGAGGTGATTTCCACATAATAAGGCTTCCCTTCTTCCAGTCCACCCGATAGCATAAAGTACGCCACCTTCTCTTGACCTGACACCTCATATGTCCGGTTCCAGTCCCCTCCGCCAGATATTCGCAACTCACGGACCACGGCTCCTCCCGAAGCTTCATGCAGCCGTATATACCCATGGTCCCATCTTACTGACTCATTAAACTCCATGCTAAAGTACGCTTTTCCTAGACTCACACCACTTAAATAAAGGCCTTCTGGTGACTTCGATACCAGCTTCGGCGCCGTCTCATCTGCGGTCACGAAGTTCCACATGCTCTTGTCCCATACCCCGTTCGATCCCTGGCCTCCACGATCTACAAACATGCCTGAGCTGACTTCTACATAGTACCGAGTATTGTCGGCTAGCGGATGGTCCAGTTGCATCCACACGTCGTGACCACTGATATGTACCGTACCTCCTGCAACTGTTCCTCCGCTGACGTCAATCCGTCCAACCTCGGTTCCATCCCACTGGTGCACGGTGAGATGACCTGTGCCCAGTTGCATATCTTCGCTGAAGATCATGTCCAGAGTCGGCGTCAACTCCTGACCGCTTCCCTGCGGATACAGTTGTGTATAATATGGCTTCATATCCCCCGTACGGAACGTCCATTCCTGTGGAGTGTGCACTCCCGCATACGGATTCATTTCCATATCTGCCAGTGCTCCAGAGGTGATTTCCACATAATAAGGCTTCCCTTCTTCCAGTCCACCCGATAGCATAAAGTACGCCACCTTCTCTTGACCTGACACCTCATATGTCCGGTTCCAGTCCCCTCCGCCAGATATTCGCAACTCACGGACCACGGCTCCTCCCGAAGCTTCATGCAGCCGTATATACCCATGGTCCCATCTTACTGACTCATTAAACTCCATGCTAAAGTACGCTTTTCCTAGACTCACACCACTTAAATAAAGGCCTTCTGGTGACTTCGATACCAGCTTCGGCGCCGTCTCATCTGCGGTCACGAAGTTCCACATGCTCTTGTCCCATACCCCGTTCGATCCCTGGCCTCCACGATCTACAAACATGCCTGAGCTGACTTCTACATAGTACCGAGTATTGTCGGCTAGCGGATGGTCCAGTTGCATCCACACGTCGTGACCACTGATATGTACCGTACCTCCTGCAACTGTTCCTCCGCTGACGTCAATCCGCCCAACTTCGGTTCCATCCCACTGCTGTACGGTGAGATGGCCTGTGCCCAGTTCTACATCCTTACTGAACAACATGGACAGATTGACAGACAGGGAAACCCCACTTTCGAGCTGTGGAGATAGCCAGGTATACTGAGGAGGTTCTTCCATTTTCGCCTGCATGTAGACAGATGAAGCCACACTTAGAGGAGAGCCACCTGTGGAAAATGTATCCGCTACATCTGTATTTTCTTTGATTTCACTGCTGGGGCTTTCCGCTGCAAACGTTGACAACATATAAGGATTAGCTAGATTAAATACCTGTGTGGTTAATACACTTGCCTTGATCATTCTGTTTAAACGTTTCATATTTCTTTTTTTCTCGCTCATAATATACTCCCTTTATTTCAGGATTTCTGCCGTGGTAATCGATACCTTAGATCTGTACTGTATAAACCGTACATAAAACGAACACTGAACCTACCCTTCATGTCACTAGGCTAACGAATAAGGCTTATGAAGCCTATTCGTTCACATAAGTAAAAACAAGGCGGTAAAACTCATGAATCTCGTTCTTGATTTTCATATAGTCCTGCTGACATTTCCATATGAAGTCCCCGAAGTATAGTAGAATTTGCTCCCCTCTGATCAGAGGATTTCTACTATTCTGGATGGCGTCCATTTTGTTGTATAAAAACTCATACCTCATACGATGGCGAGGTAGAATGAATATCTTGAAGAAATCATTTTTCAATAATGTAGAAAAAAGGTCATCAAACTGCCCGAAGGACACATTTAGCATATGGGCCTGTTTCAGACTGAGTTTATTTTTGATACCCAGCAAAACATGATGAATCTGTTCCATAATGTCTAGATAAACCTCTTCATCCCGCTGGTGCTCTTCAATACGTGACTTCAGAAACAAGAGATCGTATTCCGAACTACTGCTAGTTTGCAGCCACGAATCATCAGTCGAACCTTTTAAATGAGCCTGGATTACTTCTTCCAGTTTTCGGAAAGATGTCCCCTTAATAACAGCACCCTCATGTGTTGTGTTAATAAATTCAATACCTCTCGCCATATTGATGTAAAATTCCATTTCCGTTTTCATTTTTATAAAAGACTGATTTGTGACAACCTGTTCGCCATGGACCCCCTCAACAAACGGTGAATTGACACCAACCGGAATTCCTGGGGAATTGGTAATTCCCTCAGCATAATATTGCTCGCCCCGATAAGCTAAGTTTTGACCTACCAACACAATAGGGTCTGCTTTCATCCGGATCATACATTGAAGCGCAATGACAGCTACAGAAGGAGCGTCGTTAATAATCGTTGGCTTATTTCCCTCAGATGTGCGCAATACATGCTTGGAGAGTTCATCCTGAGAGATGATGATATGCATAAGACGCCCTGGATAGTCATCGAGTGTGTGTTTACCGACTGTACTGCCGAAAATGAGGGGTATAGAATCAATTTGCTTGTCGATCACTTTCTGAATTACATTTACGTTGTATTCATTAGGGTCATAACTAAATGTTCCGTGCGGATAAATGCCATGCTCCACCAGCGTGTTCACTGCTGAACCTACTGTAAACAGGTATGCAAGATTATTCTCCCGAATGTAGCGAAGGTGCTCAATTTCGTCGTTAAGCGAAGGGCCAGCAGAAACAATCAAGACGGGCTTGCCCGCAATAAACTCTGAGCCGGCTTGTAGAAAGTCAGAACTATGTAAAATAAAGGGGAAATTGTGCATACTGTTTAGCGCCCACTTTTTCTCGTAAACATGGTTGATAGCCATTTTGTCCTTCTTGTTAGAGACCATTCTGTACAATGTTTCATTAAACTTCTTCAGATTCGCAGTAAATAAGGCGCGATACGGGAGCCACGGAATAACTAGCACTCCAGATACACGGTCAATTAACCTGTGCAATGTTGCAATCGTCTCCCCAGTAATTGCTCCTACCATAACTTCTTCAATTTTCTTACCAGCAAGCCAATCTTCCTCATTCAAATGCTGTAAAAAAATGTCCATCACGCCAGTGTTCGGCTCGACGATGGAGAAGCTAGTATTTGGGTGTATGCGCAGAAATTCGCGAATATGATACCCTAGTCCTATCCCAAAAAAGATCACGTGCGCTTGAGGTTCCACTTCTTTAAAACCAGATACAAACAACTCTGCTTCCCGCGCAGGCTGATCAGGATCATGCAAGTAATATGAACGTCCCTCACGAGTCGTTACTATGTTAGGCTTGTTGCTTTCAGATGTCAGCAACTCATACCCTTCTTCTGCCTGAAGCAAATGAAGCCGAGGAAAACGACGATACAAGGAGTTGTCTCTACGATGCTGTGATGCCATTTTTCAATCCTTTCCACCCAATATTTCACAAAACCAAACAATATATAGGCCAGATAATTAACCCCCATATATCACCAAATAGGAATAGCATTCTGATTTTATGTAATATCTGCGACAATCTATTTTTATTTAGAAAAAATAATCCTAAATTCACCTGATTATGGATTAAATATCGGTTATTCACTATGTAAACTTTAGGTCTTAAGAACCTCTTTACAAATAAAAACTTTGTAACCAACAAAACATCAGTTTGTACCAACAATATATAGACTCCAACGCCGCAATTCATCTGTATGTCGTGTTCTAGAACCACAAAAATAAAAGCTAGCAATATAAAGAAAAAATTATTAATTCATTTAAATCAATATCAAATTAGTATAATCAAATAATTATTACATAATTGTAATTTTATTGGTTTGTTAACCCTTTCAACACATGATACATTGGAATAAAGAACATTCCCACAGATCGACATCGGTGCGTAGTTCTCTATCGGGCTAAGAAAGGAATGGCTTGTCTTGCAAAAGAGAGAAATTCAAGAGACTCCCCTATATTCCCTAAAGCTATATAACTTTTTTCTATATGGAGCTATGGTCATTTTCTCCAGCTTCTTTCCGTTGTATCTACAAGATATCGGCATGGACAAGCTGGAAATCGGGAGTCTGATGGCCATCGGGCCTTTTGTATCTGTATTCGCGAATCCTTTCTGGGGATATACAAGCGACCGCAGCCGAAATCTCCGACGTATCCTATTATTTATGATTATAGGTACACTGTTACTGCTCCAAGCTTTATTTCATGTTCACACGTATGTCATGATTTATGTGTCGATGATTGGCTTTTACTTTTTTCAAAGCCCGTTATTTGCCCAAAGCAATACCCTGATTCTCAGTTATATTGAGGGCACGGACCGGAAATTTGGTTCATTTCGCATATGGGGTTCCTTCGGTTGGGCTGTGACTGCGGCAGTTGCCGGCATCGTTGTTGACCACACAGGAGTATCCAGTATATCGACTATCTTTACGATACTTCTTCTGGCTGCATTGATCTGCACTTTGGCAATTCCACCACTGAAAAGCACTGTGGAGACGGCAACCATTCATTTGCGTGGCTTTGGCAGTATTATATTAAACGGATATTTCATATCCTTCATTTTGTTAGGCATCCTTGTATCAATTCCTAATTCAATCAACGGCGCCTTTATGTCCTTATACATCACCGAACTGGGTGGGTCCAAGCTGATGCTTGGTTTTGCCGTTTTTATGTCATCGGTATTCGAAATTATTGTCTTTTTACTGTTTGATCGCTTCTTGAGGAAAAAAATGACCGTGATGGTCGGCTGTTTGGCACTCGTCAGTTTGCTGTTTGCCTTACGTTGGGAACTCATGGCGCTGGCTACAGACCCGATCCAGATTGTGTTCATTCAGGCACTTCATTGTGTCACCTTCGGTGGATATTTCTATGTAGGCACCCAGTTAACCGTCCTGTTCACTCCTGCAGCATACCGATCATCCGGACAGGCCGTATATACCTTGACTTGGAGTGGTATATCCGGTATCGTAGCAGGTTTTGCTGGCGGTTGGCTATTCCAGAACTTCGGCGGTGAAATGATGTACCATGCAGGTGTCTTCTTCGCCCTGCTGGGCTCTGCGGGATTCGCTATCATGTGGTATATGCTGTACAAGAACGGTTACCAGCCAGGACATGGCGGCGAGCACAAACCAGGCGAGCATAAACCAATAGAAGAAGCACCACAACGACAATAGAGTGTCTTCAAGTCAATGGACATGTTCTGAAGAACGGTTGTGCGTAAAATAAAGGAGTCTGCCGTTGGCAGACTCCTTTTTCACTTGGTCGCATGAAGCAACCATCCGTCCCACTGTTTCCAACGTCTTATTGCTTAGGCAATTGGAAAGAGCTTTTCAATGATACCACACGGTTAAATACAGGCTCACCCGGTTTGGAAAGCTTGGGATCTACACTGAAATAACCATGACGGAAAAATTGGAACTTGTCCTGCGATTGTGCTTCTTTCATATTCCGCTCCACATAGCCATGAGCAATTTCCAAAGAGTTCGGATTTAATTGATCAAGGAATGTTTTTTCCGATCCATCCTCTTCCAGCACCTCTGGTTCCTCTGCGTTAATCAATGGCTCATACAAACGGAATTCAGCCGGAACAGCCTGAGTAGCCTCAACCCAATGGATTGTACCTTTCACTTTACGTCCCGTAAAGCCCGATCCACTCTTGGTTTCTATATCATAGGTACAGTGAATCTCCGTTACATGGCCGTCCGCATCCTTAATGACATCGTTGCATTTAATGAAGTAAGCATGTTTGAGACGCACCTCATTACCAGGGAACAAACGGAAGTATTTGCTCGGCGGATTCTCCATGAAATCCTCACGCTCAATATAAATCTCACGAGAAAACGGAATTTGGCGTGTTCCAAGCTCCGGATTTTCTGTATTGTTCTCCGCCTCCAGCATTTCCACTTGTCCTTCAGGATAGTTCGTAATGACCACCTTCAACGGATCTATAACTGCCATCGTACGAGGAGCCTTAAGCTTCAAATCCTCACGTGCAAAATGCTCCAACACCTGCAAATCAATGACTCCGTAGGCTTTGGAAATGCCTGTCTCATATACGAAGCTGCGAATGGCCTCTGGCGTATAGCCACGACGACGCAAACCGGAAATGGTCGGCATCCGCGGATCATCCCAACCGTCTACGTGTTTTTCATCAACCAGGAGCTTGAGCTTACGTTTGCTGGTTACCGTTTGAGCTAGATTTAGCCGTCCAAATTCGTATTGATGAGGTACGTTTTCCATCTCGCATTCAGCTACAACCCAATCGTACAGTGGGCGCTGATCTTCGAACTCCAGCGAGCACAGCGAATGCGTTACGCCCTCAATTGCATCTTCCAGCGGATGAGCATAGGAATACATCGGATAGATGCACCAGGTATCGCCTGTATTGTGATGGGCCGTGTGTGAAATGCGGTAAATAACTGGGTCACGCAAATTGATGTTTGGCGAAGCCATATCAATCTTGGCACGCAGCACCTTTTCACCATTCTGGTATTTGCCTGCACGCATCTCTTCAAACAGTTTCAGATTGTCTTCCACACTGCGATCCCGATAGGGGCTGTTTTGTCCCGGTTCTGTCAGTGTTCCGCGCGTTTCACGGATTTGGTCCGCACTTTGGTCATCTACGTAGGCTTTCCCCTTTTGGATCAGCAGGATAGCACGCTTGTACATCTCTTCAAAGTAATTGGAAGCAAAATGTTTTTCTTCCCATTCATAACCAAGCCACTTCACGTCCTCCTGAATGGAGTTCACGTATTCCGTGTCTTCCTTCGCCGGATTGGTATCATCAAAACGCAGGTTGGTGCGTCCTCCGAATTCATCTCCCAACGAGAAATTGATCCAGATGGCTTTAGCATGTCCAATATGCAAATATCCGTTGGGTTCAGGTGGAAAGCGTGTAACAACCTCCTTGACCTTACCCGTACGTAAATCCTCTTCAATAACATTTTTAATAAAATTGGGGGGAGTAATCGGCTTCTCCACACTAATCAACCTTTCTTCCGTATAATCTGTATACAACCTGTTCCCTTAAATATACCCTTTCACACCGCATAACTCAATAAAATGAAAATCGGGATGCTCTCTTCAGCAAAAAAAGATGCAAGTTATGAAAAAGAGTTAACATTTTCGGCAAATAAATTCGTTATAGTGTATATATCTTTTATTTTACCGGAAAAGGAGACCCACCCGTGTTTAAGCTGTTGATCGTCATCCTGCTGTCTATGCTGCTGTCCTCTTCCGTTATGACTACCGATCATCCTTCTTCAAGCATGGTGACCGAAACTGCATTATCTCATCCGCTGGCCAGCGCGCCAGAAGACTCATCTGTCCGCTTATATGCCGTGAGCCCGTCTCAGGGGCTCTTTCATTTAGCCGTACTGGAAATCGGCCAGCAGCACCGCACATTCCAGTGGTCGGGCTCGGCGGATATTTCCACCGCACCACAGTTATTTTACAGAGATATAAACGAAGACGGGATCCGTGAAGCCGTTGTTATTCTCACGCGTGCCTCGGGAACGGGTGTGGAATTGCAGGAGTTGCATATTGTTAACGTACAGACAATGGAGGAATATGCCATTGAATCAGCGGCAAATGCTATATCCCAGCGAGTACATAGCTCCGTGGAGCTACGTGACCACAACCGCCAGGTGCATATCGCTGTTATGATTGACGGTACTACACACACGATGGACCCCAAAGCGTCTGTATTTTACGATGATCCAGCCCAGTTTACAAAGCATCTCGATTTTAGCTCTGTTGTAATGTATGACGCCGAGCAATTCCCACTCCATGCCACTGTATCCGGTAGCGTATCGCCAAGCGAATTTGTAGGGGATTTGGATCTGAAATATGTATACGAGCAGGGACGGTTCCGGGTGGGACCTATAAAATTTGAAGCTTCCTCTCCCTTTTGACGACTCTCGCAGAATAAGGTAGCATGGGATTAAATGCTAGACTGGCTGGTTTAGCGATTTTCCGAGTGAAAGAGGGGATTAATCATGTTTACATATGCGTTGGACGAACGCACAGTCCTTCGGCCGCTCACCAAGGAGCATGTGCAGCCTCTGTTTGAGCTGATCGAAATGTCCCGTGACCGTCTGCGTCAATGGCTTCCATGGGTAGACTCCACCACGGAAATCAGCCATACAGAGCAGTTCGTGCAAGGCGCCTTGAAACAAGCCGCAGAGAACGGTAGCCTGACCGCTGGAATTTGGATAGACAACGAGCTTGCTGGTATCATCAGCTACCATGAGATCAATTGGGCTCACCGTTCGGTTAGCATCGGATACTGGCTTGGGCACGGTTACGAAGGACAGGGTCTCATGACCAGTGCCTGCCGCGTATTCGTCGAATATGCGTTGATGGAGTTGGACTTGCATCGGGTCGAAATCCGTTGTGCAACGACAAACCGCCGCAGCCGCGGTATTCCAGAACGCCTGGGCTTTGTGCTCGAAGGCATTGTACGCGAAGCAGAGTTGCTGCCAGATGGCTATATGAACCACGCAGTGTATGGTATGCTCCAGAATGAATGGAAGCAACTTCGATAGCCTTGTACTGCACAACAACGCCGCAGGCCTGATCAGGTCTGCGGCGTTGTTGATTATGAGCTGGACATTACAACCGAATGTTGCTGCCTGTCTGTATCCTCCGGTCTATTTTAAGAAATAGGCCATTAGAACATCATCCACAAATTGGCCTGCGATATAAAACTCCTCATGCAGCCGCCCTTCAATTGCAAAACCACATTTTTCATAAAACATAAGGGCTTCCGTGTTACAGGACAGTACACGCAAACTTAACTTGCGGATGCCCTCCGCAGCTGCAATCTCCTTCATGGAGTTCATGAGCGCCGTCCCAATACCTTTGCGATGATAGTCTGGACGCACAGCTATATTTATTTCGAGCACATGACAATTACTAGCCAACAGCGTTGGAGGACGAAATCCAATATACCCGCAGAGCACTTCCTGTTCGATGGCAACCAGTTGAGAGCCTGGAGGCGTATTGCGCAGAAACTCTCCGCGCGACTTCCATGACAGCGAAGCAGGAGCCGTGCGTTCATTCCATACCAATTCATCCAGCGCAATCAGATCAGGAGCATCCTTCATCTCCGAATGACGTATCGTCAAGGGTTGACTTGTAAACAATTCCTTTCAATCCTTCCTGTGAAGGCTTTCCTGAAGCAATAACTGCAACCATTCGTCACTTATTGTACCATAATCGCAGCTCATTACTGAACTTTTATTAGGACTTAAGAACTGGGAACGTCCACCTTGGAGGAAGTGTCAAAATCACCCATATTGTGACGGTAACGATTCAACCAGCTATGCAGGACGAAAAATAGAATCGACAACACCGCTACGCCCGCTGCCAGCCAAAGTGTAGGAGGTAACCCACCGCCATCATACAACTTCCCCATAAAATAAGGTCCCATCACCCGTCCGGCTGCACCAATGCCCCCACAAGTCCAATGTAAAAGGGGGCGCCCCGACCTCCATGATCAGACAGGAATGCTGGAACCGCAGGTGCAATCAGCATTTCTCCCAGAGTCGCCAGTACCATAGCGAATATCATCCCAGTATAGTTCTGTGTGCCCAGTATGACAATATAAGCTGCCAAATAAAATCCTCCAGCCCATGTCATTTGCGCAGAAGCGTGATGAGCGTACAGCCGTTTGATCCAGAAAATAATAGGTTGTGCGGCAAAAATGAGAATACCATTCAACGTCCATAATAATCCATACATCGTTTTAGGCAAGCCCTGTTCAATAATATGGGGAGAGACTCCCGTATTCCAGATCGAATTGCCGAACCATAAAAAAAGCGAGCCTAACCCCACAAAGAGATACAGCCTGGTATCACGAAACAGCAACCGAGCGGGTATTTCTTCTTTTTTCATCACAGACTTGCTGAGCTGGACTTCTCCCTCTTCCCGATCTACCCTGCTTAGATAAGACCAGAAGAATCCAGCAAATACCGCAGAAGTCACCCCGTTCATCACAAAGCTGAGCTGATAGGAAAGGTCGGCCAGAACGCCGCTCAGTCCCGTTCCGAGTGCCACCCCAATATTGTTCGCGACATAAATGATATTAAACAGCTCTCCACGTCGGTCAGCAAAACGAAAACCTACAAAGGCCTGAATCGCAGGCACAGATACCACATTAAAAAAGCCGATAAAGCCCATCATGATGACAAAAGCCACCCAATGACCACTGGTAAATGGAAGCGAGAGAAGTCCCAACGCATTCATGGCCAGTGAGCCGACAATCAGTTGCTTGGCTCCAATACGATGATAAAGGGCTCCGCCCAGCACTTGACCAAAAATTCCGCCTAAAGACTGCACTAAAATTGCAATCCCCGCATCTTCCATACTACGGTTCAGTTCGTCAAATACATACATGCTAACGAGCGGCCACATGAGGGAACTTCCGGCGGAATTAATCAGGCTGGCAATGAGAAATACTTTTACTTCTTTCGGATAAGACTCCAACCATTTCATATGTTTTGCTTCTCCTTTTGCACCTGGCGCCATGAAAGGCAGTTTCTCATTGGCGCTTCACATTCACCACTGTTGAGAAAAAAGTAGCCCCCTGCCCCATATCCGACAGCCGGTCAGAGGTTAACGCATTGGCGCGCTGTCTGCGTCCTTTGCCTTTCCACCATAATCCTTGGCTAATCACCGTGCCGGGCAGCATCAGATCGGTGACCTTGGCTTTCAATTCATACATTCCCCTGTCATTCCAGACGGTAACCGGATCACCATCTGCGATGTCTCTTGCCTGAGCATCCTCCGGGTGAATTTGCAGCAAGGGCTCCCGTTCCAAGCGCTGATGTTTGGGCAAATTAGCAAATGTAGAATTCAAAAAATTATGGTTTGGCGGTGAAACAAACATCAATGGAAAACGATCATCCGCTTGCGGCCGATGCTCTCCGTCATACCCTTCGACCAGCGGTACATAGGAGGGCAATGCAGGCAGACCTGCTTGTTTCATCTTTTCCGAATACAACTCTATCTTGCCTGAAGGCGTAGTTAAACGCTCCAAATAAGTAGCCTTTGGCGTCATATCGAGCTTTACAAAAGGCGACTTTGTTAAGGCATCCAAGGTTACACCATTGAGATAAGGGTTCGTTGGATTATCAAGCGCGCCTGCGATCATATCCTCTTCACTTTCCGTAAAGACAGCTTCATCAAAGCCCATTGCCTGTCCGAGCAGGCTAAATAGCTCATAATTGCTTTTGCTTTCCCCTAGCGGATCAATAACAGGCTTCTGCATCTGGATATAGTGGTGCCAGTACGATTTGTATAGATCTGTTCCTTCAAAAGAAGACGCAGCAGGTAGCACAATATCTGCATAGCAGGCCGTATCGGTAAGGAACAGGTCATGAACAACCGTAAACAGATCCTCTCGTTCAAATCCCTCCGTTACCCGTTGCGAATCGGGTGCTACAACTACTGGATTACTACAATATACGAATAACGCCTTAATCGGCTGTTCCTTTTGTAGCAGCGCCTCTCCAATCCGGTTCATGTTGATCACCCGGGCATCCGGGTTCTGTCGCAGATCAGGACGCTCCAGATGGGCGCTGTTAATCTTGGCATAAGCGCCATTGGAGCGCGACGCTCCTCCGCCGTGCTTCAACCATTGTCCAGTGAGTGCAGGCAAGCATGTAACTGCGCGTACGTTCATACCGCCATTATCATGGTGCTGAAGCCCATTTCCAATATTGATATAGGCCGCTCGCGCCTTTCCGTACATTTCCGCCAAACGGATAATATCCTCTTTCGGCACGCCGGTAATCCGCGAAACCCGCTCTGGTGTATAGGTCTTAACATGCTCGCGCAGTTCCTCGTGACCTACAGTATAGCGATGTAAAAATTCGTCGTCTGTCAGTCCCTGATCAAACAGTACATGCATAACCCCCAGCGCAAGCGCCGTATCCGTACCCGGATATAATGGAATGAACCAATCCGCCCATTGCGCCGTCCGGTTGCGATGAACATCAATTACGACCACCTTAGCACCTTTTTTACGTGCTTTCTCAGCCAATACGACCTGATGCATGTTGGTGCTTATGACATTTCCACCCCATACAATAATGAGCTCTGCATCTTCTGTATCCTCCGGGCTCGTGCCGCCCTTAAACCCCATAACGGATGCCCAGCCTTCATTCCCAGCCACGCTACAAATCGTCTGATCCAGCTGGCTTGAACCCAGTGCATTGAAAAAGCGACGATCCATTCCATCCACACTCAATACGCCCATATTGCCATAAAAGCTGTAGGGGAGTATGGATTCCGGTCCATCCGTACGTATCAGCTCCTTGAACCGACCTGTAATGGTATCGACCGCTTCCTCCCAGCTAATTCGTTCAAATTTCCCTTCCCCTTTGGCACCTACACGCTTCAACGGATAAAGCACCCGATCCGGATCATATACGCGCTCGGTCATATTGCGGACTTTGTTGCATATAGCCCCTTTGGTAATGGGATGATCCGGATTACCAGTCACCTTGACTATCTTTCCATCTTCCTTGTAAAGCAGGAGCCCACACGTATCCGGGCAATCCAACGGGCATACAGCCGGAAAAATACCATTCTGCTGCTCCGTCATCCGCTGTCCTCTTTGTAGATTTTGTTGAAGTGTGGCCTCAAGAGGCGCGCTATTGCGATGATCCATGGCTAAATGCTCCTTTCCGTTACCGTTTCCAAAAATTACACTGTTCTTATCATATCTACAGCTTTGGCCTATGGCAAGAGAAGGATTTTACCACACAGCAGTTCTCCAAAATATAAAAAAATCCGCCTGCTGCATAGAGCAAAATGGATTTTAAAAAGTATAATTATTTTTTTATCATTCTGTTTCATCATTACATACCCAGGGTAAAAGAGATCAAGGCATTATGGACGAGAGCACACTCATCCTCCATGCCAAATCATGGACCACTCCCAAAAAAATCCGCCATGACAGGTTTCGTTCCCCCGGGCCTGTCATGGCGGATTTGCTTTGTTTATTGCTTCATAAAGTAACGTGATTATGCATGATCACTCAACGGCTTGGATGTAACTGAAGAAGTAGTTTGAGATTCATTCACGGAATGTGTGTTGGCTTGAGTTTTTTTCAGATAGGCCAGCCAGTAGGCTCCAGCCACAAACAGACTGCCTCCTACCAAATTCCCCAACCAGACCGGAATAAAATTCATAACATACTCTGCCCACGAAAAATGACCTGCAAATATAGCCGCCGGAATGAGAAACATATTGGCAACAACGTGCTGGAATCCAATAGCAACAAAGGCCATGGTCGGGAACCAAATTCCCATAATTTTGCCGCCGATAGAGTCTGTGCTATATGCCATCCATACAGCCAGTGCTACGAGCCAGTTACATCCTATACCTGATATAAAAGACTGCAAAAAGCTTTCATGCAGCTTATGTCCTGCCATATCCACCACTTTATCCAGGTAAGGACCCGTTTCGGTCAAGCCTAGAACATGCCCAAAGAAAAACGCAACAAATAATGCACCTGCAAAATTACTGAGCGTAATAATTGCCAAATTACGAAGCATGGCTCCTGTCTTAATTCGTCCTGCCCATCTCGCCAAAGGGACTGCCATCATATTGCCGGTCAGCAATTCCCCACCAGCTATCAAAACTAACACCAGACCTACAGGGAACACCGCAGCTCCAATAAAGGTAGCAATGCTTCCCCATTCTTTAGGTGCACTTGCAATAACGCGTATATCCAGCAAAAACCCGAGTGCAATAAATGCACCTGCCAAAAATCCCAATACCACCGCCACAGTCCACGGGTTGTTCGCCTTGGCCACTCCTGTTTCCACCGTCTTTTCGGCAATTTGCCCCGGTTTATAGCTTGCCATCTGCCCCCGCTCCTTTAATATCTTTTAAACAAAATATTCTTCTTTCATATTTTATTTAAAATCAGTGATTTTGTTTGTGAAAAAAATCACTTTCTCAGCTATAAAAAAAACAGCCCTCGAAAAAGGACTGTCTTTCTATTTTATTACATCTACTGCTACTGCGCTGCTATGCGCTTTACATTTAATTATATTCTTCCTTTTCAACGGCTTTCAAGAACCAAAGTACTCCGCCCAGACCGATGGCTGCGACAACTACAAGAAAAAGGATATAAAACAAACCCATTATCTACTTCTCCCCCTAATCCTTATGCTCTCTATATTGTACTATAAGGATTCATCCGTACGCTTTCAGATTGTTGACAAACTTATGAACAATGTCACAGACAAATCGGATTATACAGTAACTGGGTTCCGTTCGGATATTGTAGGCAATGCCTGCAAACCTGCCGCGTTCAGGAAATTCCAAGGCTTGTTATAGTGCGGCTGGAAGAAGAAATCGACAAAGGCCAACTGATCAATGGTCATATGATTTTGAATGGCTACAGACAGGGTGTTAATGGATTGCGTCAAATCGACCTTCGACATAATTTGTGCCCCAACAATTCTCCGTGTCTCCTGCTCATATACAACCTTCAGCAACACCTTTTCAGAAGTTGGCATAAACTCAGGACGGTAGCTGTCCTCAATGGTTACAGCTTCTACAGTCATCCCCTCGTCCGTTGCTGCGGCTTCCGTCATTCCTGTTCCCGCAATATTATCTTCGTAAATTTTGATACCCGAGGTTCCTTGTGTTCCCATGTAGGCAATGGTAGGTTGTACCAGATTACGTGCCACCAGCGTACCCATACGAACCGCATTGGTCGCCAATGGGATATAAGCTGTTTTGCCGGTTGGATTATAACGAATTGCACAACTGTCGCCTGCTGCAAACACGTCTGGGCAGCTACTTTGCATATAATTGTCCACAATGATCGCACCGTTAGGCAACATATCTACCTGACCTTTGAGCAGATCCGTTTGAGGTCGGAAACCGATACAGAGTATAACAAGCTCTGTTTCATATTCTCCTTTGGAGGTCACGACCTTACTTACTTTACCGTTAGTCCCCTCAAAACGACTTACTGTCTCGCCAAGTACCAGCTTAATGCCATGTTCTCTCAGGGAATTCTCAATCCGGTCTGTATACTCATGGTCTAAATACTTATTCAATATACGATCAGCACTGTCGATCAGCGTTACGTTCTTACCGTTCATTTGAAAAGCTTCTACCAGCTCAACACCAATGTATCCAGCTCCCACGACAGTAATGTTCTGTACGTGCTGGGCTTTCTCAATGATTTCATTCGAATGATTATAGTTTTTGCAGAGCAAAATATGATCCAGTTCAATGCCTTCCAGCTTCGGAATAATTGGCCACGATCCAGTAGTCACAATCAATTTATCAAATGTATCCGTAAATTCCTCACCGGTTTGGAGATTACGTGCATGCAGCGTCTTGCCCGCTGTATCTACACTCGTTACCTCATGAAGCATCTTGGTCACTACACCCATATCAGCCAGTTGATCTGGGGACGAATAAAACAATCCGTGCGGATCTTTGACGACACCACCTACATACAGTGCAATACCACAAGATAAAAATGAAATATTGTCATTACGCTCATAGACCGTAATTTCGGCATCTGGATAACATTTAGCTGTGTTGACTATGGCTGCCGTACCTGCGTGTGTACATCCGATAACTGCTACTTTCATGTTGAATTCCTCCTTGGTGTGTGGGCATAAAATGTATAATAATTGTGAATACTTTCACTTATATAACTCATTACTTCTTGTGATTTATTTCACTTCATGCGCTTATTATAGTGTGATATTTTTCACATTACAATAGCTTTTTATGATATTCACAATTTGTCCACATTTTAAAAGGCAAGGATATCTGAACTCAGCCGTTTGCTGAAATCTTTTTTTGCTCCATTCAGTTTTCCCTACCTGCCTCTTGATTATGCTCCTGGAACAGACTTTCACACGATACGTCAATCTTTAGGCAAATGCGTATGTAGGGAATAAAAAAAGGTCCGTTTCCCCTAAGACAAGCGGAAATCAGACCTTGTTTACACATATACTTTGGAATTACACGAAGCTATTATAATAACTGCTCAATGGCCGTTTTCATCGCTTCCGGTGACTCCTTGGGCTCAAAGCGTCCCACAGGCACACCTTCACGATTCACAATGAATTTTGTAAAATTCCACTGAATTGTACCATCTTCCTGTTCTCCAGGCTGTTGCTTCTTCAAATATTCAAACAGAGGGGCTGTATCTGGTCCGTTCACATCCACTTTAGCGAATACCGGGAAATTAACCCCGTAATTCAATTGGCAAAATTCAGCCGCTTCCTCGCTGCTGCCCGGCTCCTGACCGCCAAACTGGTTGCAGGGGAAGCCTAAAACAACGAGTCCCCGATCCTTATATTCGTCATAAAGCTTTTGCAAATCCCCATATTGCGGGGTAAGTCCGCACTTACTAGCGGTATTCGCAATAACCAGCACTTTACCTGTGTAAGTTTCCAGAGAAACCTCCTGATTGGCTGGTGTTACGGCATTATATGAATAGACAGACATATAGCATCCTCCTTCGTGTCGCTTGGTTTAGGTTCTCAACCTATTTTACCCAAAACGTGACGGACATGCCAATATTCACAAAACCTTACCGTGATGCTGCCACTTGGCGCACCCTCTAACCTCTTGCTGCTACTTGTGGTCTAGCATCACGCCGCTCGGCAACAGAACCCACCGTTTGTTTCTCTTCTACATTCATTCCCTTTACTGCTTGGCTTACCGCAGGCTGACCAGCCAAAGCATACGGAAGACAGAGTGGTACCCCCGTACGAGGATCAGTAACAATATCCGCCTCAATCCCGAACACCTCACGCAGCACATCTGGGGTCATAACCTCCGTCGGGGCTCCTACCGCCTTCGCTTTCCCTTTTTTGATCGCAATCATATGCTGAGCATAGCGGGCTGCGTGGTTCAAGTCGTGCACGACCATAACAATGGTGCGTTCTGCCGAAGTATTCAGATACTCCAGCAGATGCAGCACTTCCAGTTGATGCGCCATATCCAAAAATGTAGTCGGCTCATCCAAAAACAGTATATCCGTATCTTGTGCAAGCGCCATAGCAATCCAGGCACGTTGACGCTGCCCCCCAGAAAGCTGATCAATCGGACGATCGTGAAATTCGCTCATTCCTGTTACTTGGATGGCCCACTCTACCATTTTGCGATCGTCCGCTTTCATGGAGCCAAAACCTTTTTGATAGGGAAAACGTCCGTAAGATACCAGTTCCGTCACGGTCAATCCTTCCGGTGCCGTCGGATTCTGCGGCAAAATAGCCAACTGCTTGGCTACCTCCCGGGTGGATTGCTTATGAATGGATTTACCATCCAACAGAACGCTACCGCCTTTAGGATTCATGATGCGAGCCATCGTTTTCAAAATGGTCGACTTACCGGAACCATTTGCACCCACCAACGCTGTAATTTTCCCTTGCGGTATTTCTACGTTCAGATCTTCTACTATCAATCGATCTTCATAAGCAATATCCAGATTTGCCGTTTTCAGACGAAACATTTGGAATCATCCCTTTCCCTAATCCAATATATATAATCACGGGCTTAACGCACGACATTCATCAAAACTTCATTCTATCTTTATATAATAAAGATATTGATAATCATTATCAAGTGTTAACTCACAAAAAAAGATCACAGCCCTCAAGCTGTGATCTTCTGATTCTGGCCATTCGCATTAAGCCTGTACAGAGGACAGTCCAAATGCTTCAGCCATGAGACGTATAGATTTCATTTTGGCATCGAAGTCGTGAATAATGCTCGCAACCATGATCTCCTGCGCATTATAGTCCTTGGATAATTGCTCAAGCTGACGCTTGACCTGTGCGGGTGAACCAACCACCATACGCTTGCGATTCTCACGAATGCGCATCCGGTCATATGGCGTATACGGATACGCAAGCGCCTTTTCGACGGAAGGTGTTCCTGCAGAACGCGTTCCCTGTTCCAAAAGCACCAGGGACAAGTCCATGCTGGATGCCAAACGATTGGCCTCCTCATCAGTATCCGCACAGATCGCAAATACGGAGACAAGCGAACGCGGTTGGTCACTATGCTGGGAAGGCTGGAAGTTTTCCTGATATCCCTTCATAGCACCTGTGCCGCCTTCACCATTAATAAACTGCGCGAACGCAAAGCCTACGCCACGCTCGGCGGCCAGACCCGCGCTATCACCGCTAGAGCCAAGCAGCCACATTTCCGGCACAGTCTCTACGAGCGGCATCGCCTGTAGCGAACCGAAGCGATGCTGGCTGCCTGTGCTATCGTGCAAGTAGGCTAGCAGATCATCCAGCTGCTCGGGGTACAGATCAATGCCGCCCCGCATTTTCCCCTCCTGCAAAGCTCTGGTAGCAATCGGCATTCCTCCGGGCGCTCGCCCCAGACCCAGATCAATGCGCCCCGGATACAATCCCTCCAGTACCCGGAAGTTTTCCGCTACTTTATAAGCGCTGTAATGGGGCAGCATCACACCGCCCGACCCTACCCGAATCGTCTGGGTACGAGCAGCCAGGTGTGAAATCAATACCTCGGGGCTTGACCCTGCAAGATTAGAGGCAGCATGATGCTCGGATACCCAAAAGCGATGATAACCCAAGCGTTCCGCCTCTATAGCAAGCTCAGCAGTCTTTTGTAATGCTTGTGCATGCGTCATGCCTTCCGATACCGGAGATTGGTCAAGAATGCTGAGTTTTATCATAAAAAGTCTGACCTTTCTATTGTGGAATAAGAATAGGCATTAAGTATAGCACGTAAAGCCACAGTTAACCAAGAGGGGCAAAATAGTAGATTTAACGCGCCCCATTAGTCATGTTTACTTTTCATAGAGACTGCTTTTTACTTTACTTTATCTGCTTCATAAAGATGTGAACGCTTTTGAAAGAAACTAAACAGATGGGTCACGATGACCTTCAAGACGGCATAACCTGGAACAGCCAGTACAATCCCTACCACACCAAACAAATTGCCTGCTGTCAAAATAACAAAGATAATCGTAATCGGATGTACTCGAAGAGATTTACCCATAATTTGTGGTGAAATAAATTTACCCTCAATAAGCTGGACAACTGTCCATACGATAACCATTTTGAGCAGCATGATCGGTGAGGTAACTATAGCTACGATTAACGCGGGTGTAATGGCAATGACAGGACCTAAGTAGGGAACCACGCTCGTAAAAGACGCAATGACCGCAAGCGTCAAAGAGTAGTCCAATCCAATAATCAGATAACCTATATATAGCAGCACTCCAATACAGAAGCTAACAATAATTTGTCCACGAATGTACGAGCTGACCTGATGATTCATTTCGGTCATGATACGATCTGTCTCTTTACGAAACATAGGTGGAAGCATTTTTAGAATCCACTGCGGCAGCTTGTGTCCATCTTTCAGCAAATAGAACAGAATGAACGGAACCGTAGCGATCGCAAGCACAGTTTCCGTAATCACACCCAAAAAGCTTCCCACCCCCGTCCATGCATTATTGATAAAGCCAGATAACTTTTCAGAAGCTTTGGAGGCCAGTTCAGATGGATCTATTTGAATGGTGTTCTGGAACTGGTTCACAAAGTTACTGCCAATCAGTCGCTCAAACTGTTGTTTGACTTGCTCGGTATAAGCAGGGACATTTTGGATAAGGCCCTGTATCTGATCACGGATCACAGGTACCACCGACGTAACCACAATAGCGATAATCCCTATAATGAGCAAAAACAGAACAACAATGGAGTATACTCGCTTTACCTTATTCCGCTCCAGTACATCTACCAACGGATTGAGCAGATAGTACAATACACCGGACAAAATGACAGGGAGAATAATCGTTTTCAGCAGCACGATGACAGGGGTAAATATGTATGAAATTTTGGTAAGCACTAAGATATTCAAGCCGATCAGCAGCAGTACCAACAGGAATAACACAAACTTGTTGTTCAGAAAAAACTTCTTAAACCGGTCTTTCCATGCCGGAGTTATTTCCACATGACATTCCCCTTCTCTTTAGACAGATGAGTATACGTTCTTCATAATTACGATATATTTTTGGAACAAAATATACAAGGTTATACCCAAATAAACACAAAAGCAAACAAAGTTGTACGTTATTGTACGAACTTCGCTTGCTTTGAATGGTTATGGAGTATCATTTGTCGTGGTGGCAGCCTCCACTGTCGTAGTCACAGGTTTGTTTTCTTGATCAAAAAGATTCTGTATGAACCGCTTGAGCTTCCGCTCATCCACACCCAACACCTGTGCACCCTTGATGGTTTCCCCGCGCACCAGTTCATTTGGCGGGATTTGCTGCTTCGCTACTGTTTTAGCATCGATATTAAAACCCAATGAAGCCAACTGCAGCATTTCCGTTGTACTCAGATTCGTTTCAATATAAGGAGAAATGCTATTTAAAATACTTGGCAGTTTAATGAGCGACGAGGTCGATTGTATTTTACTGCCCAGTTCGGTAATGAATTTGCGCTGTCGCTCCGTACGTGTAAAATCCGAAGTCGCATCATGACGGAAACGTACATATTGCAAGGCTGTTTTACCGTCCATGTGCTGCATTCCCTTTTTCAAGTCAATATCAAACTGGTGTTTGTCTGCCTTGGACGTGTAATGCATATCTTTTTCGACATCCAGGTCAATACCACCTACAGAGTCAACCAGTGCAATGAAACCATTAAAATCAGTATATACATAATATTGAATCGGTATGCCCAGAAGGTCGCTCACAGTCTGTCTGGTCAAATCCGGCCCACCGTAGGAAAAGGCAGCATTCAATCGACTTTGCCCATGACCCGGGATCTTGACATACGTATCACGAAGAATCGACATAAGTGTGGCCTTTTTCGTAACCGGATCAACAGAAGCAACCATAACCGAGTCAGAACGCCCTGAATCTTCTCCACGGGAATCTCCGCCAAGCAGCAGAATATTTACTCTTTCTGTTCCATCCCATTCCGGTGGGAGTGATACCTCTACAGGTTGTACATTGGTTGAAGTTTGGGTTTGCGGTTTAAATTTCGAATCCTGTCCGGAAGCAACCGAAATTTGGTTCGTAAAATGATATATAGAATAAGCATAATATCCGCCCACTAAAAGGACTGCAGCAGTCACAGAAATACCTAGCCATTTTAAAAATTTTCGCATATTTTCGGGTAACCTCGCTTTTATTCATCATCGTTCGGCTTTTAAAAGCATACCCTTCCGGCAAGTTATCTGTCAATTCGCGTCGTATGTTCTAGGGGCGTTATTCGTATCGGTTATACCTTATCTTCAGGGTCTTTTTGTGTTGATTTTACAGCATGGAGGTCGTCTGCATACCACGGATTCAAATGGACAAGCACCTCATAAACCCGCGGCTCCTGCTTCATGACGGCCCTCTTGATCAGCCGGATAATATCGTGTCCCTGCTGAATCGTCAAAGAGGCATCCACTGAAGCTCGGATATCAACGATAATATAATGACCATGCTCACGGGCACGGATACGATCAATACGCTGAACCTCGACTACACTCAGTGCCGCTGCTGCGTAGCTTTCGATTTCCTCGGTTGCAATGGCCTTCTCCATGAGCACATCTATGGATTCGCGACCCATTTCCCACGCCAATTTCAGAACCAGCAACGCCACTACGAACCCCGCAATGGGGTCGCCGTAAGATAAAATCGGAATATCCCAATGTTCCCCGATCAGTCCTAATCCGATCCCCAAGACAGCCGCTCCCGAGGCATACACATCAGCCAGGTGATCTTTTGCCGTCGCAATGAGACCCTGACTATTGGCCGCTCTGCCAATACGAATCGTGTAGATATACAGCCACTGTTTCCAGAGCAAGGAAATAATGGCGGCCACCAATGCCAGTATATGCTCCTGTGGCATCGGTTCGAACAGTGCGGCAATGGAATGATAGCCGATAAATATGCCTGCCCCGAACAGTATGACCGCCACTACACTAGCACCAATTACTTCTGCCTTGCCATGACCATAAGGATGATCCTCATCCGGCGGCTGGCTGGATATTCTCATCGCTCCCAGTGCCGTTGCAGAAGCAATGACGTCCCCGGCGTTATGCACACCATCGGCCACCAGCACCTTACTGTTGAACATGAGTCCTGCGATTATTTTGATGCCGGTTAAGAGGATGTTGCTGATCAGGCTGATCCATGCTGAGACCATGGCACGCTTGCCCATATCCTGTTCCTGCATGATGTATAACCCCTCCAAATTATCTTTTAAAAAATGTCCTGACCGCTATTCGGTTATCTCAGGGCATCTTTGGTTGCTCTTTATCTTATGATGCTGTTCTTGCAGCGGCATAGTTGAAGATTACAATAGCCCCGGAAGATGAGCCTCCCCGGGGCTATTATGATAACCATAGTGGAGCATTCTATGAGAATACCCCCATTTTATCTACCTGGACCGACCGCGTCGGCCTCCTTGACCTTGACCACCACGCGGACCGCCTTTGGCTTGTCCACCGCGTCCACCTTGGCCTCCGCGTGCGGAACCGCCGCTGCTACGGTCATATCCGCTACGTCCGCTGCTTTGGCCTGCCGAACGACCTTGACCTCCGCGTGCAGAACCGCCGCTGCTACGGTCATATCCGCCACGTCCGCTGCTTTGCTCTGCGGAGCGGCCTTGGCCTCCGCGTGCGGAACCGCCGCTGCTACGGTCATATCCGCCACGTCCGCTGCTTTGGCCTGCCGAGCGGCCTTGACCTTCGCGTACAGAACGGCCGCTACTGCGGTCATATCCGCCACGTTCACTGCTACTGCGGTTGGAGCGACGCTCGCCGCTTGCACCGTCACGACGACCCGCCTGTTCGCGGCCGCTGCGGCGTCCGCCGCCAGCATCGTTGCCGCCAAAGGAACGGCGGTCGTTTCTGCCTGAGCGGTCATTTCTACCCTGCCGCTCAGCCGTATCGGGAGCAGGTCTACGCTGCCCGCCGCCCTCACTGCTGGTGAATGTGACACCAGCAACTCTTTGGATGTTCCGAAGCTCAGGAACATCCCTTGGCGTGGCGAGCGTCACCGCAACGCCTTTGCCTCCGGCACGACCGGTACGTCCGATGCGGTGGATGTAGCTTTCGGCATCCTGCGGCATGTCATAGTTGAAGACATGCGTGACGCCTTCTACATCGAGGCCGCGTGCGGCTACATCTGTCGCTACGAGCAATTGAAGTTTCGCTTCACGGAACGCCTTCATCACTTGCTCCCGCTTGTTCTGGGACAAGTCCCCGTGCAGCTCACCGCTCTCGAACCCCATCTCCTGGAGCTCCTCATTCAGTTTAGAAGCCCGACGCTTAGTACGGCAGAAAATAACAGCCAAATACGGACGATCCGTATTCAGCATATCTACCAATGCCTGTTGCTTACCACGGTCTGTTGTTTGTACAACGACCTGACGGATTTGGCTCACTGGAACGGAAGAAGCCGATTTCACTTTGACATCAACGGGTTCGTTCATATAGACACGAGCCAGCTTGCGAATACCAGCTGGCATCGTAGCGGAAAACAGCATGGTTTGTCTCCGGTAAGGAACCTCCTGAAGAATCGTTTCCACATCGTTCAAGAAGCCCATGTGTAACATTTGGTCAGCCTCATCCAGGACCAGCATTTTAATGCCGCCTAAATCAAGCGTGCCACGTCTCAGGTGATCCAATAGTCGCCCAGGTGTACCAATAATCAGTTGTGCGCCACCTTTTAGTTTACGAAGCTGACGCTCCACGTCCTGTCCTCCGTAAACAGCTAGCAGAGATAAACTCGGTTCCGCAGCAGCCAAGCATTTTGCTTCCTCTGTAATCTGGAGCGCCAATTCACGCGTAGGTGCAATCACGAGCGCCTGCGGATGCCGCTTGTCCAAATTCAGCTTTTGTAGAATCGGCAGTAAAAACGCAAGCGTCTTCCCCGTGCCCGTATGTGCCTCGGCAATCACATCCTGACCTTCCATCAACAGTGGAATGGACTCCTGTTGTACAGGTGTTGGCGCTGAGATGCCTTGCTCTTTCAAGGCTTCTACCCAATGTTGCTCCACGCCTAATGCTGTAAAATTCTTCAAGTTGTATTCACTTCCCTTATCTGTATTCAATATGTGTCACGTAAAATAGGTTCATGTGCCATATGACATCTATCGTTCCATAGTTCAGAATTCCCATTTTTGTATCGGTTCTCATTCTCCCCTTTTCAGGAAGGGAGCATATCCGTTATCGTTGAATCTGTTCATGTAACTCAACATACGGCCGCAAGGCGGCTCAGGCCGTTCCATATATGACTTTCCTAGTATACGCGAAGTTGAACTGGTTTCCAAACGATTTTAACGAATCCCGCAAAAGGTGAATTCAATCACCGTGTCATATATTATGGTAGGATAATTGGTAATTCATGAATAAAGGGTGGATGCTTGTGGTTAACAACCTACATTATAATTTCATAATGACAGGTTCCTTGTCGGAGAAGCACACTTTGTTTGCCGAAGAGTGCTTTACTAACTTGTTCGATTGTTTTGAAGCGCTCTTGAATATATCAGGAATCCGCAATACCCGTGTGTCTGTCTATCAATCGAAGAAAGCCAAACACGGCAAGATCCGCTGGGACGAGCAGGAGCTGCTCCGCATTGTAACCGATGATGAAATGACTCCTTTGATGCTGGTTATAGAGGCTCCTAGTATCAAATCGTCCTATAACAAAGATACCACGCCGGAAGTGTACATTCTTTTGTCCAATGACACCATGTCCCGATCTTCCAATAATTGCGGCATGCTCATTTCGATCCGTCAGGACGTTTATGAACGTATTGACCGAACAAGCGTGGAAAACGTTATGCTGCAGCTCAGCCAGTTAATAAAGGCAAACAAACTGTTACATAGCTCCTGCAACTTTTATGCTGGCAGTAAAGCAAGGGCTATTATGGATATTCTCCCATTTATGCTCGAAAAGGATACCCCGGATATGAAGTATGTTTTTCAATCGTGGACTCCGTATCCTTTACCACACACTTAAACAATCCGTCATCGCATTAACCCTAGGAGGCTGCAATTTATGCAAATTCAAGTTCAAAAGGCTGAAAAAAAAGAAAACGAATATCTCATTCATTATCAAGCGGGAGGAGCTCTACCGTTCGTTCCGCATGATGTTGTTCTGATCCATGGCAAACAGTATTTTATAGGTACGATGTTGAAGGTAGAGCCGGAAAAGGTCCATATCCGTATCAATCCAGAATATGAAGACCAACTGACAGGGTCTATCGGACTGGAACTGGCTTTCTCTCCAACCGTTTCTATTCAAGGTGCAGACAGCATTGTCGAAAAGCTCGGCTATTTCCCACCTTTCCACTATGACCGAATCACGGCTGCCAATATGACGAAAGACCAGATTACACTGACAATTGAGCTATCCCCCGCTAGCGTGCTGGTTCCTAAATCACCGGATCTGGAACCTTCGGCTGAGGCACCAGTGATCCCTGAAGCTCCAGTCCAGGACATTCCACGCTATGCAGTGACCTTTACATTTCTGGAGACCAAAGAGCATGTATTAACCCCTGTAGAAACAGAAAATATCATCTTGCAGCTCGATTTCCGCTATGAAGAAGCTGACATGGTCGTTGACATCGATGCCTTGTCAGGGCTGTCAGGCAGCTTTCTGTGCAGAGGTATCCGTGCAGAGATTACGGAACTTCATGAATAAACAAGAAGCCCGTGAGCTGTTGCACTGTCATTCTTTTATTCATGATGATCTGGAGCATCCCAAAATGCGAAGCGGATTTTTAGGGATGCTTCGTCCCTTTCAAGGCGAACTGATCGAGGATAATTTTCATGAGCTCATGACTATCATTGAAGTTCTGGCAGATGAGTTGGAGAAACCGTCCGTAGAACGGGAGCTTATAGCCGCTCTGTGGGGAATTTGCCAATATACACGGGCATGGGCGTTGTATCCTGATAGTATGCTGCAACGGAATCACCTGCTGACCGCAGAGCAGATTAGTACCCTTGACGATTGGATTGATACAATCTCCTATGCGATTATGGTGCTGCTGGAGGGGGGCGGAACGGAAGAGGCTTTATCGAACTACAGACATAAGAGTAGGTAATACACAATGCCAAAAGTAATCTGGCTAAGAAATAAGGAGGGTATATGTCCATACAAACCGATGATGAGGGAAAGACATTTTTATCTATTTTCCCTACACTATCGTATGAAGATCGATTGGTATCACTACGCGAATTAACAGCGATCCCCCAGCCTGTGGAGGACACCACCGCATTACTTTTGCAGCTTGCGCAGCAATCATCCGAGGAGGATCTGCTTCGTATAGAAGCGCTGAAGGTCATCGGACTATATGCAGATCAGAGCCAGCAGCCGATGATCATGCGAGGAATTCGCGAGCTGCTGTGCAAGCCTGATGAAGATGATGATGTGCAAAACGCAGCTTTACAAACTTTGGCATGGATGCCTTGTTCAGAAGCAGAGCTACGTTTAGCTTTGGACATAATCTGCAGTGATACATATATCTTAGTCAAGGGGGCCGCTTTTGCACTGCTTCGCGCACATAAAGCCAACCCTTTTGCACAACATGCGCTGAAGCAATTATTGCAACATGAGGAATTCGGCGCTTCTGCCCAACGAGAGCTGTCCACATAATCGACAACCAAAGGAGAATTACTCTACTCATGCGTGTAAGAATATTTATATTCATATTGATTATCGGAATTATATGTGTGCCTGCGTATTTCATTATGAGCAGCTTTGGGTTATTCCAAAATGAAAAGGTGCTCGTACATTATAAGGTTGCCGTTGAGGTAAAGGGTAAAAAGTACGATGCCTGGCCTTTAATCAGCAGCTATACCGCAATAGATAAAAATGGGGACCATCGTCAGCTCTACTATCAGGCAGAGGGCTCAGGCATAGAGTATCTGTTTCAACTAGCCTATGGACAGTATGAACTCAAGCCCTCCAAAGAAAATCCTTTTCTGGACGGGGGAATCCACTACACCATGGACCATCCCGATTATGTGCGTGAGGAAAAACAGTATGAGAACGCCAACGACTATACGGAGTTAACCCATTATTACAATCAACAAGAGCAGGTTATTTATACTTACAATCCTGAAGCCAAGCTCGACAAAACCTATGTTCGCTCCATCATCACCGCTGGGATGACTCGCACCACTGGTAATTCAAGCCGTGCGGTAAAGGATAACTATATCAATATCAGTAAGCTGTTTAAGGACAAGCTGGGAGTGAACGTGAAGGTAGATGTTGACGAGGACAACAAAATCGTGACCCTGTCCATGTCATAATGAATGAAAAGAAAGGAAGGCGCTACGGATGACAGAAACACATCATGTTAAATTAGGACCCGCTTATTTGGATGGTTGGGTTGTGCCCGAAAACCCGGAGGCATGGGTCGAGCAGGAATGGACAGGTAAGCTCCGTTCACAGGCCGGAAATACGAAATTCCACATTTTTTATTATGGAGAATTCATGGATGAGCTGATTGCTGTAACGGAGTTTGCACCCCAGCTCATTATTGCAGAAGATGTGGTCACAGGTGAGCAGATCGTCATTTTTGATGGAACCCGCCATGGCTACGATGCACTGCTGTGTGAAGTATATACGGAGGAACAGCAGAACAATCGCACCCCCCTGCTGCCTTATCTGGACGATGATGGTGAAGATACCTTTGAGGTGACCGTGACTGCTTTTTATAATGTTGATTGGGATGACGAATTTGCAGATGATGTGGATGAGAACGGGCAGCTGGAGCTGATCAGCGGCGAACGGTGTGATTTTGAAGAGGCCAAGCGAAACGGTTTTGATGCGATTAGCATTACAATTACCAGCGCTAAAGGTCTAAAAACTGAGATTCTTCAGGAAGAGCTGGCCTGACGATGGTATTCAAAAGAATCAAACATCAGGAAGGCGATATTTTTGTTATCCCCATGCATGACGGCCGATTTGCGGTATGTCAGGTGATCTGCGCGCTGTATGGTCGATTCAAAAAAGCGTTCTCCTTTGGTGTTCTATCCATAGGTCAGAATCCAGCGTACGAGGGTGAAGCTACATATCTCTCATTCACAGATTACCGGGGCAGGTTCGAGGTTATATTCACTGCCACCCAAAATCTGACAAAGGGGGTATGGCCCATTATCGATCATCGCCCTCTATCTGAGGAACAACAGCAGCTAAAATATTTTAATTGCGCGGGCCATCTGTATTACGGAGATGAATATGTACGCAACCTGGAACTAAAAGAATATAATCAATATCCTGTAATGGGCGTGGCTGGATATGAACTGGTACAGCAATATTTAGCCCAAACATAAAAGCTAGAAGAATAGCAACGCAAAGAGCCACCTTAGACTTCGAAAACTAGGGTGGCTCTTTAACGATCTAAAAGGGTACAAATGTATAAGGGAATGGTGTACGATGTGTTCCCAAAATCGACTTTACACGCTCCCCATCCAGCAGCGCTTCGACGAAGCTATACAAATCCGGGGCTGCATATCGAAAGTTGCCCAATGTGCGCAGATTCAAAGCATAAATCGGGAATTCCCCCCGTTTATCAGGCGATTGAATATCCCAGACCAGCAGGTCATCCTCTTCACTGGAAGCGAAGGGAACGGCATGTTCCAATAATTGCGGGAAACCATCTGGCTCCAACGCCGCTTCTTGTAAGACCTCCTCCGATTCCAGTACATCATCAAACCAAGCTCGCCAGTCATGGTAACGATGAAGCCATGAATCCGGATGATCCCCGAGAGGAATATGGATGTTCCATACGCCACATAACCGCCCGTAGCCAAGAGTCTTGACGTAATCTATATAGGAAGGCGGAAACCCTCGACCGTTTTCAAAACGATGCTCTATAAGAAATTCCTTATCATAGTAGGCCTGGAATTGCGGACGCTGCAAACCTGTAAAAATGCTCATATACCCATTCTCCTTTGCACTACGTAATCCTATTTCCACGCTTCGGCACATTGAAAAGGCCCTTTTCAAGTGTTAAAATGGGAATAAGATGTATATTCTAAAAAAGAGTGAAGATGCGTCAACATCCCCACTCTTTGGCAACAGCCGCTTTTAAGGGCGGTGGCTGCAAGTTTACGGTACATGAAATAGACCGGTTCCTACCACGGGCGGTCTATTTCTTTTTATGGAAGGAAAGAATCAGGACCCTCACCTCCTTCACAGGAAACTAGCCGACCGCCCATCTAAGCCATTCTGTTGTTAAGGAATATTATAACATATGATAATAAAAAGTACGTTTTTACGCTCTTTCCGAAAAGGAGGAACGAACATGGAGCAAAAACGCTTCAAAGATGAATATGGATATAAATATGACTTTGCCGCCGTGATCTGGAGGGGAGAACAGGTAGCTGTCCACTGCCCTCGCTGTCAGAGTCAAGCTTCTATTTCCAAATCAAAGGAAGACTGTTATTACGTTGTTCGTTGCTCTCATTGTTACTACACATTTCAGCAGCCAGAATCGTATAAATTCTATGCACGCAGCGTATGCAGCCATTGTGAACGATATTTTAATATCGAAATTCATGATGACCGAACGGTTACTCACAAAAATACAAATATACACTGTCCGCATTGCGAAACACGTAATCAGGTTCCGGTGCATCGTATGCAGTCACGTGAATGGCATACGGACGTGATCCAAAATGGAAAAGATCCTATTTTCCAGCTCCAGCTGTACTTCCTTGATTACTATCGGGGGAAACCAGTCTGGGCTCTTAACCGGATACACCTGAATTACCTGCTCTCCTATATCTCTGCCGAGTTGCGAGAAAAACCCTCATCCGGTATGATGCGTACGGCTTCCCATTCCATTCCCAAATACATTAAGGATGCCAAAAATCGCCAGGCCATTTTAAAAATATTACAAAAGCTACAGCATAAACAAGCGTCTAAGGGAGAGCATTACCAAACATGAGTATACAAACTTTTGACAGCCTAGAAGCACTGATCCAGGCCGTTTCCCAGACCATCACGTGCAATCTTGGCTGGAAATAGCGACTGTACAGGATGTTATTGAAGTGCTACGCCGCAGTGGAAGCGAGCCAGATATTCAACACATTGCGCAGGGACTGCGATATGATCAAGAATACGATGCTTTTATGGAATAAGCGGCTCCAGTAACTCTTTTACCTCAGGGACAGCCTGCTTCAGGCTGTTTTTTAGTTTCTTCGCGCCACCCCATATACGATAAACGAGCATCTCTTGTTCGTAGTCTTCCAGTTGTAGAAGCACATCTACTAACGCCTGTGCCTGCTCTACACTTTCAATGCCAGCCGATTTTAGTGGTTTGGCGGAATCATTACCTGCCAAAAGAATCCTCGCCCAAACGGGGATCGTATCCGGTGTCAGTCCATGCGCCTCAGCAAATACAGCGGCGTAACCGTCCTGTACCGACTGATGTTCACTGTCTACCAGCTTCATATAACGATTTACCAGCGAAAAATACTCCGTTCCTTTAAGTCCTAATCCCATCACCGCATAGGTTCCTGGCATCGCCGACTTCTCCCCCGGCTCTACATCGTTGTACCACTTGAATTCTTCCATCACGTTCTCGGCATATTCCGCCAGCAACGGAAGCAGCGAAGGGTATTCAAGTGCATTGGCAAAGAAACGATGTAATGCAGATTTGGCCAACTTGGGTACGGGTAGATAGTTTTTCACTTTGCTTTTAAACTTCATCCCATATTCCTTAGTAAAGCCTTTCCGTAATATATCACATAGATATATGAGTGCTTCTCTGTAGCTCTCTTCTTCCTCAGAACGAATCTGAACCTCTAGTGTTTGCAAAATATCATTCGCTTGGCAGGTGACACGCTCGCTTGTATATGACGCTGGAATGCTGCCTGATCCGCTCTTAAGCCACTGAACAGCCTGCTCTGAACCCAATTGTGCAGCAATCTCCAAATACTTCTGCCGTGCATCGGCATCGGTCAGACCCACTCGCATCGCGGTCAGCAGGAACATCTCCATAACCGGGGCGGGAATATCTGAAGGAAGAATATCGGGTCTCACCGTATAATCAAGCCCGTAACTTTTTCCCTGATCTGTATACTTAGCCAAAAATTCATCTTCAGCCCAATGCATTAAGCCTCTGCTCAGCTGATGCCTCCATGCTTCTTCTCGCTTGCGGCTGACCTGCACTTTTGCATCCATTCGATTCAGCAGTTCATTCACCCGCTGGGCGTCTACAGGGTACAAATGAGGATCAAGCAAGTGCCTTACTAAGAAAAAATCGTCCTCTTCCTTTGGCATAGCTCTACTGGCAGGATTGAGCTTCTGCTCCACAAACCGTTCAATAGAGGCTAACAGGTGCTGCCGCTTATCTTCGTTCAGGAGCGAGAATTTAAAATGATTGGCCTTATTCTCAAAGACCACCTCCAGATGAAATTCCAGCCGATAACGAAAAAACATAGGACCAAATTCTTCCGATTTATACAGAGCCGCTATCCGTTCTTTGAACACTGGCATCCATTTATCCTGCACCTGCTGGAGCGTCACTTCCTCCGTAAAACCAGGAATTTTTGTGTCTGGTCTACGATGATCCCAATCAAACGGTTCGTAGGTATCGACCCATACCCCATCTCTCTTACAGGTAACTTTTAAGTATTCATGAATCCCTTCGTGAAGGACGCTTTTGTTCTTGAATTCCGCGATGCGCTTTTGCTCAGAAGCGTATCTCTGGTCAATCTCTTCAAAAATTGGATCTATGTAGGCCTGTACCCCCGATGTCATACGATGTGTTCCCCTTTCGTACCCTCACAAATTGTAGTTCTTACATAATTGAGATAGACTAATATTTAACTATTTTATTTCCTGATTATAGCATATCTCTCATTTACATTTGGACTCCATCCCTATAGATAGAGTGCCAGAAAGCAGGTGTATTCTACATGTATTGGGTTTCCACACAACACACGCCAGTAGCTGCCGATGAACTGACAAATTTCGAACATACCTATGGCATAACTTTACCAATTCCCTATGCTTCATTTCTCACCCAATACGGGCCAGGTACCTATTGCGGTCTGCTGGTGATTGAACGACCTGATCCTCTACTATTGCAAGCCTATGCGGATTACGAACTGTGGACGCATGATGATAACTGTCCGATTACCGCGCAACAGCTGGGCGAGTGCGTGGTCATCAGCAGCTCCATAGATGGTGATTTCCTAGCGGTGCATCCTCAGCTCGAAGGCTTGCTTTGGCTACCGCGACATTCCGAGGTCATTACTATGAAGCCATTAGATGTTCAAACCCCATTTACAGATACGCTGGAGCATATACTACGGGATGAATTCGGAAAAACAGAGCCATTCCCCCGTTATTTCGAGCCTGTCAGTCTGGATAGAGTTGCAACATTTCTACAATTTAATCCACCGGAGACGGCGGAAGCTTACGGTTCAGCCAATCCGAACGATCAAGCCTTGCAAGTAGCTCCAGCATCTATACAGTTATTGGCTCAGCGTTTTAAACAGCATTTTGACTCAAATCTATGGATTGAAAACGAGCATATCTGCTTGGCTTTTCTTCAGTCTCTTGGCGGATACGTACTTTTCAATTATGCATATGGACGCGAAGTGGCGATCATTTATGAACCTAAAGCGATAGCACTTCATGATGAAGTTCTATCATTCCTGCAAAAAGAACATTGCCAGGTTGTAGAGTAAAAGGAGGACGAATACAAATGACAGTACATTTTGCACATATCTTAGAAAAGCTCGGAGAAATCGCTGATCGTCTGAGACAAGGTGGAATGCCTGACGTGGCATACCAATGCACGAAGGGGATTTCCGAAGAGGAACTGACTGAGCTGGAGGAACGGCTCCAGGTCACTTTGCCTGCCTCCCTGTCTGAATTATTAAAGCGGTGTGGCAGCTTACATTTGCTATGGTGCCTCCCTCAACACTGTATTGTAGCCGATGAATCAGAGTATTCATATGAAGGCAGCCATGACCTTGAACAAGAACCGACTAACCTTGACGATATTACAGGAGAATTTGGCTGGAATTATGAGGATATTGGCTATTTTACATCCTATGGAGAAGATACCGACTCAGCAGCGGACGAACAACGATATCTTATTTTGAACTATAACGGTGCTGGTGATCCGATCCTGCTTGATAGAGCGACATCCGCAACAGAGCCAGCAGTGTTCTGTTATGAGCATGAGTTGGACCAGTTCACGCTGCTTGCAGAAAGTCTACCTACCTATATAGAAAACATGCTTGCCTTGCACGGGTTATGGCTGTGGGATTGGTCTAACGTGTTAGACGAGCATGGTATTCAACTAGACAGCCCGCCGCTGCAGTTGTGGCAACGCTGGTTGGATATGTTCTGCACGATGAAGCTGGAGGATGCCCGGTCGTTGGAGACACTGATCCATTACACCACCATGCACGGCGTAGATCATCCTGCTGTACTGCAGGCTTTCCAGGCCTATGATCCAAAGGATATTTTTCTTGCCTGGGAGCAGCGCATTCAGTGTAACCCAGCCCAATTCGCTACATGGGCATTTTTCGTTGGGGAGACCGCAGGTATTGGGGCTGCTGATTGGGTTCGCTCCTTATGGGAGCCGGACACGGATACCGCGCAAGCATGGAGACCTCCCGCTTCAAATAACACACATGCTAGGGCCGCATTTATCTCGACACGTGCCTATCTATCCGCCCGCTGCCTGCACGAGCAGGAAGGGCTTACAAAAGTTTACAATGATCTGATACAGCATAGGGCGAAGGATGGCAAATTAGAAGGATACACCGTTAGCGGGCAGTTACAGCATTTTCATTCCCCCCAGGTCATTGACTGGATGCGGGATAAGGTCAATCATCCGGTTGATGGCTGGGCAGTACTTTTCGCCTACTCTCGTCCTACAGATGAGCAGGTGATTGAATGGCTATCCGGTAGCGAGCTTCATCAGAAAATTGCAACCGAGGCGCTGAATATCATGATTCAGCGCGATCTTCTGCCCACTCTAGAAGCAGACGCTTGGGCTAGCATCTCAAATCTGCTTCATGCCTCTTTACAGCTCGTGATGCTCAAAAAAGATAAACGTCGCATTGAAGCCGTGCTTGAGCAGCTTTCACATTTGGAACTTCGTTAACACTGGAGTCGACGTATGCAGACTTGCATACACAGGGGGAGAAGGATAAAAAAATAAGCCGCTTCATCAGCGGCTTATTCCCCGAATAAAAGTATCTATAGTAAATGAAATCAATTCATCATTTGATTTTGCCATAGGAAGTTCAAAATTCAGGAGCAAAGAAGTCAATCCGTGCAGCATACTCCATACGGATCTAGCCATCAGGCGCTCATCTCCTTGAATGATGCAGCCTTCCTCCATAGCGGCTTTGAGTCCGCCCTCAAGCAACTCAAACCCTTTAAAACTCCCACTGTCTATAAGGGTAACCGAGCTTACAGATTCAAGGTTGCTGATAAACAGGATGTTGTAGTATTCGGGGTTAGCCATACCAAAACGGACATAAGCATCGGACACTGTTTTCAGTGTGTCCAGAGCGTTCAGTCCGGCTGCCTGTGCTTCATCCACGCGCTGCTGAAGAGCCTTCAGGAACAAAGCATTCCCTTCTAACAGCAGTTCACGAACAACCGCTTCCTTATTGGAGAAATAATGATAAATAGTCGTTGGTGAATATTCGATCTGATCCGCAATTTTACGCATGGAGACTTCAGCATACCCTTGGTTCAAAAAGAGGGAGCGGGCGGCCTCAATGATTTTGCGGCGGATCTCACTGCTTTCACGTTCTCGGCGTTTGATATGTTTCATGAGTAGATATACTTGCCCTTTCTGCCTTCCCCAGTTTGGCGGCGATACGATCAGCTTCCATTATACCCGAGTTCATAGCTCCTTGAAACCCGCCCCCAGGCTGTGTCCAGGCTCCTACCAATGACAGGCGGTTCACTGCTGATTTGCGCTTCAGTCTGTTTATGCCGGACTGCCGGACCGTTTGTGCATAGCCATAAACGGCTCCGCCGGGATTAGCAGTATACCGCTGCATGGTGCGTGGTGTGCCCAACTCTGTCACCACGACCTTGCTGCTAAAACCAGGATATAGCCGTTCAAGACATTCCAGTATCTGCTGTGTTACTGCTTTCTTTTTGGCTTTATATTCGGGACGTGCACTAGGCCAGTTCTCCAATCTGTCCAAAAATGTAACAGCGATAACACCCTTTCCCGCTTCATTGAGTGTAGGGTCCATGGCGTTATAATTTGTGAGCATCCAGTTGCCTTTCATATACTGGCCGCTCATCATGACTTCATAATCCGTCTCCGAATCCGGCTCGTTACACAGGATTAAGTCTTCTTCGCTGATCCCAAGCTCATGAGGCTCGCATGATAGCCCTAGGTACAGTTGAGTGAGAGACGTGCCAGTTTCCAGTCTGGTTACAGCCTCCAGCTCGCGACGGGCGGCATTGTGACTCTCCAGCAGACGACCATAGGTATGATGAGGACTGATCCCAGACACAACCCAGTTGGCTTTATATACATCCCCTTTTTTCAGACGTACACCAGCTGCTTTACCGCGTTCAAGTATAATTTCAGACACCTGACTGCGCAGGTGAACTTCTCCTCCAACTGATTGAATAGCTTCGACCAGCGCATTGGACAAGGCCTGTGCACCTCCCTGAATGTAGTACGTCCCCTCCAGATGATAGCCGATCCAGGGAATAAAAAAGTACAAAGCCGCCAACCGCTTCGGGGGCAGCCCATAATAGGGCCAGAGTGCAGTGAAGAACTCCGTGAATCGGTCAGACAAGCCAAACTGACTTACAGCCTCCCAGGTGGTCATTTTCGTCCAGCGGAAGAAGGTACCTGCTTTGAACAGACCCGCCAGCTTACGCCAGGAAGTAAGGGAAGAAAAAGCAGTAAAGCCTGTTTCAAAACGGCGAATGCCTGCGAATAGCTTGTCAATGGCTGCTACCTCAGCAGGAAACACGCCTTTGAGGAGTTGCACATACTCCTGCACATCAGATGGGATATCAATGATCTGCCCTTCCCAGCGAATGGAGTAAGGGTGCTTTTTACGGAGAGGAACGATTTGCTGATCCACGTGGCAGTCCTTTAACATCCGACCGAAGCTGCCTTCTTCGAGTCCGCCGACGCCGTGCAAGGAGACATCAAAGGTATATCCCTTTCGTGTGAATTCAGTAGCAAAGCCGCCAGCCAAAGTATGACTTTCAAACACAGCTGTCCGGTAACCCAACGCAGAAAGTCTGGCTGCACAAGACAAACCACCCAGCCCAGCACCAATGACAATAACATCATATTGGTTCATGATTTCATCTCCCTTATTAACGTCGTTATATAAGTTAACAGTGTTAAGTTGAGGAGATTATATACCATCTCATCCCGGTTGAGAAGGAAAATTTTTTATAAAAACATCCAAAATTGTAGCGCTTTCACTTGTCAGATTCCAATGAGGATGCTATCCTTCAATTGGGATTGTTACTGAAAAGGCAAAACCCGAGTACACTTGTGTACCCGGAGTTTGCCTTTTTTTGATTTGTATGAGTTCTACAGCATACAGTCAAGCATCCTGAGCATATAGTAAGCGCTTTATAAAAACGCCAAAGGAGATTATCTTATGCAAAAAAGACGTTTCGCCCTTGTTCTACTATCTTTCGTGCTCCTGCTTACGATCTTTTATCCATCCTCCAGCTCTGCCGCAGCAGCCGATGTTCCAGCACCACAGGCAACCCTGCTTACTGAAGTACAGCCTCTGGGTGAGGTTGTTTCTGCCGTTGTACTGAAATACAGCACCAATATTGACGGATCATCCCTGTCCCCTTCCAGTTTTCAGGTTCAATCTGTGCTTAATGATGTATACGCAGACAGAACTGTGACTGGTGTATACACCAATGATACTGGTGCCATCACCAACCGCAGTACTCATGGCAAATATGTCGTAATCGAGCTGGACACGCAGGATAAAAATGCAAGCACCCTTACTTACGATTCGACAAGCGCAGTCAATCGTATTAATCCGCTGAACTATTACATTAGCCAAAAGAAAGATATTGCAACTTCGAAGAAAACAGTCGTTCCAGCGACTGCACAGCCTGTAAAAGCAACCGATAAAGTGACACCCATCGTAGATGATTTTCAAAAAAACACTTTTGAAAATAAAGCCGGCTTCAAACTGAACTACTTTACGTTTGAGCCTAAAGTAGAACCTGGCAAAACCTATCCGCTGGTTGTGTTTCTACATGGCAACGGCGAACGTGGTGACGGAAACGGGGTTAACCTGTTAGCGAATGCCGGGGCCGTTACTTGGGCTTCTCCTGAGCAGCAAGCCAAGCACCCATCTTTCGTCATCGCTCCTCAAAGCCCGATTGACCTAGAGCATAAATTTATTTGGGCAGATGAACCGCGCAACAGTGCTGTTGCCGATTTGGTACGTGAAACGGCCTTGAAATATCCGATCGACACCAACCGCATCTATATCGTAGGTATTTCTCAAGGAGCTATGGGACATGGAGATTGTTAGAAAAAAATCTTGATCTGTTCGCTGCTGGCGTACCGATTGCCGGACTGACCAACTATGAAAAAGCTGTTAACATGTATGCCCCTGTTGACCCTGCACACGTTGAAATATTGAAGAACGTTCCTATTTGGGCCTTCCATGCGGCGGACGATACGACAGTAAGTCCTAAGAACTCAGAAGAAATGGTTGCTGCTATCAAAGCACAGAACGGAAACCTCATTCACTTCACTGAATACGAAGCAGGGATTATCAAACCTACAGGACACTTCTCCTGGGTTCCTGCTTTACAAAATCAGGATATGATTGAATGGCTGTTTGCACAAAAGAAATAAAAAAAGACACCTGCCTTCCTGTGTACCACCATCAGGAAGGCAGGTGCAATATCAAAACGAGGAGACTAAAAAATTTGACACTGGTATTGCCATTTGCAGTTAACTTGAAGCTTGTTACTTCGCGCGCTTCGCAGCTTTGATCGTTCTTAAAGCCCGTCTGCGCGTTACCTTGTTCGGACTGCTGAGCTGTCTTCTGGCAGTAGCCACATCCGTTTTAGCCATGTGTAAAGCACCATCCTATTCACTTAGGCTCATATTGGGAGTCTGCGCCTAAAGACTTAAATGATAATGAGAATCATAATCATTTAAAATTATATAATGAAATTTACGAGCATGCAAGAGATTTTGGGGAAGTATTATCTCGATTAAGACCTTGCAAATCTCCCTTTGCCCATATGAAAGAAGCGTCGGGACAGCAAGCCCAACGCTTTTTTATACTTAATAGCAATTTATACGATGATTAATTAACCTTGCCGCCCTCCACAACCAATTGATCCGTAAAGCCTTCTCCGTAAACGGAGGTCAGTGTGTCCTTATAGGCTTGATGGACAAAATTTTCTTTACCCAACGTAGCCAGTTCGTTGTTGATCCAATCCAACAGTTCCTTATTTCCCTTCGCTACTGCAGGGGCAATCGTATCTTGACCACCGAAGGCTGGAATGCTTACGGTAAAGCCGGGATTGGCCTTGGCCCAAGCGATCAGCTCTGTATTATCGTTCGCAATGGCGGCACCGCGTTTGTCTTTGAGAGCCGAGAAGATTTCGGTGTATTGATCGAATTTGAGCAGCTTGATGTCAGGATAATTTTTCGTAAAATAGGTCTCTGCTGTCGTTCCCTTGGCAACAATCAGCTTTTGATCCGTGCCCTTCAATTGTTCAATCGTGGTGATGGGAGCACTGTCGGGTGACACAATGCCAAAGGATAATTTCATGTACGGGTTAGCAAAATCGACTTTTTCTTTACGTTCATCGGTCACAGTAAAGTTAGCCATAATGATATCTACCTTGTTGGATTCCAAATAGGCAACCCGGCTGGCGGCATCCACCAGAACGAACTCCACCTTCGACTCGTCACCCAAGAGGTCTTTGGCAAATCGTTTCGCAATATACACATCAAAGCCTTGATTTTTCCCTTCTGAATCTACGTAGCCAAAAGGCGGCTTATCCGCAAATACACCGATTCGAATCTTGCCATTCTTTTTAATGTCCTCAATTGAAGCAAATTTAGCCGAGCCTGAACTACCGTTGGTATTGCCAGCCCCTGCACATCCTGCCAAGCCGACAATCAGCAAGCTAAAAGCCAGTAATAACGTTGTGAACTTCATTCCTTTTCTCATCTGTATTCATCCCCTTATTTGTCAGCATTTTGCATCATTCGGTTTCTTTCGCTTCCGGGTGCAATATAGAGACCAATAGAAACATTTCGATCTCTATATCGTGATTGGAAGTCGCTCATGGGATTGATGCAAAATGCTCATATCGTTTCGTACTGAAATATATCCAGAAAGTGCTGGGCACGCTCTGTTTCCGGTTGGGTAAAAAATTGCTGTGGTGTAGTCATTTCACATATCTGTCCTTGATCCATAAAAACGATACGATCTCCTACCGACTTGGCAAACCCCATCTCATGCGTCACGATAATCATCGTCATCCCCTGTTGGGCCAGCTCTCGCATGACATCCAGCACCTCTCTGACCATTTCCGGGTCCAAGGATGCGGTGACCTCATCAAAAAGCATAATTTCAGGATTCATACACAGGGCGCGCACAATCGCAATCCGTTGCTTTTGCCCGCCTGATAATTGTCGCGGATACGCATCCTTGCGATCCAGCAGACCGACTCGCTCCAATAGCTGCTCCGCTTGCGCAAGCGCCTCCTGCTTGTTTCGCCGCTGAACCTTAAGCGGACCGAGCAATATATTTTCCAAGACGGTCATATGCGGAAACAGCTCATAGTTTTGGAACACCATTCCGATATGCTGCCGCACCTCACGCCAATTCACCTTTTTATCTGTCAAATCCTGTCCTCTATAACGGATATCTCCGCCCTGGACTGGCTCCAGACCATTGAGGCACCGAAGAAGCGTGCTTTTTCCACATCCCGAAGGACCGAGAATGACCACGACTTCCCCTTTCCTTACGTCCAGACTAATCTGCTGCAGCACTTTTCGGTCGCCGAAGCTTTTGTCCAGCCCTCGAATTTCCAATAAAACCTCCACAGCCTCTTCCATGACACCACCCCATCCTGCTAATTTTGCCATCTGCGTTCAAATCTTTTGGAAAGTCTGGATAACGGATAACATACGAGAAAATACAATATAAAAATAAAGCCATACACCCAAAAGGATGCCGAAGGCGCTTTGATTACACCAAGCTCAATAATCTGCTGCCCAACCTTGACCACTTCCACTACACCGATCAGTACCACGAGTGACGTGGTTTTGATCATCCGTGTCGCCAGATTAATAGAACCCGGAAGCATTCGGCGCACCGCTTGGGGAATGAGCACATGACGGTATAATTGCCAATAGGTTAGCCCTAATGCCTGCCCGGATTCCACCTGATGCTTAGGCAGTGATTCCAGCGCACCACGTACGATGTCACCAATCTCGGCTGCTCCCCACAGACTGAATACGATAACGGCCGTTAGTTCCCCGCTGATATTCACATTCAGCAAAGGCGTAAATCCAAAATACACGACATACAACCACACTAAAATCGGAATAATGCGAAATGTCTCCAAATAAAATTTCAGCACAAATCGAATTGGTCTTGATTGTAAAGTGCGGAGCAGACCCATCAAAATGCCTAGCAGCGTACCGATAATAATGGAGAGTAATGCAATTTCCAGCGTAACCAGCAATCCCCCTAACAGACGCTCAAAATTCGAACCCTCAAAAAGCACATTAATCCCCGAACTCAGCATATCGCACCTTCCTTTCCACCCACGTCAGCAGCATCGACAAAGGTAAAAGCAAAACGAGATATGCCAATACCAGCAGAATCAACGATTCTGTCGTTTTGTAGTACATACCGATCAGGTCCTTTGCCACATTCATCAGATCTAGTAAAGCAATGGCACCCACAATGGAAGTTTCCTTGAGCAGAAAGATTGCATTGGCTCCCAAAGACGGAATACTGATGGCAAATGCCTGCGGAAAAATAACATATCTTGCCAGTTGTATCTTGGACAGTCCGAGACTCAGCCCGGATTCAGTTTGGGTTTTACTCACAGCTTCGATTCCACCACGGAACGCCTCAGTCATATAGCCCCCGCCCAAAAAGGTCATGCCCACAATAGCACACGTCATTTCGCTCATATGCAGACCTATCTTCGTAAACCCGTAGTACAGAAAATATAACTGTACAAGCAGCGGCGTATTTCGGGAAAGCTCGATATAGGCTACAATAATTCCACTAATTCCTCTCACCCTGTAATACAGCACTATGCTACACAGCAAACCGACGACTAATGAAAACAGAATAGCAAAAAAGGCAATCTTCAACGTCAGCCACATGGCTTCTCCATATAGCGGCAAGCTTTCTACAATAAACTCCCAGTCTAAGTTCATATGTACATACCTTTCAATTTTCAATTATTCCTATGTATTTGCTATGCTTAATAACAATGATTGTATTCCTGCCCATTTATTACGTCAATACTTTGCTGAAAATTTGTCATATTTATCTATGATTAAGAAAGAAAACCGTTATTTCATTTCAGAAATAAATAAAAAAAGCCCAAAATGGATGAATTCCATTTTAGGCTTTGCTTTATGCTATACGATTCATCACACGATCGGCTCTGTAACTACAGGACCACCGAGCTTTTCCACAATTAAACGACTTTCCTCATTTAACCCTTGTAAGGTAATAGATTTACCTGCGTTTCTGTATTTTTGCAGCACCTTGCCAATGGCAGTAACCGCCGAGTGATCCCACACATGTGAATGGCTAAAGTCCACTACAACGCGCTCCGGATCATCCGAAGGTTCAAAATGATCGACAAAATGAGTCGTTGAGGCGAAAAACATCGGCCCTCTGACATGGTACACCTTTGCTTCCTGATCCTCAGTCGCACTGATACGGATTTTAGCCATTTTCCAGCCAAAATGCAGGGCACTCAACAGTACGCCTACGATCACGCCCTTGGACAAATCGTGCGTAGCCACCACGATGATGACCGTGACCACCATAATAAACGTATCTGCTTTGGGAACCTTGGCGATGTTTCGGAGCGACTTCCAATCCACGGTTCCGATACACACCATGAACATGACTCCCACCAATGCGCCCATAGGTACTTCCTTTACAACACCGCCAAGCACAAGCAGCAGAAAAGCCAAGAACACCCCCGCCGTGAAAGTGGACAGTCGTCCTCTTCCGCCTGAGCTTACATTAATGACGGATTGTCCGATCATGGCACAGCCACCCATACCCCCAAAAAAGCCATTTACAAAGTTGGCAATCCCTTGCCCACGGGCTTCCCGGTTTTTATTGCTTTTCGTTTCGGTCATTTCATCCAAAATACTGGCTGTCAGCAGTGATTCCAGCAGTCCAACCAGCGCCATCGTAAAGGAATATGGCAGCAATATCCGCAACGTGTGCCACGACCACTCAATTTGCGGCAAATGGAATGAAGGCAGCGAGCTGGTCAGCGTACCGATATCCCCTACCGTTTTGACATTCAATCCAAAAACATACGTAATGATCGTCATGATGATGATTGCTGTCAACGGGGCGGGAATGCTTTTCACAAATCTCGGTAAAATATACACAATGAGCAATGTCCCCGCTACCATCGCGTACATGATCCAATTGGCTCCATGAAAGTGGGTTAGCTGTGCCATAAAGACGAGGATCGCCAGCGCATTCACAAACCCGGTCATGACCGGCTGTGAAATAAAGCTAATAAAGCGACCAATTCTCAAAACACCCAGCAGTACCTGAATGATCCCAGCCAAAATGGTAGCTGCAAACAAATACTCCACGCCATAATCTTTGACCAAACCAACAACCACTACAGCTACAGCCCCGGTTGCTGCCGAGATCATCGCCGGACGTCCACCTGCAAAAGAAATGACAATCGCCATCGAGATGGAGGCATACAGTCCGACCATAGGGTTGACACCTGCAATGATGGAGAAGGCAATCGCCTCTGGTATCAATGCCAGCGCCACGGTCATGCCCGCAAGTATATCAGCCCGGATATTACCGAACCATTGTTGTCTAAGATTCATACTGTTTCGTTCCAGCCTCCTATATTCACAGAGAACAGCATTTTGACCCGCAACCCGATCTTGCTTTGGGCATCCGTCCAGCGGTCAAACGCTAAGGCTCTCCTATCATTCAGCTCGTCTCTCTCAAACGAACCCCTTCCGTTACATCCAGTCCATCATTATAACGCAAGGGATTCGCAGAGACGAATGAGTTAAAAGGCTGTTTACAGAATGAAAACGTCTATTTACTTGAAATATCGCACGTTTTCTTGATCTAATTCGTTTTCTTATATTTAAAATTTTCGTAATTCTAAGATTCCAACCTACTAAAGTTTATCACCTTAACTTCATACTCTGATTCTGCGAACTGTAGATCCTGATCCGCCGTAACCAATACCAATTGGTTTATAATAGCTGTCGCAAGAATCAGAGCATCTGGGGTCTTAAGCCTTCTTGCAAACTTATCCTTTTGCTCTCTTCTGATACGACCCGCTTTAATTGCGATCTCTGAATTAACTTCAATAAATTCCCCGCCAAGAAAAGGTATCGAGCCTAAGTCTGTTTCAGTGGACAATCCAGCTATAAACTCGGACTGAGTTATAACAGAAAAGAAAATATTCTCTTTATCTTTCTCTGCTTGTTGTATTACTTTATCCAAGGATGTATCAAGTCTATGAAGGGCAATAGCTGCATTCGTATCAAATAAATACCCCATCTAATCCCAATCCTCCCTGGATTGCTTAACACTCTCCTCGATCTCAAGCAACTGTTCCTTGCTCAGGCTACCTCGGGAATTCAGAACAGCTTGCAACCCTTTGGGTAACGGAGACTCTAAATCAATGACCTCCGTTTCCCCTTGTTTGTTCTCAATAGTAACTTTTGATGGTTCAAACCCAATATCACGAAGGAGACTTAGGAGACGTATTCGATGTATATCCGTTAATTTTTTTGCCACTAAAATCACTCCTTAGCAAAAGATTAGTTTCCGATCATAGCTTGTTTGATTCGTTTTCTTATATTTAAAATTTTCGTAATTTCTGCACAAGCTCTGATAGGGATTCAGCAATCTCTGAGTCCGCATAGCGCTGGAGCAAACTCTCAAAATCAGGCAGCGCTTGCTTTAGTAACCGACAGCTATAGACATAATAGCTCCAAAAAGCTACCGGATCATAGCCACGTGCTTCTTCCTCTTCCCACTCCACTTCATCATCTTCTGGAGCGCTGTCTACCGGCCATAAATATTTTTCTTCTAGCAGCATAGTCAAGGATTCTACAGACTTCTGTGAGTCCGCTTGTAGATTTTCCATGTCCAATGCTTGAACAACCGTATGGTACAAATCCAACTCACTCAGCGTGATATCCTCCGGGCTTCTCGCATGCATATTCCGCAATAAGAATAGTAGCGCCCATGGGGTAACCTGCCACAATGTACCTTGATGCTCTATCAGATCAGCGATGGCTGCATACTCCCTATTGGATATCAAATGCGGCAGGTCCGTGCCCCTACCATAAGGAGTAGTCAGGCGGTGCCACGGTACATCTGTAATTTGAAGAGTATTCATTGAGACAGTGTTCATCTTATGAGTGTCCATGACGCCTCCTTTGTTGTCGATATCTAGAATCTTCCTGATTTAAAAATTGAATATAGTAAAAAGGCAACCATCAAGAGCGCTACAACAAAACCAATTTCAATCGCAGGTACGTTCCACAGCATGGTCGCCTGGTGATTTAGCGATGAACCGATAATCAGCCCGACCATAATAATGCTGAATGCTAACAGCACAATACTGAATGACAGGCGATTGCTGATCTGATCCAGCTTGCGCAAAAGCTGTTCCAGCTCTGGTACAGTAACTTCCAGTTTAAGCTTACCCTTGCTGATAATTGAGGCCAGATGCCTCGTCTGTCTCGGCAGTTCCATCAGCGTCTCCACCAGCTCGGTTGCACCCCCCAACAGCTTGCCCCGAATACGGCGGCCGCTGAAGCGTTCCTTCAGCAGCTTATTGCCAAAAGGCTCGGCCAAAGCAATAATGCTGAGATCAGGGTCCAGATGCTCTACGACCCCTTCCAGTGTCAGCAGCGCCTTGCCCAGCAGCAGAACGTCTGACGGCAAACCAATCCGATGGCGCTGTGCTGCGCCGAACAGGTCGTTCAAGGCATCGCCAATGCTGACCTGTGAGAAAGGAACGTCCGCGTAATCTTCGCGTATTTTGTCCAGATCGGCTCGCAGTGCATTCAGGTCAGTATCCGGTTCGACCAGCCCTAGTCGTTCGATGGCGCGAACCATAGCATCGGTATTTTTGCGCATCAGGGCGATCATGAGAGAAGCGAGATGATTCTTCATTTCTTCGCTTAGCCTTCCCGCCATGCCAAAGTCCAGATAAGCGAGGCTTCCATTATTCAGGACGAGCAAATTCCCCGGATGGGGATCGGCATGAAAAAAGCCCTCTATAAAAATTTGATGCAGCATGCTGTTGACCAGCCGCTGCGCCAGTTCTTTCAAGTTATAACCACGGCGCAATAACTCTTCACGACTCCCTAAGTGAGTTCCGTCCAGAAACTCCATGGTCAATATACGTGAGGAAGTATGGTCCCAGTATATTTTCGGAATATAGATATGTGGGTCCTGCTCAAACTGGAGCGCAATCTTTTCCGTGTTACGAGCTTCATGGTTGTAATCCAGCTCCTGAATGAGCGATCTCCCCAGCTCTTCCACCATCTGGCGAAGCTGATAACGCTCCACCCATTCCCAGCGCTTGGCTGCCATTGCGGTCAGTTCCCGTAAAATGTCCAAATCCCGTCGGATGATGCGATTAACGCCTGGACGCTGGATTTTAATCGCGACCATTTCGCCGCTGTGCAGCTTGCCCAGATGCACTTGCCCGATCGAAGCAGCCGCCAGCGGATCATCGTCAAAACGAACCAGTATGTCCTCTAATGACGTATCCAGCTCCTGTTCCAGAATGCCACGCGCCGTGTCAGGCGAAAAAGGCGGTACCTGATCCTGGAGCTTAACCAGTTCGCGAATAATAGGCTCTGGCAGCAGGTCAGCACGTGTACTTGCCAACTGTCCAAGCTTGATGAATGCAGGCCCCAGGTCCTCCAGCACAAGCCGAATCCGTTCACCTAAGGTTTTGGACTCGGGGGTTTCTCTCGTTAGCCACTTGCGGGGCAGGGATAGCAGCTGGAACAGTCCCATTTCTTCCACCATATAGCCAAAGCCATGACGCGCCAGCGCCATGGCAATTTCCCGGTAACGACCGGCGTGCTTCATGCGAACGGCCATTTTAATCCAACCGGTTCGCTTCTTCAGCGTCACTCGAACCCGTAAGCGCCGCCTTTTCTTTTTCCAGCTCCGCTACCTTTTTTTCCAACAATGCCACACGCTGCTCCAAACTTGTGACATCATTTTCGGTAGGTACTTCCAGCTCCTGCAAAATGCGGCTAACCTGCTCGCGGATCATGGTTTTGAATTGTCCCTGCTCCTCTGCCCCCCGTTCGATCAGACGATCGACCAGCGCTTTGGATTCCGAGGGCGCAAGTTCTCCACGGTTTACAAGATCCTCGACGGCTTTCTCCACCTTTTCTTTGCTGACAACGGTGAGGCCCCACCCCAATGAGATGGCTTTTTTGAACAAATCGCTCATAATATATCCTCCCCTACCTGTGATTACCTATAGTATAACCTGAAAAGGGGAGCCGCATAAAGTTCGCAGCTCCCCCCACACTGGTTGGAATGAATGATTATACTTAACCTGGAAAGCGTCCGGCCCACTTAGCAGCCTGAAGCAGTAGCTTACGGTATCCCTCGTGCTGGAAACTTGGCTGATTATGTCCAGGCATCAGGTAGACGACTCTGCCCAAGCCATAGGACAATGACCATGCAGCTGGCCACCACTGACCCTCATACTCGTATTCCATTAACAGTGTTTTTTCAGTGAATGGATCAAAATCAAAACGATACGGCTCCTCTTGAATCTCGAACGGCTCGATTCCTTCCATAATCGGATGATCCGACTCTGTTACCTTGAAGGAAAGCTGCTCCGCTGACGGATGCCGCAGGAAACGCGCTCCCATGAGCTGTGCAATTTCATAACGTCCTTGCAATGTGATTCCGTTATGCAGCACAAGCAGTCCACCTCCGCCGCTGACGTAGGACAGCAGTCCTGCTGTTTGTTGAGGAGACAGAACCTCCTTACGGCTATCACAATACGAGATGCATAGATCAAATGAAGCTAGATTTTCCTTGAGCAGCATTTTACGATTCTCACTGCATTGAACCGTCATCCAATCTTGTAAAATATGACTAATCTCTTCGTCCACCCCTTGTAGCGGGTGAAACTCCGGATATGAATAATCTCCTAGCAGCAATGCTTTTCTTTTTTCCATCATAAATCCTCCTTGCCTGACTTGTATATAAGGACTTTAAAGGCGGGTCCCGTACCAACGGTCTCTTGTTTGTGGGGTCAAAACGCTCAGAAAAAATCCTTTGGCCCTCATCTATTTCCCATAACACCGCCATCGTTGTCCAAGCTACGGTATATATAAATAATTCTACAGACGGCCTATTAAATCCTTTAGCAGAAGATTATAGCATATATGTTCGCTCGGAATAAACTAATTATAAATTTATAAACATGAACGCTGGCGATTCCGCCCGTTTATGGTATACTCGTAAGAAAAAAAGTGCGTCCATGCATGAATAGCAATGAAGGGCCGCTTTTCGTAAGAAATCTATGCTTGCGGTTATAGAATTGATAAGAATTGCCTCAAAGCTTATACATTCTATAAATCTTAAAACACTGGGGAGGTTGCATGAATGAAAAGGACTGGAATGACCCGGCCCTTGGACAGCTTGGGACGAATTGTGCTTCCTAAAGAGTTGCGCATGACGATGGAGATTGACATCGGCGATCCATTAGAGTTTTTTATTGAAGACCAAACACTCATGCTCCGTAAGTACAAATCAACTAATTGTATATTTTGCGGTTCGGTTGATACCAACACCTATTTTAAAGATCAGTTTATCTGCGATGCATGTGCCACCTCGATGAAAACGGAAGATTTACTTCCGGTCACAGCGACTGAAACCCAGTCACCTCCACTGAAGCAAAATATGCATATGAAAAAGATTTATCAGCGCACGGATGTTATTTTGGAGAAAATGAGAGAGCTTATGGAAGAACATCCAGCATCTTCACAAAAACAACTCGCTTCCATGCTTGGCGTGAGTCAGGGAAGGATTTCCCAACTGAAAAAGCTCATGTAGGCGAATCGCCCAAAAAAACAATGTATACGCTTCCATGTTATGTAAGATTTAATTCTCTTTATATTTAGAACAGCCGGACCCTATAGGGACCCGGCTTTTTTGTGTTTTAGTCGTAAGCTCGGCATTTTTCAACCCAGCGTGCTGCTGCCTTGGGTAGAGAAGCGAGATGGATGTGTGTGTAGGCTGCCAAGAGGTTCCCTTTGGCATAACCTTCGCTCTGAAGTCCACGCATCCCTTTAGTTTGATAGGCAAAGGGATAGGGGGCGGCAGATTCATCATAGCTCATGACCGAATAATGAAATTCATGTCCACGAATCGTCTCTCCAGCCTCCAGCAGCAAGCAATCATGCAATGCGGTTGCTTCCCGGTATCCCAATGCAGCCCGCTTCTCCTGCATGCGAACGTCCGAAGGGATCACCCCGGCCATGTGGTGGGCGTGACCCGCCCGATCCGTAAGTGTCCGGGCCAGTATCATATAACCACCGCACTCGGCGAATACAGGCATATCCCGGCTCACTGCGTTGCGGATATCTTGCAGAAAGCCCGTATTGGCAGCGATATCTGCCGCAAACTCCTCGGGAAAGCCGCCGCCCAGATATAGGCCGTTGGCGTGCTCAGGGACGCGTTCTCCCGCCAGCGGACTAAAATAGACAATCTCTGCTCCCGCTTGGCGCAGCAAATCCATATTTTCGGGGTAGTAGAAATTGAACGCCGCATCTCTGGCGACAGCAATGATGGGACGTTCCCCAGTCTCGACTTCATGTCCTGCTGTGGGAGGCTGATCTGGAGGAAATAATGGGTGCTCGGGCAGACTGAGCGGCGGAGCCGAATCCGCCAATGCCCGGATTGCATCCAGATCCGTACCCGCGCGAATCAGCTCTGCCGCCCGTTGGAAGAGCGGCTCCAGCTCGCCGCGTTCTACAGCAGGCACCAGGCCCAGATGACGCTCGGGAATATCCAGCCCGTCATCGCGCTTTAACCAGCCGAGCACAGGGATGCCGCATTCCTGCTCGATTGCCCTTTTGACTATGCCGTAATGCCCCTGGCTACCGCAGCGATTTACGATTACACCCACAATGCGCAGCTTGGGCTCCAAACGCTGAAAGCCAAGCACGATTGCGGCCGCGCTGCGTGCCATGCTGCGCACGTCGACGACCAGCAATACCGGGCTATCCGTCAGCATGGCGATTTCGGCGGTCGAGCCAATATTGCTGAGCGGGTCCTTGCCGTCATATAGCCCCATGACGCCTTCAATCACGGAGATATCTGCGCCTTCGGATGCGCGGATAAAGGTTTCACGCACCGTATCCGGCGAGGTCATCCAGGAATCGAGATTACGGGAAGGCGTTCCGGTCGCGGCCGTATGATAGGTCGGATCAATATAATCCGGACCGCACTTAAACCCCTGCACTCGCAGGCCGCTGTCGGCGAACGCCTTCATCAGCCCGAGAGTCACAGTCGTTTTGCCCGCGCCGCTGCCCGTACCGGCGACAACGATACGACTTCTGCGTGCCGTGGCAGACGAGTCTGGCTGTATAGCCTGCTTCATATCGTCAGTCATAGGAAACCCGCGCTACAGACAACGTCATATTTCCGCTTTTTTTCTTCTCCAGCAGCCAATGGTCCGCACCGGAAGACAACAGGGCTGATGGTTCGCTGACCCCATAGGCGCCAGTGTATTTGAAGACAGTTTCCGATGGATTGGGAAGCTGCACCGTGTTCAGCTCTGACGGAGTGTACGTCACCAGCTCCCAGCCGTATTTGGCGCAGAGGGCAAACAAGCCCTCTTCATCCTTTTTCAGATCAATCGTAGCAATATTCCGTACGCTTTTTACAGACAAACGCAGCTCTTGCAAGGTGTTCAGCACCCCAGCCTCCAGCTCCTCCAATGCAGTTCCCCGATTGCAGCCAATGCCAAGCACCAAGCTTTTAGGACGATACAGCACGCCATTAGAAAGAAACCTCTCCTCTTCCTCAGGCTCCAACAAACGGTCACTTACGACCAACGCGGCGTTGAACGGTTCTTGTGCCGCTTCCGCCATTGAGGCATATACCTTGATATGTGCAGGTACTGGCTTGTCATAGCGCCACCAGTTCCGTTCGCCTGTCTCTTGTATGAGTACAACGGGCTCCTCGTTCACAACAGCGGCGCTCACAGGCGTGGCCTTATCGAAGCTATCGACCACCCAACCCAATTCCCGACCCAACATATCCACTGGAATCGTGCCCTGCACGTCCGATGCAGTCGTGATTACCGCACGTGCCCCCAGTACAGCGGCTACATGACGGGTCAATTCATTTGCGCCGCCCAAATGCCCAGACAGTACGCTAATGACATGTTCTCCGCGATCATCAATGACGACCACGGCTGGGTCTACCTTTTTATCCACCAAAATCGGTGCAATCATACGAACCACCGCACCGAGGGAAATAAATAAAATAATACCGTTATATTGTTTGAATAAATCCGGCAAAATCAGTTTGACCGAACCTTCGAACAATTGAATGCCACGCTCCTGCTCGTCTCCACGCTCAAACTTGGACATGTAATACACATCCGTACCCGGAAAGCTGGCTCCCAAATTGCGGACCATCTCGACTCCATGCTTCGTGATCGCCACAGCGGCAAATGGATTACTCACCAGGCTTCACTCCCTTTCGGTAGCCGTGGGTGAACGACTTGTCATATAACTTGGAACGATGTGCGTCCTTGTCCACCAACCCCGGGTCGAGCGCCCAGCCTGCCAAAATCATGGCATGCATCGTTATGCCCGCTGCGCGCAGATCGGTTGGTAATTGGGCAAGCGTCGTGCGCACGATTTTTTGGTCCGGCCAAGTTGCGCGCTGCACAACGGCTACAGGCGTGTCTTCGCTCCAGCCAGCCGCCAAAAATTCAACGACTACCTTCTTCGCCAGCGTTGCACTGAGGAACAGCGCCACTGTACAGTGATGGGATGCCAGATCACGCAGCTTTTCACGATCCGGTACAGGTGTACGGCCTTCGGCACGCGTCAGAATGACCGTCTGCGTCAAGTCAGGCACGGTTAGCTCTGCACCCAGCACGGCCGCAGAAGCAAAGACCGAGCTGACGCCCGGTACGATTTCGTAGGCTACTCCGCGCTGCTTCAGCAGCACCATTTGCTCCAAAATCGCACCGTATACTGCCGGATCACCTGTATGTACACGGGCTACACTGCGCCCAGCCTGCACAGCCTCGCTCATAATCTCGACCTGCCGCTCCAAATCCATGCCTGAGCTTTGCAGTACCTGTGCCTCCGGCTTAGCCGTAGCAATCAGCTCATTGTTCACTAGTGAATCCGTGTACAACACCACATCTGCCGTACGTAGAATCCGGGAGCCTTTGACCGTAATCAACTCCGGGTCACCAGGGCCTGCTCCTACGATATATACCTTTGGCTCCAACGTCATTTGCTCACCACCATTAAACTCAAATATTCAAGCTCCTGTCCGCGCAGCTCACGGGCGTTGTGCCATACCATTTCATAAGGAGACGTAACTTTGGTAATGACAGAGGCACGATCGCCAAGATTGAGCTCGTCCAGCACATCCAAAATCAAATCCAGTACCTTGGCGACCTTGATAAATACGACTGTATCGTGATTCTCAATGGCCCGCTTCATCGCTGCCCGATCCTCCGTAGCCGGAATAATACCTACCTGTTGGTCTCCGTCTGCCAAAGGCAATTCCAGCGCTGCCGCTGCTCCCAATACAGAAGAGATGCCCGGAATAGATACAATCGGCACCTCGGGATGAAGATCCTTCATAAGACGCGCCAAGTGAATAAAGGTACTGTACAGATTAGGGTCTCCCTCTGTGACAAAGGCTACATCCTTGCCCTGACTCAGAGCTTCCCAGCAAGCAACTACCGTTTTGTTCCACTCCCGCTCCAGTACAACCGGGTCTTTGGTCATTGGAAAAATGAGTCCCAACATCTCCTTTTCCTCCGGGTTAACGTATAATTCCACAATCTCGTGAGCATACGATTTGCCTCCCCGGCGCTTCTTCGGATATGCCACAACTTCACATTCCTGAATCATCCGGTACGCCTTGACCGTGATCAGCTCGGGATCACCCGGCCCCACGCCTACGCCGTAAAGTGTTCCTACTGCCGCCGTATTCATGCTGTCTCTCCCCCTCTTGATTTACCAGCTTACTCCTCTGCTGCTCCGTCAGCCACGTCTACCGGCGGCTGTCCTGTAATAACATATATCGGATTGAGTCCGTCAAAACGAGTCATATTCAAAATCGGCTTGCTACGCGCTGTTTGCAGTAACGTCACCGAGGTTTCGAGTCCTGCGGCTTGCATCGCCTTCATACCGTCATGTAGCGTCTCAATGGTTGCAGCATTCACTACAATTCGCCCATCCTTACGCAGACGGGAAGCGCACAGACGAATCAGTTCTGCCAGTTCTCCTCCACTCCCTCCGATAAACACGGCATCCGGGTCTGGCAGCTCGTCCAATCCGGCAGGTGCTTTGGCATGGATCACTGGAAAATCAGTGCGGAATTTGACCTTGTTCGCTTCCACATTGGCCAGATCGCCTTCATTCTTCTCAATGGCAAACACTTGCCCGTACTTGGCCAGCCGCGCACATTCCACAGCAACAGAACCGGAGCCTGCGCCGATGTCCCATACGATGCTTCGCTCGGTCAATCGCAGCTCGGACAAGCTAAATACGCGCACTTCACGCTTCGTGATCAGCCCTTTTTCCGGCTTGCGCTGGTGAAATTCCGCATCCTCGAAGCCAAATCCCCGGCGAATCGCTGGCATGTCTTCTCCCTTACGGCGGCGCAAAACAACCACGTTCAGGGGTTGGAAGGTTCCCTGCGCCATCTCTTCCAGCGTATAATGCCGATACGTCTCATCTGGTCCTCCCAAATGCTCGCCGACAAAGGCATCATATTCCGTCATGCCAAAATGCAGCAGATAAGCGGCAACCGCGGCGGGATGATTGCGGTCATCCGTCAGCAGCGCGATCTTGTTCTGTCCATCGATCCGCTGCGCCAGTCCGGTCATCGGACGACCATGCACACTTTCCAGCACCGCATCCTGCCAGCTTTCACCGAGACGTGCAAACGCCAGTTGAACCGAACTGAGATGGGGTAAAATATCCAAGTGTTCAGCCCCCAGCTTGGCAGACAAATAACCTGCAATTCCAAAAAAAAGCGGATCGCCTGACGCAAGCACGACAATATCCTTGTGCTCACGCAACCGTCCCAATTCTTCCACCACGGCGGATAAGCCGCTCTTTAATGTTCGTTTTTCTCCTGCGGCTGCCTCGAAAAAGGCTAGCTGGCGCTCACCACCAACCAGCAGGTCGGCACGCTCGATTTGTTCCAGCGTCTCCTGCGACAGACCTGCCGCTCCATTTTCACCGATACCAATGACACGAATTACTCTACTCACCGACTCTCGCCCTCCCCAGCACGTTCCCTTTCAGCGTTACCAGTACCATTTCCACGGTGATTCCACCACCTGCATGCTCCAGACAATGCTGACACCCATAGGTACATAACTTTTCAAAAAAGCTCAGCGCATTCGCTTCGGTCATCATATCCGCCACCTGCGTAGCTGTATTCGCCTCAGCTACTGCCGTTGCAAGCGACTCGTCCACACCTGCCTCACGCGCAACCTGGGCCAGAAATCCAAAATCCACCGGAGCGCTCTTGGAGTGAACCATCATGACACCCTGAGCAACCTTCGACAGCTTGCCGGGCATACCGACGAGAATAATCTTCTTCATTCCCAATCGTTTGCCATGCTTGACTGCAAAGCCGACAAAGTCGCCCATCTGAATAAAGGCTTCTTCCGTCAGCTGATCGTACATTTGCATTGCATATTTTTCACTGCTGCCGCCTGTGGTCAGGACAATTTCCTCGCAGTTCATCGCTTGTGCAACCGATATAGCCTGCACCACGCTGGCTTTATAAGCAGACGTGGAGAACGGAACGACTACACCGCGTGTGCCCAGTATGGAAATACCGCCAAGAATGCCAAGTCGCCCGTTCAGCGTTTTCTTGGCGATTTCCTCGCCGTCCGGCACACTGATGACGACACGGACACCCTTGGCCGATCCGTGCTCCTCAAGCACGCCAGATACGGCCTCCGTAATCATCCGGCGCGGCACCGGATTGATCGCGGCTTGTCCGACAGGCACAGGCAGACCGGGCTTCGTTACCCGCCCGACGCCGACGCCGCCGTCCAGCTCAATACCCGGCTCCTCACGCCAGCTAACAGAGGCGCTAATTCTCGCCTGATGCGTGGCATCCGGGTCATCGCCACCGTCCTTGATCGTCGTGCAGGAAGCTTCGTCCGCATCCAACACAGGCTCGATCAGTTCAAATGCATGATCGAAGCCCGCGGGCAGCGATATCACCGCTTCCTTCGGCGCTATGCCCGTAATGAGCAGTTGTACCGCTCCTTTGGCTACTGCAGCCGCACAGGCCCCCGTCGTAAAGCCTGACCGCATCGGCTTGTCCGGCGCGGGAGCTTCACCACTTTTCATCCGTTTGGGCCTGTCGGCGGACGTCGCTTCCTTTTCCATGCCAATTCCTCCTTAACCTCTTCTGCTGATCATGCTCTAATTCATTTCATGATACAGCAAACGAACAACCGCATCTAGCGGACAGCCATTAAGGAGATTGCATTCAATGCTGCTACGACAATCGTGCTGCCGCCCTTGCGTCCAATATTCGTAATGAACGGAATATCCAGCTTGCGTAGCTCGTCCTTGGATTCTGCCGCCGATACAAAACCTACGGGCATACCAATCACTAGTCCAGGCTTAGCCGCTCCTTCTTTCACCAGACGAATCAGCTCCAGCAACGCTGTCGGCGCATTACCAATCGCATAGATTCCACCTTCGCCCGCCTGAATCGCTTTGCGCATCGAAATAATGGCACGTGTCGTGTTCAGCCTTTTGGCTTCTTCCATCACGTCCGGGTCAGATATGTACACATGAACATCCCCGCCAAATTGACGGATGCGATCCTTGCTCAACCCCGCCTGAATCATCTGCACATCTGCCACCACCGGCTGTCCTGCGCGAATAGCTGCAATTCCGGCTTCAATGGCTTTTGGATGAAATACCATGCTGCGGCCCAACTCAAAATCAGCAGATGCATGAATGACACGCTGTACGACAGGATATTGTTCAGCTGTAAATGGATGCTCTCCCAATTCTTCTGTGATCATTGCGAAGCTTTTACCCTCAATCTCCTGCGGCTGTACCGTTAGCGGTTTAAAGTCTGTTTTAAAGTCCATGGTATCGACCCACTCCCTTATGGAAAATTAGTTTAGGAAAAATAACTGCTCGTGTATTAAAACAACAGATATTTCTATTAAAACACGCATTTTAAGATGACTATATTTTAGATACATGCCAGCAGTCGTTATGGATTAACTGAACCCGTAGGGACTTGAACCAACTCAAATGGAAATCTTCCCTGTTGCTGTGCGCAATGTATCAATTACTCCGTCGAAATGATCAAATACCGTACCAAACTCTACTTCCGGTCTGGAAATCAAAATGACGTGAATACCCAGATCCAGAGCAGATTGAACCTTCTCATCCACTGCTCCCGTGCGTCCGCTTTCCTTGGTGACCATCACGGTTGTACCAAAGTGCTTGTACAATGCTTCGTTCATCTCACGGGAAAAGGGCCCCTGCATGGCAATAATATTTTTTTGCTCCATCCCCAGTTCGCCGCATTTCTCCATATTGTCGAGGCGCGGCAACATACGTGCAACCAGACGAATCTCCGGGTCTCCGAGTAGATGCTTGGTGAATGTGCCGAGCGTCTTACTGCCCGTCGTAAGCATGACAGAGCCTTTGAGTTGCTTAGCAATTAATGCGGCCTCTTCATAAGAAGACACAATATGGAGCAATGGATGATTGTCATACACCAGTCCCGTCCGCTCGTAGCGAATATAAGGAACTCCAGACTCGCGAGCAGCTGTCATCGCATTCGCATGTGCTTCTTCTGCAAAAGGATGACTGGCATCAACAACGGCCTGTATCCCCTTCTCCCGAATCATTGCACCCATTTCATTGGCTGTCATTCGGCCTGTACGTACGTCCAGCCCTGCTTCGGACAAGCTGGCCGCCGCGCTTTCGGTTACGACCGAAGTTAATACGTTAAAGCCGGTGTCACGGATTTGCAGCGCCAATTCCCTTGCATCGCTCGTTCCGCATAGCATAAAAATCATGAGCCATTCACCTGCCCGGTTACGTTCACTACAGACGGCGCATGTGAATGATCGTGATCATGGTCATTATGGCTGTGAGCATGGACATGCGCATGATCGTGAGCGTGGCTGTGTGTATGGTGCTCGTGATGGTGATCATGCTCATGTGCATGATGGTGGTGATGGTGATGGTCATGATCATGGTCGTGATGGTGATCGTGGTCATGGTCGTGATCATGGTCGTGGTGATGATGGTGATGCTCCTGCGCTTCCAGACGGAACTGGCAGTTATCGCAATTAGCCGTAACCTTGCCGAACAAGCCTTCGTTAGCTCGCTCCAGCACCAGCTCAACTAATTGAGGATGGAAGCCAAAATATCCGCCCATTTCCACTTGTAATGCAGGGTGAGCCTCGGCGAATTCCTGAGTCATTTCTCCAATGCGCTTAATCAGCACACCTGTGAATAGAAAATACGGAAGCACGATAATCTTTTTGGCCCCCAATCGTACACAACGCTCTAGGCCATCGGGAAAAGAAGGCTGCGTCACACCGATAAAGCTGCTTTCTACCCACGTATAAGAAAGCTTCTCCCACAGCATACGAGTGATTTTGAAAAAGTCACTGTTCGCATCTGGATCGCTGCTTCCGCGTCCTAATACAAGTACCGCTGTTTCCTCGTCAGACACCTCGGTAGATGCCTCTACAGCGCTATTTATCCCTGCTGGAACTGCAACAGGGCGGGCCTCTTTCAAGCGGTTAAGCAGTATGCTAACGATTTTTTCGTGAACGCCAATCGGACGTCCGTATACAAATTCCACCTGCGGGTATTTTGCCTTTGCCCGGTCGATTGCCTTCGGAATATCAATTTTGGCATGCACTGCTGCGAACAAAATAATCGGAATAAAAACGACACGTGTCGCCCCTTTGTCCACACACGCCTGTACTCCTTCGGCAATACTTGGGCGTGCCAACTCCAGAAAACAGGTTTCTACACACGTACCTGGCGCCCGATCTGCCACCGCTTGCGCAAATTCCAGTAGTTCCTGATTACCCTCTGGGTCCCGACTTCCATGTCCAACCAACAATATTGCATCCACTGCTGTGTTTTCCTCCTCATTGATAGGGATAGCCTACATGACGCCCTATTTTATATATATGCTTGTATCCTGTTCATCAAGCCTACCAACCCACTTAATCACCACAAACCGCGTTAACTTCTACTGTTGCTGGTGCATCTTCATGCCGGAAACCCGCAACGATGCCTACACGTTTAAAGAATTTATGAAAACGCTCGTTCGGATGCCCTTTTTCCTTATATTCAGCAATAATGTTCTCCACGATATCCGTAATCTGATCACCAGGAATTCCTTCCGCTACGGGCTGAGCGGCATGAGCATTTCGGCCAAATTTTTTGCCACCAAGGAAAAGATCGTATCCTCCCTTGCGATAGACGATTCCGATATCCTCCAGCACCGCTCCATAGCAAGCCATGCCGCATCCATTCAAAGCAATACTCGTTTCCTTGGGTGCCTGTAATCCGCCAAGTACAACCTGTAGATGCTCAGCCACAGGCACCGCATCATCTTTCTCCATATTGCAGAAGTCGCAGGCCTTCACCTTAAACACATCGCCGATCGGCATGACAATGAATCGTTCATCCCGAAGCCGTCCGACCAGTTCCTCGGGGTCTGCGCACGGCACGCGCAGCACGATCTGATGATCTGGCGTGTATTCCAGCTCGCCATCATCACCCGCTACCTCGGCGAGCAATGCCATCTGCCGAGCAGTGAACTTCTTGTTTCCCACGCCAGGGGAAACCCCCACCTCAAACAGCGCAGGCTTGCCAAAGCCGCCTGACGCCTTCCCAGTCGTAGCCACCGTTGCTGTTCCGACGGCGCTCTGGGCGGTAGGCGCTTGCCCGCTCCAGCGAGCATTGGCTTCGCCCGGCAGCTTGCCGCCGACAGCTAGGCGGCTTAGTGCCTCTGCTGCCAGCGATGCTGGAGCCGCTCCGGTTGGCTTCGCGGGCGCAGCCTGCACGGTAGCCATCGCTTGCGGGCGTGCCTGCGTGGCAACCGCAGCGCTGCTCGCGGAAGGCTCGGGAGACGCAGTCAGAGCTCCACCTCCCTGCGGTGTATCCAGCGCGCGATCCTCTTGCGCGCCCAGCGACCACGGCTCCGCTTCCGTGCGAAGCCGCTGATGCGGTTTGAGCACTTGCTCGGTCGCGTCCAGCGTGTATTTGCGCTGATAGCCGCGCGGAGTCACGATTAACCCGTCATACACTGTCGTCGAGGAATTGCCGATGATTACGGTCGTCAGCATCCCGATATCATGGTTCAGCATATCTTCCAGCGTCGTTACAATAACCTGCTGACGTTCACGATAAGCACTCTTCACCAGTCCAACTGGAGTTTGCGGATCACGGTAACGGAGCAAAATGGACTGCGTCTCCACAATCTGGCGGGTACGTCGACCACTGCGCGGGTTGTATAAGGCAATCACAAAATCAGCCGAAGCCGCAGCTTCTACACGCTTCACGATCGTTTCCCACGGGGTCAGATGATCACTCAGACTGATTGTGCAAGCATCATGCATAACCGGCGCTCCCAACAACGAAGCACAGGATTGAATAGCCGAGATCCCCGGCACAACTTCTACCTCAACCCCGTCCTCGCGACGCCAGCCTTTTTGCATCAGCACTTCGTACACCAGCCCTGCCATGCCATAGACCCCAGCATCTCCACTGGAAATGACGGCTACCTTCTTACCCATCTCTGCTTGGCGAACCGCCTCCTGCGCACGGCTCACTTCTTCTGTCATCCCTGTGCGTACAATCTCCTGTCCGTTCAACAACGGACGGATCAAATCAACGTAGGTATTGTAGCCGATAATGACCTCACTTTCGGCCAGCGCATCCAACGCCCGTTTTGTGATATGTTCCATATCTCCTGGTCCAAATCCAATCACCAGCAATTTTCCTAATGGGCTCATCGTGCTCCTCCTATCATCCTTTTCAGGGCAGCTATACTATCTATTTCAATAATTTGTGGCATCCTTTAACTCAAAAAAACCCCATCCTGCCCGGATGGGGTTCCTATGTACGTATCTCTCTCACCAGACGAAACAGCGTAAGAAGACAGTTCTTGTCTTCCTCCTATCTGCCGTTGTTTTCCATCTGTTTTGTTTACGCTTCAAACGCTGCTGCACGTTCATATCCACGCAAACCTGTAACCAACATGGAAAAAGCAACGTGTGCCTGATTTCCTGATTTCGTACACCCATCCTCTCCGCGAAGGTTAACGGTGCATACAGATCAAGGTAGGTCTCCTGGCTTGGCATCAACGGATTCTCTCGTCTTCCCCGTTTTGTACGAGTGACCATTTAAAAGAACCCTCTTCCTTACAGTGGCGGGACCGCTCGGGACTTGCACCCGATTCCCTGTTACCCTTTGCTCAACCGCAAAGGCACCTTGTCTGTCCGCTATTTGATTATGGGTCTTATCATAACCTTGCCTCAATCAGTTGTGCAAGCACGAAAAAAGCTTTATTTCAAGTTATCTGCTTTATTTTTCAACATATGCAGCAGTTCATCCGGGTCCGCAGATATACTCAGTAGCGCTGGATGATCAGCTCCGGTAAACCCTTCCTGCACGCTATGACGTACCATTTCTACCAACGGGTCAAAATATCCATTCACATTCAGCAGCCCAATGGGCTTGCGATGTATACCGATTTGCGCCCAGCACAATACCTCGAACAGCTCCTCAAAGGTTCCCAAGCCTCCCGGAAGGGCTATAAACGCATCGGCCATCTCGCTCATCGCCGCTTTACGTTCATGCATGCTTGCTACCTCAATAAACTCGGTAACTCCCCGATGAATGATCTCTGCATCGAATAACAGGGTGGGCATAATGCCGGTGACCTGACCTTCACCCGCCAACAGTCCATCCGCCACCTTACCCATCAGCCCTCTGCTGGAGCCACCATAAATTAAACGGATATGCTGGCGAGCCATAGCTTCACCCAGCTTGCCTGCCGCCTCAACATATACCGATGAATGTCCAGGTCTGGACCCTGCAAATACACAAATAGAATTCATAAACGTCTCAGCTCCTGTCCTCATATCATGCATCGAAACTTATTCATTATATTAGATAAATATTTTCGCTATTACAAAAAACTTTGCGATGCATGTCCAACAAAAAAAGATAAAGACCTCGTAGGCCCTTATCTCTATTTTACTCTGTATTAGTAAATATAAGTTCATTTTTAGCTTACTGCATTTATCAGTTCTAGCTCATTTCAAATGACCGTTCACGCTCTTCAGACCACAGCCATGTACCGAATCGCTATGTTCGAAATATTTGCCCAGTTCCACCATCATCGCACCCATGCGCTCTTCAGTTGGAAATACGACTCGTTCAATCCCTTCTTCCAAAATGGATTGTGCAGTCACCTTGCCTACCGATACAGCAATGACATCTTCACGAAAGGCTTCCAGTAAATCCTCCATTCGATTTTGCTTTCTGGCATATTGGGCCAAAAATCGAATTTGCGGACCACTCGTGAACGTAACGGCATCAATCGTACGGTTTATAACATCATCTAGTAGCGCCTGCAATTTTGCTTCTTCAGGTGGGATATGCTTATAAGGAAGTACTTGGCGGGTCACTGCGCCTTGCTCATCCAGCCACTCTACCAACCGAGGGGCCGGGTCTCCATGCAGTTGCAACAGTACTTCCTTCCCCTTCAGATCATATGGGGCAAAAGCCCGTGTCAATCCGATCAAACTTCCGTCCTCGTCCCGTACTGCTGGCGTAAAGCCACGCTTTTTGAGTCCATTGACCGTCTTGTAGCCCCGTGCTGCAATGTTGGAGGATTGCAGCAACTCTATAATCTGCTCGGCCACGCCCATATCCTCTGCCATATCGAACAGAGCATCCAGTCCCATACCTGTCGTGAAGATGTACCAGTCCGGAGGGTTCTTCACCCACGATACAACAGCGTTGCGCAGCTCGATATCATCCAGAAAAACAGTCCCCTGGGCCGGGCGTTCTACTGGCTCGCCCCCCATCTTCATAACTAGCAACGCCATTTCTTCTGCTTTACGGGGACCGGCAAGAGCGACTCTCTTACCTGCCATGCGTTGTGCCATGCTGTTGCCTCCCTTGTAGATGTCGTATTTCTTTCTACCAAGTATACAATCAGAGAGGCAAAAGACAAATAAGAATTACTTTTTCGATAAATACAGTAATCTTATAAGTGGGCGTGTCCTGTTTCGCTTTCCTGCTGACCTTCTTTCTGATCACTTCTATCCCTCTCCCTGCCAGATGATGAATCATCATCACCTCTCCCTTTAAATTTGGGTCGGAGCAACATCCACAGCAAGAAGGGCATGAATACAAAAAAGATGACCATCACCGCAGTCCATTCCCGGCTGAAATCATAAATTTGTACGATGTTGGAGAACAGCATAAACGAACAGACATAACCTAACAAACCTAAGGGCCAAACCATCAGACTCCCCCAGACATGGGCAAACATGCGCTTTACCGCCAAACTGGTAACGTACAGATCAATTCCAATCTTCGTAAGAAAGGCTGGTACGGTCAGTGCTGCCACGAACAAGTCGAACCGATCCAGGAAGTCCGTTAGTTGCAACTGACGCACCAGTTCATACGATGGATAAAACAGTCGTGACAAGATAGGAACTCCAATCACCAACTCCGACAGCAACACCAGCATGATTATAATAGCGGTTCCGAGTAAATGCCCCAACCACGCACTACGTCCATTATAGCTCTTCCCAGAAATCACAAAGGGAACCATCATGATATCGGCCATATAACCTAGCATCCGCCAACTGCCTTTAATAACTCCTTCTACTTCCGGATGTAAATAGGGTCTCAGCATCGAAAAATCCATATTACGTCCAAAAAAAAGCGGCATAGTCAACAACGTCACAATCAACAACGGTACAAAAATCTCGGTCATATTGACGAGGGTACTTATCCCCCTTTAACCATAAATGCCAGAGTCAACAGCACAATAAGAGATACGATCACAATCGGAGTCAGCGGCAAAAGCACCACCTCCACCAGATCGGTAATAATCCTCAAATCCCGCGCAAAAATGATCAGGAATAAAATGAAATAGACTGCAAGCACCATACGTCCCAGCACAGGGTGAGAGCTTACCATCGCCTCCATCAGATCCTGATCAGGGAAACGCCGCTTGAGTTTCAACATCGCCCAGATCGGCAAGCATAGCACGATGGCCGCAATTGCACAGGTCCAGTAGGCATGCTGATTCGCGTGATCTGCTGCCTGCGCCGGAGCATGTATAAGGGTAATACCGACCTCCATCAATACACTAAGCAGCACAATTTGTCTGGTTGTGAACTGTTTCATGCAGGTACATCCTCCTTTTGCCCGCAGGCATCCATTACACGATTTACAACGTAGGGGGGAGCCACATGTCAATAAAGCGGGTCAGCCAAGTAGCCACATAAACAGTGCTCTTCGTCGATGTGCCATAAATCCAGATGCCAATGCTAATGACATACAATACGCGGGAGACCCAGCGATTGACGGCAGGTGCATTGCTAATACGTTTACGGTCAATCAGATACATGAAGATCATAGCCAGCAATAAAGGTAATAGAAATACTTTATTCATTCTGGATTTGCTCCTTTTTGACCCCGAATGGCTTGGTGACCGCCCCGATATTCTCAATATGCACGACCGGATCTATGGTGACCTCCACCTTGGGATACAATTGCTCCCACTGAGGTTTAATCCGTTTCCACTCATCCGGGTGATTCGTAATAATAGCCCGGCCCAGGCCAAGCACGTCTGAATGATACTTTTGCTGAATCACATGAACAGCCTCTCCCAGCTCCCTCTTAATTTCCTCGACCGTTTGCTGCTCCAGCCACTTCAAATTCTCCTCCCTGGAAATATCGAAGCTCGTCTCATTTTCCTTCACATTCCCATTGCAGTTCATATGAACCGTCATTCGAATTTCGTCCCCCCGAATAAAAGGCTCGATATGAACTTTATTTTCGATGAGATGCACAGATATATAGCCTCTACCTTTGGGAGGGGGGATAAAAATTTCTGTTTCTTTGGCTTGCTCCATACCCAACAGCAGAAACCGACTGAGGTGGTTATCAATAATCCCTGTTAATCTGTCTTGGCGAAAGACAGCCAGTCCATCGACCTGAATATTTGTCTTCTTGTCTTTAAGACTATCAGGCCCATTCTTCACCAGAGACATTACCGGCACTACCGGATCAATGCCTTCCAGCAGGACGGAATTCATCAGCAATTTAACGGAACGAGGTTTCTTCATATAGGAAAAGTTGAGCTCACGCACCATTTCCGCTGGATATTGCTCAATCGGAGCATCTGCCTGAAGCATTTCCATCGCTGACCCCTTTGTAATAACAACAAGGGAAGACAGGCGGTTCTGCGGAATACGTGCAATGACATCCATCATTTTGCTAATTCCTTCTCGGGCTAGCGTCTCCCCGAGCAGCAGCACCCGTCGATGAGAATAATTCAGTGTTCGCGAAACCTCTCGCTGTTCCTCAGTACTTGCTCCCCGGAAGCTTGGACCTGTTTTGGACTCCAGGTAGTAGGACTTCGTACCACTGGTACCCCCCCCTCCTCCTGTGCTGCCCGAAGATCCGAGCTGTCCGGGCAGAGCAATTTGCATCGTTACCCGGTATTGATCGCCTTCCTTATCCAGTCCGGTACCCATCACAAAGGCCACATCATTCACTTCACGGCGATCCCAACATCCTCCCAAAAGAATAGAACAAAGCAGTAGACAACAAAGTACAGCTGCTTTACGTATTTGCTGTGTATTTGATGTGGGCTTCATCACCATCCCTCCTCGGTTTTAGGCGATCCGTTCATCTCTTTCTTCGCTCGTTTGTTGTTGTCCTTACCAATCCATGAAGGACGTTTGGTCATTTTCCACCAAGGTGCACGGACGATAATATCCTTTTGATCCATATGGTTGTACGGGCTATATCCACTCATATAAGGGACACCAAACGATGTTAGCTTGGTTAGGTGCGTAGCAATCAGCGTTGTCGCAATAATGATGCCAAACAAGCCAAATAAACCAGCCATCAGCATGATTGGAAATCGCAGCAGACGAACCGTAATGGCAAAATTAAAACGCGGTATGGTAAACGAGGCAATACCTGTGAGCGACACAACAATAACTATTGGCGCCGATACGATTCCTGCCTGTACTGCGGCCTGACCAATAACGAGCGCCCCAAGGATACTGACGGCCTGACCAACCGTTTTGGGGAGACGAATCCCAGCTTCTCGCAGCGCCTCAAAGGAAATTTCCATCATCAATGCTTCCACCAGGGCTGGAAAAGGGATGGATTCCCGAGCCGCCGCAATACTCAATATGAGTGTCGTCGGCAGCATATCATGATGATAGGTCGTCACCGCTACATATAATGCTGGCAGAAAGAGAGCCATGATGAGAAAAAGAAAACGAATCCAGCGCACCATATTACTGATGAAGAAGCGCTCGTAATAATCTTCGCTCGCTTGCATCATTTGCCACATCGTGACTGGTCCAATCAGGGCAAAAGGCGTGCCGTCCACAAAAATGGCAAACCGTCCTTCCAGTAATTGCGCGGTGACGGTATCGGGACGTTCGGTGTATTCCATTTGCGGAAACGGTGAATATGGGTGATCCTCAATCAGTTCCTCAATATATCCAGTCTCCAGAACACCATCAATTTTAATATCGCTGAGGCGCTTTTTAACATCCTCCACCAGCTTCGGATCTATGATCCCTTCAACATAGGTAAGGACGACGCTCGTTTGAGTTTCTGTTCCGAGGGTCATGCTGTGCATCTTGAGCTTGGAGGTCTTCAGCTTGAATCGTAGCAGTGCCGTATTCACGCGAAGTGTCTCTGTGAAACCCTCACGTGGCCCACGAATAACAGCCTCGGTCTGCGGCTCCTCCACGCCACGGCGAACGCCTCCCTTGGCGCTGAAAATATAAGCACGAGCCGTTCCATCTACGAACAGAGCGGCATTGCCGTCCAGTATCGCTGCCGATACCTGCTTCCATTCGTCCATCGTTTTGGTCTGGGACATGGAGATACGAGTCTCATCCAGCGGCTCCAATTTGCCGTTCACTTCAGGGTCCTTGAGCATCATACCCAAGATGACAGGCCGCAAAATATGATCCTGCAAATCCTCTGATTTTACCGTGCCTTCGAAATATGCCAGCAACCCTTTTCGTTCAGGGGAAATCATGAGCTCTCGGTAGACGATATCAGAGCATTCCTTGAAAATATCACGCATTGCGACCCTATTGTCTTCCAGACTGCTGCGCAGTGGCTCTTCCAGCCATGAAGACTCAGGCAGCCCTTTGGGCACACGAGCATTTCGTGTTTTGCGTTCAGCGGCTGGAACCGCTCTCCGGCTCCACGGTAGCTTTGGCAGCTTGGGAAAGCGCCCTTTCTTCATCGTTAGTCCCCCCTTTACGAATAAACCGATCAGTTAATATGACATATAGGATGTACCAGCCTGCAAAGGATTATGTATCCAATGAACTCACCATCTTGAACACATAACAAAAAGACCCTGCAATGATGCAGAGCCTTCAAAAATCAATTATACATCCGAACATTTATGATCAAGAAGATTTAATCTCCCCAATACTCCTCGGGATGGTATTCAATCTCAGAACCGGCTTCGAACGTAAGCTCGCCGATCTGAGCATGATATTGTACACTTTCCGGGGTGACGTAATACCAATGCTTTACCACGAATCCGCCATCTGCGGGTGTTACAAAACGAAATACGTTCAGCTCCTCGCTGAAACGCACAATCGCCTCCGCTGCCTCACTCGGCAACTCTTGAAGCGTGAAGCGAAACACGCCGTCCGCCGATTCCAAACGACAATCGAAACGCTGCTTGCGGCTGTCAGCAAAGCTTCGCCCTGTGACGGCATGCTTGATCAGCCATGTTTCCTGCTGCGCCATTGTGCGCACCTCCTTTTAGGGCAAATCAATCAACATATAAAAAACAGAATCCTCTGCCTTCAGTGATAGCTTCGGCTCCTCCTCTATACGAGCAGAATCTCGCTCTTGCAGAAGATGCTCACCGTTGACACGCAGTGAGCCCTCGATGACGAACAGGAACACGCGCCGACCCTCGGCCTGTGTAAATTCTACTTGTTCCCCGGGCTGAAGCTTGCTTAAATAAATCGTTAAATCCTGATTGATTGAAGCTATTTCACCCTCCGTGCCTGGTACACGCTTTCCAGCAACGACAGGCAGAAGCTGACCATGCAGACGCTCCGTATTGAACGCTGTAGTCTCATAGGAAGGTTGCAATCCTCTCGTGTGCGGACTAAACCACAATTGCAGCAGACTGACATCCTCGGTTTGCGAAGCGTTGTGCTCCGTATGAATGATGCCGTGGCCCGCTGACATTCGCTGAATGCCTCCAAAACGGGTCACCGCCACATGTCCACGGTTGTCTTCATGACGCAGCTCCCCATACAACACAATGGAGACAATCTCCATATCGCTGTGCGGATGCGCCCCAAAGCCCCGGCCCGGTGTGATAACATCGTCATTACAGACACGCATAGGACCAAACGCTGTATTGTTCTCATCCTGATACTCCGCGAATGAAAAGCTGTGGCTCCCCCGCAGCCATCCCTTATCGAAGCTGAATCGGGAAGCAGCCGGATATATTGTAAACATAATAGCCCTCCTTCAGGATGAACAATGAGATCAAATCCCTCTCATTGTACCCGAGCCCAAGCGATAAAGCTACGCTTCTGTCTGAGTAGTAATTTCATCTATAAAAGACTGCAAGGTACTGGTAACGAAGGCCTCCTTACGGCGGATAAACACCGTTGTCACTTCATTGTAAGGCTCTGGGATGGCATGACCGCACACAAGACCTTGAGCCACCAGCCCGCTGATCGAGGATTCGGGGAAGACGGTCATTCCAATGCCTGCCGCTACACTGCCGATAATCGTCTCAAATGTCCCAAACTCCATGATCCGCTTGGGGATAATCCCCTCCATTTTGAGCCAGGTTTCCAGTCTTCCCCGATATCCGCAGCCTTTTTTATATACCAGGAGCGGACGAGTTGTAAAATCGTCAACCGAAAAGTCATTTCCTTGAGATACGAGGACCAGCTTTTCCTGAAATACATCAAACTGTTCAATGAGCGGATGCTTGACTGGTCCGGTTACAAAGGCTCCATCCAGTCGCATTTCTGCAACCTCCTGCACCAGTGATTCCGTAACCCCGGCCTTGAGGGACAATTCGACATCCGGGTACTTACTGTAGTAAGCATGTAAAATGGCCGGAAGGGCAATGACAGTCTCCACGATACCAATCTCCAGCACCCCTGAAGGTGTAGAGGTGTTCTGAAACGCATGCTTCATTTCCTCAAATTGCGATAAAATGCTTTTCGTATATTGCAGCAGACGCTTGCCCTCAGCATTGAGGATCATCCCCCGCTTATGTCTATAAAATAAAGGCGTCTGCAGTTCCTTTTCCAGCAGCTTGATTCTGGCCGTTACATTGGACTGGACGTAGCTAAGCTCAGCTGCAGCCTTGCTGACACTGCCATGTGCAGCCACCGTCTGGAAAATGTTTAAATCGTTCAGATCCACTACTGTTCCCCCTTATTGTGAAGGGCAAGGACCACCAAAATTGACGCGCCTTGTCACTTATCATCATTTTAAATGATCATAATGTTTATTTTCAATCATTTTACCAACAGCTTCCTATCCTTTATGATGTGTCCATAAGATATGTCCGCTGAGACCGGCAAGGAGGAGCTTTTGTACAGCATGAACAAACAGATCATGACCGGATCTTTACTATGCCTGATCGCCAGTATGTCCTGGGGGGCGATGTTTCCGGTTTCGCACATTGCATTACAGCATATTAATCCACTGTACTTTTCATTTTTGCGCTATTTATCGGTTACACTCATATTAATAGTGCTATTGTGGCTCAAAGAGGGACGGACTGCATTTCGCTTTGAGGGCAAGGGCAAGGTGTTATTGTTCTTCGGAACTATGGGATTTACCATTTATAATATGGCCGTTTTCCAGGGACAGCACGCGATGGGGGCAGCAGGTACCCTTGTAGCTGCTATTATGGAAGTGCTAATGCCGATGATCTCCATTGCGATGGTGTGGATCATGACCCGTAAAATGCCTCCAAAATATACATTAATCAGCATGTTGATTGCGCTGGCTGGGGCATTACTGGTTATCACGAACGGCAAATGGACCTTTTTCACGCTTGCCGGACAACATCTATTGGCGCTGCTGCTTATTTTCGTGGGTGTCGTCGGTTGGGTCGTATATTCCATGGGAGGCAGTCATTTTGCAGGGTGGTCTACTCTTCGATATTCAACCTTGACCTGCCTGCTTGGAACTCTGGTTTCTTTTGTAGTCGTGACCTTTGCCTCTGCTTTCAACTGGATTGCAGTGCCGGATTGGCAGCACGTATGGTCAGTCAAATACGAAATGAGCTTTATGATCCTGCTTCCAGGGCTAGCGGCCTTGCTGAGTTGGAATGCCGGAATCCGCAAGCTGTCTCCGCTAAACGGTATTCTATTTATTAATTTTGTACCGATTACCACGCTGGTACTTATGTATTTCCAAGGCTATGCCATTAGCCGTTTTGAACTGTACGGGACTGTACTGGTCATTTTCGCACTTATTCTGAACAATATGTTTCAGAGAAGCTCTCTGCGTCCGTCCAACAGCTCACGGGGTGCCCGTTTCCGTCTGAATCGCCGCAAGTCGTTCAACGGTGACTTCTAACCCTGCGAACCAAAATTATGATAAAACATCAAAAAAAGCGCCTGGATACGGAATATAACCTCCGGTATCCGGGCGCTTTTTATCATTTCAGGATTTTTTTTCAACCTGGAAACGTCCAACCAATTCGCGCAGCTCCTCTGCCATTTGGCTCAGGTCTGCTGTGGATGAAGCAATTTCCTCGATGGAAGCCAGCTGTTGCTCAGCCGCCGCTGAGATCGACTCGGTGTTGCTCGCTGCCTCGTCCGAGATGTGGGAAATATCGCTCATAATATCTGCGACGCCTACAGTCCCCCGTGCCATTTCCTGAGTCACTCCAGTAATATCATGGATATGCCCCATCGCGCGTTCGACAGCCTGACTGATTTCCGCAAAGGAATGCTCGGATGTGGTTACCGAATCAATACCTTCCGTCACCCGTGCCCGCGCTTGTTGCATCGCGCCCAAAGCATGGTTCATATCCACCTGCATCGCTTCAATGCGCTCCGAAATCAAGGTAGCCGATTTGGCAGATTCCTCAGCCAGCTTGCGTACCTCTGTAGCAACCACGGCAAATCCTTTGCCATGTTCCCCAGCGCGTGCGGCCTCAATGGATGCATTCAATGCCAACAAATTAGTCTGTTTGGCAATACCAGATATAACACTGATAATATTCACGATTTCACCGGAACGCTCACTCAGGGAGTCCATAGCTTGTCCAAGATCATGAACAGTCTCGTCGATATCATGCATTTTCTGTACAGCCTGCGTAGCAGCCTTGCTACCTTCCTGTGCTGACTCGGCGTTCATCTTCACATGTTCAGATACACCCACCATACGCTCGGATACATCCGCTGCTTGCTGAGCCAGTCCCTCCATACTCACAGAGCCATGCTTGACGCTTTGTAACTGACGTTCGCTGCCTACAGCCACTTCCTGAATAGCAATAGTAACATGCTCAATAGCTTGGGTCGTCTGATCTGCACCAGCAGCCAGCTCCTCCGCTGAAGAACTTACCCGATCTGTCGTTTCGCGTACGCTTCGAATCATCGTGCGCAAACTATCCACCATGGTTTGAAAGTGAGCAGACAGTTCACCTACCTCATCTGTTTTTCCAGTTTCCAAATCACCCGTCAAATCTCCTTCGCTGATTCGTTCTGCTGATTTTTGCAGCTTACGAATCGGTACCAGAACAGAACGGGTAATTAGAAAAATCGCGATAAGCGCAATTACCAACGAGGCAGCCAGCACGAAAATAGTTACATAACGCATGGCAGCGGTGGCATCGTTAATCTCGGATTGATAGAAGGTACCTGCAATTTTCCAGCCGGTATCCTCATTCGTTACATAAGTCAAATATTTCTCGCGACCTTCATGCATATATTTAAAATTCCCGCTCGGCGCAGTATACAACTTATCAAGCGAATTCTCCTGAGGAGATGAACCCGCTTTAGCCGTAGGATGGACCACGAATTTCTTCGAATGATCCAAAATGATGATATACCCCTCTTGGCCCACTTTGATGGAGGCCAGTTTACGTACACTTTCCAGATTCAGAGAGATCCCGATAACTCCAGACTGGTCGGAAAGCGTCCGAGATACTACAACAACAGGAATACCCGATGAATTGATGATAACAGGCGTAATTGCAACCTTACCGGGCTGCTTCATCGCTTCTATGTACCATGGTCGTGTGCGAGGGTCAAATGTTCCTTCATCCTCCTTAGGCACCCCCCGGATCATCAAGCCCTCTGGTGTACCGACAAAAATATCTGTAGCATCTTCGTGCAAGCCCTTGTATTGGATCAACTTGGGCTCAATCAAGGGGCTATTTCGACCATCAATCATCGAACCGTCGAGGCGTTCCGCCAAATATCGCACATCTTCAATTTTACTGGCGATTGCATATTCAATCACGGAGTTAGCTGTCGTTACCCCCTGATTTGCACTGCTGTAAAGCTGTTTCTCCATAGCATTATATGATGATTTATAGGTTGCAATGGAAATACTTAAACTCGGAATCAGCAAAACAAGCAAAAAACCTAAAATTAACTTGTTCCTGAGTGTCCAAATTGTCTTTCTCTTTCGCCTTGTTCCCATGTATCTTTCTTCCCCTTTGCTTAAAAAGCGATATATTTGTATTACATTCAATGTTAGTTATATCGGTTGAAAGCAGCAAATGATTTACAAGAAAATTTCACAAAGGAGCAAAACAAAAACCGCGCCCTATGAGACTAAGGACGCGGTTATATGAATATTTAGACCTGTACGTTACTATTTTCAGCCTTTTTACGGCCAAACAACTGATCAACCGCCAGAAAGCGTCCACCGACAAGGGCTTGCTGAAGACTGGTAAATAAAATCAGGAGATCAAATTCAATCGAGCCAAAAGGTTGTCCTTTTTTTGCAGTCAGCAATACTCCGATCATTACGATGGTCAATGCTGCTCCAGCCAGTCGTGTTCCAATACCCAGAACCAGTGCAATCCCTCCAACCAACTCAACCGTAGCGACCACAGGGCCATCCAGCCTGGGAGTCCGAGGCTCTGGAAGAAGCCGGAGGTTCCGTCTAGTCCCTGAAACTTTTGTGCACCGTGAACGATAAAAATAACTCCTGTAAAAATTCGTACCAATAACAATCCAATATTCGCAAGCGTTTGATTCATAAGCTCATCTCCTTTAAGTTGTATACCGATTAGATAATTAACACTACAAAATGTAGTGTTATACATATCAAGAACTGGTAGCGCACAAGGCGCCACCTTCTATGATACATATTGCCAAACTAGATTAACGCCAGTGTAAACATAAGCGTTAGCATGACGAGTACATAGCCTGAAAACATAATCGAACGCCAAGGCATCTGAATGGTCGGCTTTTGTTGAGGGTCTAGAATACGTGAGATCCGATAATTAATGGACGTTTCTGCAAAAGAGGAACAAGCGGCGGAGTTTACCAGACGGGCATTAGCGGGTGTCATACTCAGAAGCTTGAGCAATGCGCTCCCAATTCCAACCGGTGAACCGGCTCGATGAATCGCTTCGTTGTCCGCCAAGATTTCACGGGCCGTCTTGTAATGGTTGGTAATGTGACGTAGCACCGGCAAGTAAAACAGCTGTGTAGCGCACATTTGCAGGAACCAGGTCTTCAATGGATCATAATGCTTCATATGATAGGCTTCATGGTATATAACCGCTTCTTCCTCATGCTTGTCCAGTACGGACAACAGTGCAGAGGACAATACAATTCGCGGCTTCCATAAACCCATTGTGAAGGCAGCAGGCTTGGCATAATCAATGACCCAAATTCGATCGGTCCCGAGTTCGCGATATCGCTCACCCAGTGCTTCGGTCAACGGCAGGTCGCGCATTCGATGCAGTCTGCGGAAAGCCGCCCTGGTAGCCATGCACTGTCTGACTGCTTCTCCTCCGGCGATACCGAAGGTTACAAAAACCAGTCCACTGAGCGCATCCACCATGTAGCCGATTCCGTAGTGCTGCAACAAACTTCTGCAAATTTGAAACACGTTAAAATTCAATTTCCAGCCGAAAACATGCTGCCCGGCGTACATCCCCATCTGCATAAGGGCAAAACCCGAAATCAAGGCGCCTGCTGTAAACAGTAATTTAGAACGTGTTTTCCACATCGTCTACATATCCTTTTTCCATTGTTTAATTTTTTGTTCCAAACGTTCAATCAAAATCGGATCAGCTACTTCCAGAGCATCAATCATATGATTGACAGCAAGCGGACCAAATTCATCCACCAGTTCGTGACTCAGCTCTTTGGATTGCTCATCCATAAACTCTTCTCTGCTTAAAACAGGACGGTATAAGGACGTTCTCCCGCGTATACCTTTGCTCAAAATCCCCTTTTCCACTAAACGATTCATCACGGTCATTACCGTATTGAAGTTAAAGTCCCGATCCCCCTCCAATGCGGTCTGCACTTCTTTGATACTCCGATCCGAAGTGGACCATAAAATATCCATGATTTTGGCTTCCAGAGGCCCGAAAAATCGGTTAAGTCCGGTTTCGCCAGCTTTAAAATTCAGTCGTTTCATAAGAAGCACCTCACACTACCGATTGTAGTGTATGTATCCTGATAAAGTCAACTGTCACACCTAGTGTCAGCTTTAAGCACCATATACAAACCGCCGAATGGTATCCATCCGGCGGAATTTATCGATATTCATAACTTTCCGTTTAATCTGCCAATCTGTATCCTACACCTCTTACGGTTGCTATATATTCAGGCTCCGCAGGTCGATCGTCCAGCTTCTTGCGCAAACTTTTGACATGCACATCCACAACATTGCTGCCGCCGACAAAATCGGTTTCCCAGATATCATGCATCATTTGCTCGCGCGAGATCACTTTTCCTTGAGAATCTATCAGCTTCAATAGCAAATCGTATTCTGTTTTGGTTAGATTCAATGGATTCTCTTCCTTATATACCAACATTTTATCACGGTCAATCCAGATATCCTTGAACACCGTACGCTGACTGGTTTGCGCTGCCTGGCGGGAAATCACCGGATGACGCACAATCATCCGCTCAATGTCATGCACCATTTGGTTGGATGCTAGTGGCCATATCAGTACCTCTTCCGAAGGAAGCAGCTCATGCGCACGTAAAGACATCCGATCCTGAACCACATACATGACTGGTGTGTCTTTCATATATTCATGCTCAAGATCATTGCGGATACTCAGCAATTCACGCCGTGGATCAGTGGCGGTCAAATCGTAAATCAAGAGGTCGCTCCCCAAATGACGCTGCACTTCAGGCTCCCAGCGATGGAAGACCATTACGTCAAAACACGCATCTGACAACGTACGCACCACACCGTGGACTACACCCGGTACGGAACTGATCAGGATGATGCGACGCGTGGTCGGACAATACAAAGGTTCATTAGAAGGAACGGTCTGCACCGCAGGTGTAGACGGGGCAGACAACATCGATGTCCAACTGCCCTTCACCCGTCTAGGCATGTCAGCTACTTTAATACGATTCGTTACTTGATTCGCTTGCTTTGACATTCCTTACACACTCCTCCGAATACGACATGGGCATGGGCAATCGTATATCCCGTTTCATGCGCAACCGTATCAATCCAATCGTGTGGGACTTCACTCATCACTTCATCTACTCGGCCGCATACCTGACAAATAATATGCTGATGATCGTCCATCCGACCATCATAACGACTAGCAGCTTCCCCTAGTTTCAGCTCACGGATTAATTCCTTATCCGTTAAATAACGCAATGAATTATAGACCGTTCCATAGGCCAGATTATATCCGCGCTCCATCAACCGATTCATAACATCGGCAGCGGTAGGATGATCGTGGGCCTCACGGACCACATCATATACCGCTTGGCGCTGCGAAGTTAAATTTAAAGTTCTCATACCGCATCTCCCTTAACCAACGCAGATTATATTTATTACAAACTTATAATCACAATAAAAATTAATTTAGAATAAGTATAAATCTTAATTTATTTCAAGTCAATGAGATCGGATAAATTGTGCCGCTTTGCAACACAATGTATACATGATATACATTCAGCTCATGGAGGGATGTTTGATGAAAACACTTTGGATATTCATACTTTTTATGCTACTAATGCTTGGGACAAGTGTGTCGGTAAAGTGGCTTTTTGGTGTTCATCATCCTTGGGAGCCTGTTTCATTGGCTTTTCGCACGATGCGACCATCAGAATATATTGTGCTGGTGGGAATGCTCATGGTGCTCCTTATAAATGTAGGCAAAAAGCCAATAGGAAATGCATTTCGCTTCCTGTTCTCACAATGGTCACGTTTCCTCAAAGTTTCAACTTCTTCCTCTGCTTCTCCGCAAGAGAGCCAGCAGGAAGAACAAACAAGGAATAACGTAAACAAATAATGGATGAACATAGATGAGGGACAGTCGTCCAAATTCAAAGTGCTCACTCAGGTTTGTTGCCCCTATCTGTGACCATAGTAAAACAATAATACCGCAAGGTAAGAGCACTTTTCGGTACGGTAAACCAAATATATCCGATATCCCCAACACTGCTGCATAAGAAAACAAGGCCACTTTAAAAAAGTCTCCGATAATAATGGACATCAGTACAATAACATCTGGACGCTGCACATATTCCGAAAGCTGCACGTTCTGGAATGTACTTAATAATGGAAAAATAGAACGCTCTGTTATATCGGTCCCCAGCACGGTTACATTTAATATTGCGACTTCAACTAAAATAGTGCCTCCAGCTAAAATACTTATATATCCAGCTTTGGTGATCTGTGAAGGCCTTTTTACAGAAGGGACAAACATCATAAAACAAATCAGCTCACCAAAAGGAAAAGCCAAACGATCCCTTAGGGCTGACATGAGTACAGGTTTAAAACCCTTACTCATGACGGGCATCAGTTCTTCAAGATGAACACTGCCCGATAAGAGCAATAATGTATTTCCCAAAAGCATAACGATGAGGATTACTACAAAAAACACCTGCCCCGTACGGGCCAGTACTTCAAAGCCAAGCCAGAGGACATAGATTGCACAGAGAATCATCAGAAAAGCCACGACTAGGCTCGGTGTTTTTTCCAGTACAGACACACGAACCAGTTCAGTCTCATCACGTAAATTTCTACTGGTCAAATACAAAAAAAACAGAATGTACAGTACCCCTATTGCCGTTCCACCCTTATTCCCTACCAATTGACGAGCATAGGTAGTCAACATTTGGCCGGGGAATCTCTCTGCCGTGTAGGTGTACATCCGGAACAATACCATTCCGACCAGCATAGCAATAGTCTGAGCAATCCAAGTATTCCGTTCATATTCACTATCCATATTAATAATGACTGCATTTCCTAGAATAAAATGGAACATCAGAATGAGCATTTGTCCGGTACTGATGTATGTTTTATTGGCAAGACGATGACTCATGGGGCATTCTCCTCTATTTTTTTATTCCGGGTCTTTTTCAGCCACGATACAATTAGAAGTAAGAGTGGAAAAAACACGGCAAATATCGGAAACAGCCATTTCAGTACAAACTCGCCTGTTTCAAGGTGATCTTGATAACCCAGTGCCATTAATACACAAGAGACTAACATGATCAGCCCAAATGGCAGAATCAGTTTATGGTAGGATATTCTCAATACATCCTCTGCCGCTTTAACTGCGGCATAATAAAAGATGAAGATTTTGAAAAAATCAAAAATTATAACGCTCATCACGCCGATCACATCGACTCTGTCGATAAAATCAGATATTTCGACCTTGCTGATCATAGTAAGCAGGGGATAAGTCGCCCGTTTGAACACGTCCTCTCCTAGTACAAGCACATTGGACAGCGTAACAACAGACAGGAGTAGCCCTCCAAACAATATAGCAGAGACCCCTACCCCATTGGCACGATAGCCTTTTTTTAAGGTGGGAAGAATCATCGCAAACGTAACCATCTCGCCGTACGGTAGCATTACGGCCTGCGAATAAACTACTTGCCATATCCGCTGCCAGCCATGCTCGGCTATGGGCAATATATTGCCCACATCCACAATGCCTGCCAACAAAATCAACATATTAGTAGCGAGACCCAGCAGCAGTAGCAAAATCAACATGATAATGGCCGTCCGGCCTGCAACCTCAATTCCCAAATACACCACATACATGACAAGTACAACCATTAAGCCACAGATGACTGTCAACGGCGTATGCTGAAGTGTACGGTCAGCAATCAGGATCCCCGTATCCCTAAGATCCCGTGCTCCGCCGTAGAGAAAAAACACGATATATAAAAAAGCAAGCGCGCTCCCTGCTTTCTTGCCCAAAAGAGCTCTGCAGTATTGTGTCATAAGCAAATCAGGAAAACGTCGGTGCAGGCTGCCATAGCAAACAAAAAGCAATGCCCCAACAATCGTGGAAATGAGGATGGCGATCCATACATCCTTACCCGCATCCCTACCGGGAATAGACATCATGGATGTGCCCAATTCAAACAGCACCATGAGAGAGATCATTTCTTTTGAACTTATCTGTGTCTTCTTCATCGCCTTCCCCCCTTCCTGATTTCACTAGTCGGCTTCTCCCCTTGAGTACGGGTTGGTTCGCGACTGTGTATGCTTCAATACCGAAGTCACCTGAACACGAACGGTGCTTTCTGCAAAATAACGGCTCCAATCGGAAGAGAGCCTTTTCCATTGTTTTGGGTATCTCCTCTCAAGTGCAAGACCTAAGCCGAACACATCGCTGCCAGTACGCTGAACCTCTTTGACGGTTGATAAAATGACGCGTTTCGTTTCCTCTGCCCATTGCTCCTGCAATCGTTTGATAACCTCTGAACTTTTCAGGTTAATGGAACATTCAGCTTCCTGTATTGCTCCGGTCTGCTTCAAATGAATTACAAAAACAGGCTCACCTCGCTCCATCTGACTGTCTATATGGGTTTTAGAGAACAAGGTTTCAATACTAACGGTTTCCCCTTTCTTATCACAACTCATTGTTGTTTCCGCACTTTTCACTTTGTTATTAATCAAAGACAGTCCAACTGCTTGGCCATCGTCCAACCAGCGGACAAGACGATCTTTTTGGAATACTCCCATCCCATTAATGTGAACAACTGCTTCCGGTAAGACATTGTCCACATTGTCCTTCCGTGAGGCCTGCTCCAAATTGCCGCTCACCTCTACGCCCGTAAGCACAGGACCACTCCCTTTACTGGACATGCTGCGAATGACATCATCGACACTCACCGCGTAATCCCCAGCGTACAAATTTTGAGATAATTCCAGCTTTCCTGAAATATCATTAGCGGGAATGCGGCCGATCGCAGTCATGGTTGCCAGTACATCCTTTCCAGTTTCACCGCGTGCTATCAGCATTTTCATCGTCAGACGGGTTTCCGTATACCTTTCCAGAAAATCCAGCGTATCGCCAATTCCATGCCGTGCCAGCTTTTCTCCGATGACGACCAATCTAGCATGCGCCAGAGAAATAGTCCGTGGGATCCTCTGTGAAGCTTTGCGAATCGCTTGAAACAGACTTTTGCCCTTTTCCCGATACAAAACGACAGGGGTATCTCCTCTCGCTTTGGCTCCAGCGATTTCATCTGCCACGATCACCTGCAGGGAGACCTCATATTCTGACTCCCCCGCCATATCAATTCCTATTCCCGCTACTACGGCTCGCTGGTTCAACTCCACAGAATCCCAGCAACTGGATAACAATGGAGCGAACAGAAGCAAGACCAAACACAGTCCTCCTATTCTCCCCTTAAAGGTTACAGCACTTTGTTCATTCCTCTTCCCCTGATACACCCTGATTGCCCCCCTCCTGCATCGGCGTGGTTTTATCCGAAGGGGAATTTCCGCTTCCATCCTTCATTCGTTTCTGGTTCTTAGACGTAATGCTTTTAGGACGTTTCTTCATCATCCAGAATGGGAGTCGCAATACGGCATCCTTTTGACTCTCCAGCACAAAAGGACTAAAAGGCGCCATGTAGGGCACCCCGAAGGAACTCAGACTGTTCATATGAGCAATTAGCGCAATCAGCCCCAATGTAATGCCGTATAGGCCCATGAACGCAGACAGGATCATGAAAATAAATCGGCACAATCTCCCGGCTACTGCCATGTTGTAGGCTGGGATTGCGAAACTGGCTATCCCCGTCAGGGCTACTACAATCGTGAGTAGCGGGGTGACAATTCCGGCTTCCACAGCCGCTTGACCCAGCACAAGCGCTCCTATAACGGATACCGTTTGGCCACCCGCACGCGGCATTCGGATACCTGCCTCACGCAAAATCTCAAAGGTGATCTCCAGAATTAACGCCTCTAGAAATGCCGGAAAAGGAACGGATTCCCGCTGAGCTAATATGCTAATCAGCAATGGAGTCGGTATCATTTCATAATGATATGTTGTTAAAGCAATGTAGAGAGAAGGCCCTAGAATAAGAATAATGAAGCTGATATATCTAATGAGCCGAACAACAGTCGCCATATCGTAACGCTCTTCATAATCCGAAGAGTTCTGGAAAAATTGAGCAAACACTGTGGGCATCACCAATACAAACGGATTTCCGTCTATAATAAGCGCCACTCGGCCCTCCATAATATTGCTGCTGATGGTATCAGGTCTTTCCGTGTTAAAGATCGTTGGGAAGGGTGTGAAATGATTTTCTTGTATCATCTCCTCAACCATGCCGGACTCAAATATAGCGTCAATGTTGATGCTTTCTATCCGTTTACGAACCTCCTCTACGACACGTGGATTCGCAATATTCTTCATGTATAGCATGGCCACATTCGTGAGAGACGTGCTTCCCACTTGAAACATTTCCAGTGTAAGATCAGAGCTTTTAATCCGTCGCCGAACCAGAGAAATATTCGTGAACAGAGATTCCACAAATCCATCTTTTGGTCCTCTGACGACTGTCTGGGTTGTTGGCTCGCTGACAGCGCGTGTCTCTCCCCCACGTGTACCGCACGCAATGGCTTTTTCGCAGCCTTCCAATAAGATGATTGTGTCCCCCATTAACAATTGCTTCATCATGGAATTCCAATCATCACAGTCCTTCACTTCTCCAAGTGCAAGCGCGTGACTCTGTATTTTTGTGTACAGCGCCTCTGCGCTCTCCACCTCCACAGCTACCTCAGCAGATGGGCGGCTAAGCATGGATTTCATGATGAGTTCATTCACCGTATCCGTTTTGGCCATACTATCTAGAAACACAATAGCGGCGGGGACATCCGCCCTAAGGCCCACTTTAAAGCGGCGAATCAGAAAGTCTGGGCTATCTGACGTCAACTCCTTAACTTGCTGCAAGTTGGTTTCCAAACAAGCCTCGATTTTTAAATAGCGCGGAGAATTTCCATTCTTCTTATCCACACCCGATTTTCTATTATGTTTGCGATAGGGATAGCGAATCATGAGCAAACCTCCTCTCCAAATGGCAACAGTACACTACCTATTTCCTAATTAATGTATCTTTGGAGTATGCTCAATCTGTTCCCAGTTATGCACCAAGCACTCGATCGAAACGTTTTAAGCAAACCCAGCGTAATAAATTTGAATAAATTTTTAATTTTTTAAGCCTAATGTCAGTTCTTTTTGATAAAATGAAGGAATATGCCTCTCGGGAGGGTTAACATCTTGTTTAGTACGTTTTTTGTAAATACCTGTATCCTTGTCACCTTTTTGTACATAACCGGTCTTGTTTCACAAAGGTATAAAATCCGTCTACACACCTTAACGCATAAGGTACATTGGATTGGTGGCGCTCTTTTTGGGTGCTATGGCATTGTTATCATGTACTACTCCATTCCAGTAGGATTTAATACCATCGCTGATCTTCGACATCTGGCTATCGTAGCTACCGCAACTTATATCGGCGCCCCAGCTGCGCTTATGGCAACGCTTTTTATATGTTTAGGCAGACTATTGCTGTTTGGTATCAACACTCAAGCCATCGTAGGCGCCATTTTTATACTGCTCGCTGGTCTGGGGTGTGCTGTACTGTCACATTTGTCCTGGTCGCGTTTACCCAAGCTGATTATGATGAATGTTTTTGCTTTGGGCATTATATTCTGTCCCCTTATGATAAATTTGAAAAATCTCGATGATGTTCTGCACGTGTATCCGCTCCAATTCTTCATTTCCATGGTCGGCGGATGTCTTCTGTACCTCATTGCTGAATCTATCAACACATCCAATGAGCTGTTACTTCGACTGGAGCATACCTCCTACACAGACCATCTCACTAATTTAAGCAATAGAAGACAGCTTGAGTTCTCATTGGAAGAACAGCTCCCTCAAGCTCGTCAACGTCATGAGCACTTATCTGTACTGGTGTTGGATATTGATCACTTCAAGAAAGTCAACGATACCTACGGACATGCCGCAGGCGATACAGTGCTGCGTCAGCTTGGGCAGATTTTAATGGAAAAGTGCCGTACTAATGATGTAGTCACCCGCAGCGGGGGAGAAGAATTCACCGTACTATTGCCGAATTGTGCTTTTCGGCAAGCACTACGCATAGCTAATCAGATTCTTAGCGGAGTAAATCAGTACGAGTTTGTTTTAGCGGACGGACTTATTCTTAAAGTTACCGTGTCCATCGGCGTGACCACCTTCCCTGGTACAGGAGAAGATATATCCGGAGCAGCCCTGCTGGAACAGGCGGATAAAGCACTATATGAAGCTAAAAAAGCAGGACGTAATCGGGTTTGCTCCTATGAAATATAATTTGAGGCATGACCTTTACACAGAAATAGCCGATACAACCCTCTCTTGAGGATCGTATCGGCTATTATCCTTTTAAATGAAAAGATGTTAATCCCTTGGGGAAGGTGACTTGGCATCCTTATCTTCAGTATGATTGCAATTCCCCACCACAAGTGATGTACGCTTGGCGAGCGAAGCAAGCGTATGAGATTCCCATACTTCCAGCATACGACGTTCACTCTCAGCTAAAATCTCAGATACGGCGATCGCCAACTCCCCGCAAAAAGGGTTCGTCTCCGGTTCATGCATCATCCCCGGGAAAATGGGATCACATATTTCAATGGCGTGGTATATATCAGCAAGTGTAATATGATCCGCCGAACGGGTAAGCACATAACCTCCCTCGCGCCCTTCACGTGCTGCAATCAAATCAGCCTGCACAAGCCGTGTCAGCACTCTGCGCACCAAAGTGACCTCGCAATCAATGGAGCGGGCAATAGAACCGCTGGCACAAAGCTCTCCGTGTTTTTCTAAATAGACAAGCGCCTTTACCGCAATTCCAAGCCATTTGGGCGTTGCGGTGCGTAGTCTTTTTTCATTATTCAAATGAGATGACACCCCTAAGCTGTAGAAACTTCGTTGAATGCATTGTACGTGATGTCAGATGTAAGTTCAAGCCTGAAAGCCGGAACCCTCTGGATCCCTAGCGCCCAAAGTAAAATGACCTAGTCGTACTTCTCCACTAAGTGACAGATAAACATCCCGGATGCCGGAGGCTGACTGTACCTTTTCCGAGAGTGTCACCCATGCTTGTGCCCCTCCTGTATTGCCCACATTGATGCGTGCCACAGCTTGGCTGTCTGGCCCATCCAAATGCAGTTCAATGGCTGCATCACTGCTGTTGCCTGACACACGGCACTGAAACTCGGCTACACTCACCGTATTCATGTCTACGCCATGAAAAGCAATCCAACCAGAACGTTGCGCTGAACGCGGACGTACACAAGCCTCCTTTTGCTCCTTGCTTTCATCCAGCAGGATGTCGAAGCAATCATCAAAGTTTTCAGCTCGTATCCTTGGTCCAGCTTGCCGTGGTGGAATAACTTCACCTCGTACATACACAGGATGCTCCAATCGAATATCTGCTGAGGAGGCACCTGCCAGCAGTGTATATTCACCCGATTCAACGCAATAACAATCCCGTGTGACATCCCAAATCGCCCAATCCTTTACCCGAACCGTAAAAGAGACCGTTCGCGTCTCACCTGGCTCCAAGCGAATGCGTTGAAATCCACACAGTGTCTTCAACGGGCGCTTTACGCGCGAGGCTTCAGAGCGTACATACAGTTGTACAACCTCTTCGCCAGCAGCTTCCCCTCGATTCGTCACATCTACCCACACCTGGATAGTATCTGCGGCGTCAAGTGTAGCCATAGATTTAACGTTATCCTTATGGGCGTCTGTATGCAGATCACTATATTCAAATGGCGAATACGTTAGCCCGTGTCCAAATGGATATAACGGTTCACCTTCAAAATATTGATAGGTACGACCGCCACGAATAATATCATAATCCCTGATATCACCCAATTGATCCTCGTTCTGAACCCAGGTCATGTTCAGACGCCCTGCGGGTGCGTAATCTCCAAACAATACATCCGCTATGGCTGTACCATGCTCTTGTCCCGCATGAGACGTATATACGATCGCTGGAATATGCTCTTGAAGCCAAGGAATCGCAAAAGGATAGCTGCCCGTCAGAACCACAATCGTATTCGGATTGACGCGATATACTTCCTCGATAAGTCGCTGCTGGGAAGCAGCCAGTTCCAAGCCTGGGCGATCATTCTCTTCCTTTCCGTTAATGAGCGGGTGATTTCCAACGAATACAATCGCTGTATCTGCCGCTTGCGCAGCGGTTATCGCTTCCGCTAAGCCATCCGATACCGTCTCAATACGGAAAGTCGTACGGTCGGAGTCTGTGACGTTAGATGCAGGAGTTGCGGATTCCATCACCTTTAAGGAGCCTTCCGTTCCTGCGATCACTCGCTTACCATTCCACGTGGTCCACAGATGCTCTCCTTGTTCTACAGGAGTCAGTCCAAAGACCTCTTTAACATACCAGCCATACGCTTCAGCAGCTGTCACACGAAGCGTCTCCTCATCGCTCGTCACATAGGTACCCAGATGTTCATCATGCAGCGTTACGCTGCCATAGCCCCAATCTGTCACGGTCAATACCGTTGGCTCTCCATCCTGGGACAAGCGCATATCGCCAGAAGAATTAACTATGAGCTTCGCGCCATCAGTCGATGCCGTCAAGGTCACACGATCTTTGGCATCGGAGTACACGACACGTTCCTCCGCGCCCCCGCTTTCCAGCTTGGCACGAATCGCCTCCAGCGGTGTAACCCGGTAAGGCAGCGTACCGGAATACCAGTCGCGGAACACCTCATTGCCATGTAAACCAATGACCGCTACTTTGCCACACTGGGCAGGGTTCAATGGCAAAAGTTCCTGCTCATTTTTGAGCAGTACGATCTGCTCCCTCGCCGCACGCAACGACAATTCACGGGCTTGCTCTGTCATTAACGCCTCCTCCCCGATGGAGGCATAGGGATTGTCTGCCGCCGGATCAAATTCCCCCAAACGAAAACGAACACGGAACGTATGGAACAATGCCCGATCCAAGTCCTCTTCTTGTAGCGAGCCCTGCTCCAAAGCTTCTCGAATCGCCTGCTTGGAGAGCTCTGCATCATCGGTAATGCTGTCAATTCCTGCACGAATAGATTCAGCCACGCCCGGCGTATGGGAATCGTAATATTGATGGTCGTTTACAATCCCCATCACATCACCCGCATCACTTACGACAAAGCCGTCCATTCCCCATTCGCCTCTGACAATATCGTTAACACCATGGTATAACGTAGCAGGCGTTCCGTTAATCAAGTTGTAAGAAGTCATCATCGACTGGGCTCCGCCCTCCGTAAAAGGCTTCTCAAATGCTCTTAGATAATATTCTCGCAGGTTTCGTGGGTCTATGCTGGAGGAGCCAATACCCCGGTCCACTTCATTATTGTTACCTAGAAAATGTTTTAACGTCGCAACCGCTTTCAAATATACCGGATGATCACCCTGGATCCCCTTGACTAACTCCTTCGACAATTCTCCCGTCAAATACGGGTCTTCGCCGTAGGCCTCCTCATTCCTTCCCCATCTTGGGTCACGCTCCATATCCACTGTAGGCGCCCACAGGGTAAGACCGTTCAATTTTGGATCACGACGATAGTAGACACGCGCCTCATCTGCAATAACAGAGCCGATCTGACGCATTAACTCCGTATCCCAAGTACAGGCCAAACCCACAGGCTGAGGAAATGAAGTGGCCTCTCCCAACCAGGCTATCCCGTGTGCCGCTTCCGTACCGTGCTTGTATGCTGCAACTCCCAAACGGTCAATGGCCGGCTGGTATTGCAGCATAGATTCGATCTTTTCCTCTAAGGTTAGTCGCGACACGAGATCCCGTACACGCTCATCTAGTTGAATCTTCGGATCTTGAAATAAATATTCGATACCCGTTGTTTCATGACTCAAATCCGTCATCTCCTTAGCTTCATTAAGATGATAAAAAGTTATGCACGAAAGCGCTTTAATATATCATAACGAAAAAGGAGTACACCAGCAACAATACCGAAAACATCCTAAATTGGATGAAATACAAACCGCGGCATACGAGAAAAAAGTTACAATTTCTTTTTCTTATATAAAGCTAAAAATGATATTTTTTGGTATAATCAGGATATATCATTGAAGGAGGAAGCGCTGATGAAAAATACCGGAATGACACGGCCTCTGGATCAGCTGGGGCGAATTGTACTCCCTAAGGAAATGCGCACCACTATGGATATCAATATCGGTGATTCGCTTGAATTCTTCGTAGATGAAGAAGGATTTGTATTAAGGAAATACACGGGTGTCTCCTGCAAATTTTGCGGCGCAGTGGATCATTTAACTTATTTTCGGGACAGCTTTATTTGCGCTGATTGCATCCAGTTATTAAAGAACGATGAACATGTACATGCCACAAGCAATGATGCCATCCAGGCTCAAGAACATACCAAATCGAACCAAGCCAACACTACCTGGCAGCCCAAGCATTCCAGAGTGCAACAAGGTGAAATGGTAAAAAAGCTCCGCAAGCTGATTCAGGAACATCCGAACCTGCCACAAAAAGTGTATGCAGAAATGCTCGATATTTCCCAAGGCCGTGTGTCCCAACTGAAAAAGCTGCTCTAAACCTTCTAAAAATTTTTTTCCCAATATCATATACGATGTACTCGAAAACCTACTTATTTCACTGTAACTACAATGGCCAGGTGTAGAGTAAGGTGCATATCTGTGGATGTGTCCCTTATTCTATACCTGGCCTTTTCCTGCTTCCCGCCTCTATCAATGTGACAATAGTCACATACTCTCAATGTCTACGTATATACAATATATAGATCGAAACAATTGGTTATCACTAGATATCATCAATATGTTGTTTTTGTGAAAAATATATATTTTTTACTATATGGAGGGTTTTACGATGAAGGTGCTGGAGGAACATCAATTATACGACATCGGTGAGCGAGTCATTGGGGCACAAGATCTGGACATGCTGCGGGAGAATGCAAATTTAAATGGAGAATCGTTCAGCGGCAAAATGAGCAAGCTTGGCTCGGAATATGCCAAATGGTATGCGCGCCTGCGTGTACTTCCGCCTGAATTAACAGACGCGATTGACCATGGATATGTATATGTTCACGATTTGGACCAATATGCGCTCGGAACTACAAATTGTATCTTTATCCCATTTGGTCGTTTGCTACAAGACGGTTTCAATACAGGCAATGGCTCTGTACGCACACCGCAAACAATTATGTCTGCTATGGCACTGGTCGCCATCATATTCCAGTCTCAACAAAATAGCCAATTTGGTGGTGTCTCTGCCAATAAAATAGATTGGGATCTAGCTCCATACGTTGCTCGTTCCTTCCGCAAGCACCTGCGCAAAGGACTCCGGTTGTTCAAGGAAGAAATAGACTCCAACTGGTCTGATGACGAACTGCATTTAGCCAATACCCATTTGCAAGAAGTCTGCCCTCGTTCATACTCATTTGCCTGTGAGGAAACGGAAACAGAAACCCGGCAGGCCGCCGAGTCGCTCATTCATAACCTGAACACGATGAGCAGTCGGGCAGGGGGGCAAATTCCGTTCACTTCACTGAATTACGGGATGTGTACGTCTGCTGAAGGTCGGCTTGTTTCGCAATCGCTGCTGGAAGCCACGATTCGCGGACTGGGCAGCGGGGAAACTCCTATTTTCCCACAACATATTTTCCAATGTAAAAAAGGAGTCAACCAGGCAGAAGGCGATGTCAACTACGATTTGTTCTTAAAAGCGGTAGAATGCTCCAGTAAGCGGATGTATCCCAACTTTGTGAATGTGGATGCTACCTTCAATCTGCCTTTTTACCGCGCAGATGACCCGGATACCATCATTGCCACGATGGGCTGCCGTACCCGTACCATTTCTGACCGTTTCGGCAGAAACCGCCAGAGCGGCAAGGGCAATCTCTCATTTAATACTATTAATCTGGTACGGCTCGGGATTGAATATGGTATTTGCACAGGCAAGCGTCTGACACCTGACCGTGACCGCTTTGACGCGAGACTGGAAGAGGTTATGCGAATTGCAGTGGACGGTCTAATCCATCGCTATCATATCCAGACCAGCCAGCCAGCCAAAGCCTCGGACTTTATGATGCGCGAAGGGGTATGGGAAGGCGGAAAAGAACTGGCACCTGATGAGAAGGTGGGAAGCGTCCTAAAGCACGGTACGCTTTCGATCGGATTTATCGGGCTGGCTGAGTGTATGAAAGCATTATACGGAAAACACCACGGAGAGGATGATTTTGTATACCGTGAAGCACAGCGAATCATCACCTCCATGCGCGTGTATTGTGATCGAATGAGTGAACACCACAATCTAAATATTACATTGTTCGCGACACCTGCCGAAGGGTTGTCGGGCAAGTTCACATTGCTGGACCAACGTGACTTCGGAGTTATTCCTGAGGTCAATGACCGGGAATATTACACGAATTCCTTTCATATTCCGGTGTATTACAAGCTCCCGGCTGCTCGTAAAATCAGCTTGGAGGCTCCGTTCCATAATCTATGTAATGCGGGTGCAATTTCATACATTGAGCTGGACGGTAATGCGCGGAATAACCCGGATGCGTTTCTTAAAATTGTTCAATACGCGCTGCATCAGAACATTGGCTACTTCTCCATCAACCATCCGGTGGATCGTTGTACGGAATGCGGCTATGAAGGGATTATCGGGACAAGCTGTCCTCAATGCGGTACAGATGAGGAACACACGCACTTTCAGCGTTTACGTCGGGTAACCGGATATCTGACAGGTGATTATACCGTTCGTTTTAATGCTGCCAAGCAAGCCGAAGTTCGCGACCGGGTGAAGCATAAGTGAATTTGTGCGGCTATATTCCAGAATCTCTGAATGAAGGATACGGCCTGCGCACCGTTGTATTCATTAGTGGTTGCCGCCATGCCTGTCCCGGCTGCTTTAATCCAGCTTCGTGGAACTTCCGCGCAGGGGAGCCATTCACGCCCGAGCGTCAACAGGAGGTCATCCGTGATATCATGGATAATCCGCTGTTGGACGGATTGACTCTCTGCGGGGGAGACCCTTTTTTCTCAGCAGCAGAATGCTCGCAATTTGTACGTGACTTCCGCGCGGCTTGTCCCGACCGAACCGTCTGGGCCTACACAGGCTTTGTCTACGAAGATCTGCTCATGGATCAGGAGCGACAGGAGCTGGCGCTATTGTGTGACGTGATTGTAGATGGCCGTTTTGTTGAACAGCAAAAAGATCTGACCCTCCCCTTTCGGGGCAGCCGTAATCAGCGCCTGGTAGATGTGAAAGCCAGTACTCAAGCAGGTTACACCGTTTCGTTAGCTTAAAGGCGATGTTCTACTTAGCAAGATGCTATACCAAAGACAAGTTCCCCACGATGGGTTGGGCTTGTCTTTTTTGCATATAACTAACAGATTCCACTCCAGTTTCTATTACTGTTTCTATTGCACATCCTGTGAGTTTCACTTATGATGGTGAACAAGTATACGAGTGCATAATTATTCGTCATACCTTAATCGCATAGTTTGGAAATAGGTGTCTGTTCTATTCAGATCAGACTTAAAAGGGAAGCCGGTGCAAATCCGGGACGGTCCCGCCACTGTAAACGGGGAATGTTCAGCTGCTCATACACCCACTGGTCCACAGACCGGGAAGGGATGCTGAACGTCATGATCCGTAAGTCAGGAGACCTGCCTATTTTAACAACATCGCAGTACCTACGGAAGATAGGGAGGTGTTAAGAGCAGTCGCCGTATTTTTGAATTTTAATCGCGGAGGCATTCTTTCCCCTACTTATTTTTAGCCTTGGGGACAGAATGCCTTTTTTGGTACGTAAAAATAAACTGGCTACCACTTAGGAGGAAAACCTACATGTCCATTAACGAACGATCTACATTGTCCGGTTTGACTAGCAGTAATCTGGGATATCCGCGAATCGGCGGGAACCGGGAATGGAAGAAAGCACTGGAGCGCTTCTGGAAGGGTAGTATTAACGAAAGTGAACTGCATAGTGAGATGAAAAGATTGCGGCTGGAGCATCTGAGCAAGCAACGTGACAAAGGGATTGATCGCATTCCTGTCGGAGACTTTTCCTATTACGATCATGTGCTGGATACATCTGTGATGTTCGGTCTCGTACCCGAGCGGTTCAACTATCGTCCTACAGGTCCGGTTCCTCTGTCTGTGTATTTCGGGATGGCACGTGGGCAGAAGGGAGCTACCGCCAGCGAAATGACCAAATGGATGAATACCAATTACCACTACATCGTTCCCGAATTGGAAAATGCGGCTCCAGTGCTCACTGAAAATAAGCCCTTACTCGCTTATCGTGAAGCAAAGCAGGAGCTAGGTATTGACGGTAAACCAGTTCTCATCGGTCCCTACTCATTTGTTGTTTTATCCAAAGGCTATGATCGTAAGGATCTGGCCTCTATTATACGAACCTTCCTGCCTTTATACGCCCGAGTCCTGTCCGAACTAGCAGCAGAAGGCGTACAATGGGTCCAAATCGATGAACCTGTCCTGACCACCTCATTCCCAGTAGAGGATCTGGATATTATTCAGGAGGTCTATGAAGCTTTGACCCAAGCTGCTCCCTCCTTAAACATCATGCTGCAAACCTACTTTGGTAGCCTAGATCATTATGAGCGTCTGACTGAACTTCCGGTCCAGGGACTGGGTCTTGATTTTGTCTATGATGATGGCGAAAATGTCCAGCATATATCGCGACATGGCTTCCCCAAAGGGAAAACGCTGGGTGCTGGTGTCATTGATGGGCGCAATATATGGCGCAGCGACCTGAATGCCGTGGCTGCGCTGTTGGGCCAGTTAGCAGAACAAATCAATGCAGAACAGCTTATCGTGCAGCCATCGTGCAGTCTGCTGCATGTGCCGGTCAGTCTGGAAGCAGAGCACAAGCTGGACCGAGAGCTGGTGCATGCCCTAGCCTTTGCCGATGAAAAGCTGGATGAAATCGCAGTCTTGACGGCTGCACTTGGTAAGCATGATCCATCCGCACTTGCCAAGCTTGAGCAAAGTGCGGAAGCGGTAGCCCGCTTCAACAGCTCAGCGGCAAGGGTACAGACAGCTGCCGATTTGGCCGACCTGTTGGCAAAGGAGCCACTATCACGCAGCGTTCCTTTCGCCGAGCGCCGTATAATTCAGCAAAATAGGCTGAAGTTACCCCCACTGCCTACGACGACCATCGGCAGCTTCCCGCAAACTGCTGAGGTTCGCAAGGCCCGTCTGCACTATCGCAAAGGAGAATGGTCTGCCGAGCAATATCGGACATTCATCCAGCAGCAGATCAAGGAATGGATTGATATCCAAGAGGACATTGGCATAGATGTGCTTGTACATGGGGAATTTGAACGGACTGACATGGTTGAGTTTTTTGGCGAAAAACTAAAAGGCTTTGCTTTTACACAAAACGGATGGGTGCAATCTTACGGCTCCCGCTGTGTTAAACCGCCGATTATTTACGGAGATGTGTCGTTCGATCAACCAATGACTGTGGAAGAGACGGCATTTGCCCAATCGTTAACCTCCAAGCCAGTTAAAGGAATGCTTACAGGCCCTGTGACCATTTTGAACTGGTCCTTTGAACGTAATGATATTCCACGCAGGCAAGTTGCTTTGCAATTAGCTCTGGCATTACGGGCAGAGGTAGAGGCACTCGAACAAGCGGGTATTAGCATGATTCAGGTGGATGAACCCGCAATTCGCGAAGGGCTCCCGTTGAAAAAAGAACAACAGCAGGCCTATCTGGATTGGGCGGTTCAAGCCTTCCTTGTGACCACGGCCACTGTTGAACCTGCGACCCAAATCCATACACACATGTGCTATTCCGAATTCCAAGATATGATCCAGTCCATTTCAGACATGGATGCCGACGTGATTTCTATTGAAACCTCTCGTAGTCATGGTGAATTGATTGTTAGCTTTGAGGATCAGGTGTACGACAAAGGCATCGGTCTGGGCGTGTACGATATCCACAGCCCGCGCATTCCTGATGAATCAGAAATGCTAAGCATGATTCAGCGTGCCTTGCGCGTACTGCCAGCAGATTTGTTCTGGGTTAATCCAGACTGTGGGCTGAAAACCCGCACCAAGGAGGAATCTGTCGCCGCGTTGCGGCAAATGGTACAGGCGGCTCAAGCAGCCCGAGCCGTGCTGTCTGTATCCAACTAATATTTTTATCGTATCCAATCACGTTGTTATATCCATCATATCCTATTCCCTTTCGGTCTTTCTATTAGAGACCGGAAGGGAGTTATTTATTCCAAGTCATATAATGTATATAAACCTTGAATATGCTCGATTTTTAGCTGCTTCAGATGTATACCTAAGCCATGCTCTCGATCCCAGGAACAATTAAAATTCAAATATAGTTCATCCTTTTCCGATGAGTCGGAAATCAGTATAGATATAAGCTGCATTCGATCCAGCAATTGCTCTGGTCGCTCCACATAAGGCGCATATTCATTAGGGTCCTCTCCCCATGAGCTGTATGCCTTCCGATACTTTTCCACGATGTCTACATAATGTTGGTATATGGACTCCAATACTTGAGGATGGATCGCTGACGAACATGCCATATACTTCTCCCATGTCTTTCTCTGAGGTTCCGTAGGTTCTTCTATAGCCTGTGCCTGTTCTTCAGAGTCGGCTCCCACGATAAATTCGACTTCTACCTCCGACGGATGCCCGCAAAAATCAAGATGTACCACACCACGCAGTACAACCTCCTCCGACACATCCCAAGTCTCATCATCCTGTTCCAATTCCCTATACCAGTGCTTCCAGTCCATCCTTTATCCACCTCTTCATAATAGGTAATCTTTAGCTCTATTGAACACTTTACAATCTATCATTTTAATGAATGAAATTAAAGTAACATTCTATGGGTGTTTCCAGCCAGAAATCGAGGAATTTCCAAATAAAACTACTTTATTCTACAAGATTTGCTATTCGTGTAAGCCTTCAAGAAAGAAAACCGGCCCATTTTGACCCGAATATTTTATTATTAAAAATTTAGTACCTTGCATTAATCAGTACATGATGTTAAATTATACCTGACTACTGATTTATAATCAGTACCCGTGACAAATTATGCACAAACACACGTTTCTTCCCCTTATTCCGAACGACACCTATGAATTATGATTACATCAGGAAGGGAGCATCGCTCGTGAATGTGAACATCCAATTCAAAAAAGGGGTACTGGAACTATGCGTTCTAGTTCTAATTGGACGTAGAGACCGCTATGGCTACGAATTGGCTCAAGCCGTCTCCCGTCATATCGAAGTAGCAGAGGGAGCCCTATATCCACTGCTTCGCCGTCTGGTATCAGAGGGATACTGCACGACGTATTTACAGGAATCGACCGAGGGTCCGCCCCGTAAATATTATCGGCTAACCGATACCGGTAGCCATTATACAAGACTACTTACACGGGAATGGAATGATTTTGTCCATCATGTCGCAAGCCTACTGAAGGAAGGAGATCCTGATGAATAGAAAACAGTTTCTTACAGAGGTGGAGCAGCGCCTATCTCCTCTCCCTGCAGAGGTACGCCATGAGTTGCTTAGTGATTTGAGCCAGCATTTTGACTACGGCTTGGCCAATGGAAAAAGCGAAACTGAAATTGCCCATGAGTTGGGGAACCCAGAGGATATTGCCCGAGAAGCATTGGATGTTCCCAATGTAGGCTGGAACGCTTCCCCTCCACTTCGCCAAGGAAGCTTCGCACGCAATCTTTTTACTTTCTTAGGGCTGCTGTTTCTCAACTTGTTGATCTCCATCCCGATTCTAGCTACCCTATGGGCGGTATGGGCTTCATTAACCGCAGTGGCGGTCAGTTTCGCTGCAGCCCCTCTACTCGCCGTCACTGATTATGCGCTCAACAGCACCTTTTACCCAACCAAATTCTTCTTCTCCATCACGTTAACAGGTATGGGGCTATTGCTGCTGCCTGGGGTACGTTATCTCCTACTCCTTATGGTAAAGGGCACAGTGCGATACTGGAAATGGAATCAGACTACCCTGAGGGGAGCTTACTAACAACATGAATAAAATGTGGTTTATTGCAGCTGGATTGTGCATTGTCATCGGTGTAGCCGGAATGGTGGTCTACGGTGCTCCATGGAATCAACAAGTAATGAAAGAAACAACAGCTATAAATAAAAAATGGACATTCACACGTGGTCAGCTTCAAAACCTGAAAGTGGACAGTTCTGATGATGTTTCTATTTTGTTCACTCCTGGCTCTGGCGACCAAGGTACGATACGCATCAGCGGAGAAGTTCAGACAAAAGTAGCCGACCAGATTCATAATGCCCGAATTGAGAACGGTAAGCTTACCATTCAATCGAAGCCGGCCCCTTCCTTGTCATTCTTTTCGTTTACCCCTGATTTGGATCAAACGATTACTGTAGAGATGCCTGCTGGGGAAACACTAGCTGATCTGCAGGTAGATACACATTCAGGAAATGTAAAACTTCAAGATGCTTCCGTGGAGAATACTTCTATTACTGCTACCTCAGGCACTGCCGAGATTACAAACCTCCGAAGTACCCACCTGATCGCAAATCTAACATCCGGTAACTTTATAGCCAATCAGCTTACAGCAGATATGGAGCTAAAGCTTACTTCAGGAGATGTCACCATCCGCGATTATAGCGGTAACGGCCTTCTATCCCTAACCTCAGGGGAATCTAATATTACGCAACGCACCGTATCCAACTTGGAAGTGAATTCTGATTCCGGTGATGTAAATATTAAGCAGGCTCTCGATTTTAAAGGTGTCTATAATGTCCACTCTGACTCTGGAAGCATAAACACTCCCGAATCTGTTCCCGGCGCCGCGAGCGTGATCAAGGTCGAAACCACTTCAGGGGATATTGATATTTCCAAATAGGAGGCTACTACATAATGTCTCATCAGGCGAAGTTTGGTTCAAGGGGTTTAACCTAGTATAATGTAACCATGTGCTCAGATGCACAACCACGTTATATAGTGATAAGGAGGAGACTGGATGGAACTTAAAAACAAAACAGCCATTATTACAGGAGCCAGCAAAGGAATTGGTAAGGCAATTGCCGAGACCTTGGCCAAGGAAGGCGTTAATCTGGGGTTAATCTCACGCACATTGACCGACCTACAAAAGCTGCAGGATTCACTGGGGAGTACATACGGTGTGAAAGTGGTGAGTGCTGTTGCAGATATATCGGATCGTACACAGGCCGCTGCTGCTGTAGCTTCACTGGAGCATGAGCTGGGTGCCGTCGATATTTTGATCAACAATGCAGGCATCGCCACCTTCGGCACAGTCGCAGATATGGACCCCGAAGAGTGGGAACGTATTATTCGCGTAAACCTGATGGGAACCTATTATGTTACACACGCCGCTCTTCCAAGCATGCTGGCGCAACAGAGCGGAAATATTATTAACATTTCCTCCACAGCAGGGGAACGAGGTTTTGCAACAGGCTCGGCATATTGCGCATCCAAATTTGCTTTGATGGGCTTCACGGAAGCACTGATGCAGGAAGTTCGCAAATCCAATATTCGGGTAACCGCGCTGACTCCAAGCACGGTCAATACAGAATTGGCGGTAAATGCGGGATTGAATATTGGTGACGAGGACCGCATGCTTCAGCCGCAGGATTTGGCCGATCTGACATTAGCTGCATTGAAGCTGCCGCCACGGGTTCAATTAAAAGTAGCCGGCATTTGGACAACCAACCCACAGTAATTCGACATGACATCTTAGATTCATTGGCTGCACCAAGCTCCGGCAGACGTAATTGTTCGTCATGCCGGAGCTTTTTTTAGGATAGCTATACCAAAACAAACTGTAATATAAGCGCTTTGTACTTCCAGCATACATAACATACAATTCCAGCAACCATAAGCGCATTCCAAGAAAGGGGAAAAATGATGAAGAATACAGGAATGACACGACCACTAGACCATTTGGGACGCATTGTGCTACCCAAAGAACTGCGCACTTCTATGAATATTAATATTGGAGATGCTCTCGATTTTTTTATTACACCAGAGGGACTGATGATTCGCAAGTATACGGGGGTTTCTTGTTATTTTTGTGGTGCCGTTGATCATTTAAGCTATTTCAGAGATCATCTGATATGCAAGAGTTGTATTGAGAACCTGAAGAGCGATAATCCCTCCAGTCATTTGAGTGAAGCACGTCCTGTCCAGCCGAAGAAAAGAAGGAGCTACAGAAATCAGAATGAGCTCCTGAATAAACTTAAGCAGCTCATGGAGGAATACCCTAATGTCTCTCAAAAAGAATTAGCCGAAATGCTGGAATTGTCTCAAGGTCGCGTCTCACAGCTTAAAAAGCTGCTCCTTTGAATCTATCCGTTCACCTCGTTTGTTAAAAATAATAAAAAAAGAGCCTGTCGGCTCTGGAATCATTCATTATTACGCAATGTCAGACTGCTCCATAATCGGGACTCGATAGGCAAGCAGGGACTCGTCTATTACGGCAGAAATAAACGATGCTTCTATTTCAGGCACCAGTCTAAGCGCATAGTTCCATGCGTTTTCCTCAATTTGCAGCGCAAGCCGTTGCCGGGTCCCGATCATGTTCTCTTGCTCCATCGCATCGGAGAGACCCTCTAATTCAGTATCGGCGGCGTGCCCGATCTCATGCGCAAGCACAACCGTAAAATACTCCTCAACTCGATCCGCGCTGCCGAACATCTGTAAACATTGTGTTTCAATAACATCCGTATACATGGTAATGGCGTGAGCATGCATAGCATATTTGCCCCCAATCAGCCGTCCACCAGGAAAACGTTTCTCCAGCTTCACTGTTACGCCTATAGCAGCCCGTTCCAAAAGCTCAGCGACAATGCGCTCTGCCTGATTTCTCTCCAACTTAGCTTCGCTCCTCAAACCAAGATATATAAAGTTATATTTACGATATAACTTATGAAATTATAAATGTACTCATACAATACACAGTACGATATTATACCTTTTTACAAAGGAGAATACCATGCCAGAAGATTATTATTTAGGCTGGGGAACACTTGCCCTTATTAATGCCGGCTTGGCACAGTCCAAAAATCGGAGCAGGCTTAACTGGTTTGCGCTCTCACTACTTATAGGACCGATCGCGACCCTATTGATCGTTGTATGGGATAAACCGGATTCCTGATCCAGCAATCAGTATCCCCTTAGGTTAACCAGAATGAAAAGGACAACCTTGCGGCTTTTCCTGAACTCCAAAATTCGGCTTCACAAGCCGATTATCGTAAGAACTATGAAAAATATGTGTGGTTGCTGGGGATAATGGTGGAATCAACCACGTCCAATTACCTGTCAGTGCGCGGCCAGCCTTGGCTTCCCGTTCCTCAAACAACTTAAATTGGACCGCTGCGGTATGATGGTCAACAATGCTGACCCCTGCTTTTTTAAAAGAATGCAACACAGCAATGTTCAACTCCACTAGCGCCCGATCACGCCAAAGCGTTGTTTCACTCGTCGTATCCAGCCCCATCAGTTTGGCCACCTGTGGCAACATATTATAACGGAAGGTATCCGCAAAATTACGGGCACCGATTTCTGTCCCCATATACCAGCCGTTAAACGGAGCTGCTGTATAGATGATACCGCCAATCTCCAGTGTCATATCCGAAATCATAGGCACAGCATACCAGCGCAATCCAAGAGTGGCTATACAAGAGAGTTCTGGATGCTCAATAGGCACCTCCATCACCAAATGTTCAGGAATATCAAAGAGCTCGGGAGGCTGACCCCCCGCTTCCACAACCAGCGGCAATACATCAAAAGCAGTCATCGCTCCTTGCCACCCCATATCCCTACAAGCATTGGTGAAATCCACCGAGATTGGATCCCCGATGACCCCTTGAGCCGTTTCATATCCAGCGTAACGAATGAGTTGATGGTTCCAAATACGAATATTCGGCTGTCCCGGCTGGGAGGCGCGAAATACAGTAAGCGTTGGCTTAATTTTACCGCCGTTCGTTCCTATACGGATATGCTCCAGTAGCTCGTGAACTACTTGCGTCGCATCTGACGCTCCACGTGCATCCCTGACCAATAGCTTGTCCCAAAACAATCGACCGATACAACGATTGCTATTCCGCCAAGCCATAAGTGCCCCGTGTTCCAGCTCTTCGTAAGTATGATCGTATGTTCCAGTAGTCTCTATGTCGTGACGAATATGAAGAAGCCGGGCTTCCGCATCATCGCGGCTTCGACCCAGCTCCTCATAACATGTATATATAAACTGCTCCGCTTCATGCAAAAGCTGTTGTTTCACTTCCATAACCTACACCCCATCCCGGCAGCTCACTTCCTTATGAGCCTGTGGTCTTCCATGCTTCTTTGTCATTATACTCCAGTAGCAGGCCGGAACCAACGGGATGTATATCTTGTTCACCTGATCTCCATATCCGTGGAAAACACTCCCAGAAACTTATCCCAGATATGCGCTAAGCATCCAGATATGTTTATCCATTTCTTCTCTCAAGCCATTCAGAAGATCCTCTGTCGCTTTGTCCTGTGCCGCTTCTGCTGCTTCCATACCATTAGCCAGTTCAACAGTAATCGTTTTAAAATCGGCTACAACGGACTTCACCATATCTTCAGCTGTCTGCTCGCCTGCGGACTCCTGAATAGCTGACAGTTGCAAATGCTCCTTCAAGGTCGCAGCAGGACGGCCGCCAATAGCCAACAAACGTTCAGCAATCGTATCTAGATTAGCTGTTGCTTCATTGTAAAGCTCCTCGAATTTAGCATGCAGTGTGAAGAATTTAGGTCCTTTTACATACCAGTGGAAATAATGCAGTTTTGTGTACAATACAGACCAAGTAGCCACGTGTCGGTTCAATGCCTTGTGCAGTTCTTGAATTGCCTCTTGTGTAGGTGCGTTCGTATGATTTAATGTACTCATGTGTAAAATCCCCTCTCGTTATGATTCATAGTATAGTTGAGTGATGCTTGATACTCGCTAGCAGTAGTGTCTGATTTTCTTCTAAATCCCATGCGTAAAACTAAAAAATAATTAGCAATTAATTTAGACTTAATCTAAATCCTGTTTTAATTATAACACTATGTTAGTGTTTTTCAAGCACTTTATTAGAGTTTAATCATGAAGATTATGTGAAGTTGCCAATTGATTAATATTCATCAAGTACTCCCAACGCATCATAAATAGGTTACAACAATAAGCCTCTACAAGATGTTAATTTTGTCTGCCTGAATAATGAAAAGAGCCGACCCGCAATGGATCAGCTCTACTTTTATTCTTATATTTCAGAAGGTTCCACGATTAAGGATACAACTTTGCCTGCATTTACATCAATCAAGCCGTGATCGGTAATTTTCAAAGCCGGGCTGACTGGCAAAGAATGAGTACTGAGCGACATGATTGGATTGTAATGGCGATAGCCCAGCGACAGTAAGGCTGAACGCAGTTCCTTCACATGGGCAGCAACCATTTCTAGCGGTCCTTCTGTTAAAATTCCGCCCACCGTTAACGGTAAATGGGACAGCACCTTGCCATTTTCAACTACGCAAAAGCCCCCTTGGCTGGATAAAACCGTATTCGCGGCCAATATCATATCTTGCTTGTTATGCCCCACGACCAACAAGTTATGGTTATCGTGCGAATAGGTGGTTGCCACTGCCCCGCGTTTAATCGTATCTCCCCCGATCAAACCGTAAGCACGGTTGCCGTTCTTGCCATACCGCTCAAACGTAGCAATGAGTCCATGTTCACCATGTTCCCATACCAGTTCACCCTGCTCTACTTGTGCAGGTGCAATCCGTTCGCTTGTAAAAGTAGATCCATCCTTGACCATCATAATACGGCATGGATGTGCGCCATCACCTACATCCAACTTTACAGTAAAGTCCTGCTCCGTAAGCGGATTGAGCTTCACACTTCGATAAAAGTGGGCGGGAAAGCAACTTTTTACCGGTGCCTGATGGTATTCCTCGAATTTATCGAATACCTTGAGTCCGTCCTTATAGACTTGCTCTACATCAAATTGCTCCAGATCCGATAGCAGCACGAAGTCGGCTATTTTCCCTGGCGCAATGGTCCCGCGGTCATGCATACGCATCCGGGCAGCAGGAGTATACGTCGCTGCATAAATCGCATCCTCAGGCTTCATTCCCATCCCGATCGCTTTACTTACGATGTGGTTCAGATGCCCTCGCTCTACGAAAGAGTCCGGCATCACATCATCCGTTACGAAGCAAAAATGTTGTGCCACGTCTTCCTGAATGAGATAGTCCATCACCTCAGGGGTCATGGATTTTTCCTGGATCTCAATAAACATCCCGGCGGCCATTCTGGCCTTCATACCCTCAATGCTTTGGTGGGTATGGTCTGAGCCTATTCCTGCATAGATCAACTGATGCAGATCCAGATCAAGCAACTGCGGCGTATGGCCTTCAATGATCAGCTCTGGGTAGTGCTCACGAACGTGGCGTAAGATGCGGTTCGTCTTGCTCTCCGGATCACGAATGACATCCACATAATTCATAATTTCACCCAGACAGATCATCTCACCCGTTTGCAACAAAGCATCAATTTCGGGGATGTCAATTTCACCCCCTGAGGTTTCCAAAGGCGTCGCTGGAACAGAGCTAGGAATCCCGTAAAACATATCAGCCACGCAATCTTTGCTGGCCTCCATCATTTCCTGAATGCCTTCCAGTCCGAAAACATTCGCCATTTCGTGCGGTTCTGGTACAATCGTCGTGACCCCATTGCGAATGAGTCCATAGGAAAAGGTTGCTGGTGTCACCATTGTGCTTTCGATATGCAGATGGATGTCGATTAGGCCGGGAATCATATATTTCCCGTGCCCCTCCACAATTTCAGCAGCCTCAAAAGACTCCAGACCGCGCTGACCGATATACATAAACTTGCCGTCAAGTATAGCCACATTGCCTTCCTCGAACGTCTTGTAGTAACTGTTATACACCTTAACTTGTAAAATCATTTTGTCTGCACGCATGATGTATCTCCTTCATCGAACCCGCTGATTATTGGACCAGCACCATTTTGTCTGCCGGAAAATGCAGGGTAACCCGTTGACCACTCAAGTAAGGCGTATCCATTTCCTGATTAGCCGTAAAGTTTCCTTTCGCTGTCTCTACCACATACTGATAGCTGCGTCCTAGGTACGTACTTACCTTAATGACACCGGGAAGCTCATTTTCTCCTGTCTCGTTGCCTTCAGTTCGAATGACCAAATCATCCGGGCGAATAGCGCCTTGGCGAGCACCCGGTTGGACTGTACCCTGATTACGCACTACGCTAAACGAAAGGTCGCTTGTATTCAATCGAATACGTTCCCCTTCTTCAGTGCGCTCGTCAAAGCTTAGAAAATTATTAAACCCAATAAAGCGGGCGACAAATTCGGTCGTCGGATATTTAAAAATGGTCGATGGAGCATCTAATTGCTCGATGTTCCCCTTATTCATAATCGCAACCTGGTCAGAAATCGAAAAACATTCCTCCTGATCGTGCGATACATATACGGTAGTGATGCCCAGTTCCTGTTGAATACGGCGGATTTCTACGCGCATATTCACACGCAGGTTAGCATCTAAGTTACTCAGAGGTTCATCAAACAACAGCAGATCGGGTTCAATTACAAGCGCTCGTGCAATCGCCACACGTTGACGCTGCCCGCCTGATAATTCGCCGGGGAAACGTTTTTCAAATCCCCCCAGGCTCACCGTATCCAGCATAGTCATAACGCGTCGTTTTACATCATCTTCTTTTACTTTACGCAAGCGTAAACCAAAGGCTACATTATCAAAAACTGACAAATGCGGGAAAAGCGCATAACTTTGAAATACAAAACCGAAGTTCCGTTTATTCACTGGAACCCGGGTATAATCCTTATCACCAAACAAAAATGTTCCTTGTTTAGCTTCGAGAAATCCTGCAATAAGACGAAGTGTAGTCGTTTTGCCACAACCACTCGGTCCGAGCAACGAGAGCAATTGCCCCCGTTCGAGCTGCAAATCGAAATCCTGCAAGATCAGTTGGTTGTCATAAGCGACCGAAACGCGATCCAGAGTAAGCAGTGCCATAAGGTTGAAGCCTCCATTACCTTTTAGTGAAGTAAGACAATCCCATCAGTCGTTCAATCAAGAACATCAGGATACCCGTTAAAATCATCAGCATAACCGAGATCGCTGCAATCGTCGGGTCAAAGTAATTCTCGACGTAAGTCAGCATTTGAATAGGCAGGGTGCTGAAGCCCGGTCCTGTCATAAAGACGGAAATGTCGACATTGTTGAATGATTCCAGAAAGGCAATCAGGATAGCCGCAATAATACCTGAGCGGATGTTGGGTAGAACCACCTTGAAAAAGGTTTCCAGCCGTCCAGCTCCCAAACTAAGCGCTGCTTCCTCAATCGCAAAATCAAAGTTAGACAAACTGGATGCAATGACTCTAATAATGAACGGCAGCATAATCACCGTATGCCCGATCAAAAGTCCAGCGTATACCGGTAAATGGTACACAATGATCAAATAACGCAGCAGTGTAAAACCAAGCACAATACCTGGTATAAGTAACGGGGAAAGGAACAAGGCATTCAGCGCATCCTTCCCGCGAAAGGAAAACCGACTAAGTGCATAAGCGGCTGGCATACCGATTAACAACGCCAAGATATTGCCCAGCAGAGAGACGACAATCGACGTTTTGAACGTAGACATAAACAAATCCACTTCAAAAATATTTTCATACCAGCGCAAGGAAAAGCCCTGCGGAGGAAATTTTAATACCGTGCCCGGCTCGAAAGAAGTGACCGATATGATCAACAGCGGACCGAGCAGAAAGATGAAGACCAGCAGGCTAAAGAAGCCTAGTCCGTAATGTTTCTCCCGCATATCCACCTACCCCTTCGGATTGAGTTTATGGGCCGCCTTATTTAAGAGACCGACCACGATAAATGTAATAGCAATCATAATTGTTGCGATAACAGAGGCTAAAAACCAGTCGTTAAGCGTCATCGCATTTTGATACAAAAATGTAGCGATAACCCGCTGTTTTCCTCCCAGCAGTGCTGGGGTCGTATAAGCGGTCAGGCTGCCCACGAAAACAAGAATGCTTCCAATGATCAGACCCGGAACAGACAGCGGGAATACAATTTTACAGAATGCGCTGAATCTGGAAGCTCCAAGACTCTGAGCAGCATGGACAAGATCACCGTCGATATTTTCAAGCACACCAATTAGTGAAATAATCATCAGCGGCAAAAACAAATGGACCAGACCAATAATCATCGCTGCCGGGGTGTATAAAATATTCAGCGGCTCATCCACGAGTCCTAAACTCATTAGCACGTTGTTTAATAACCCCTTGCGACCCAAAATGACCATCCAGCTGAATGATCGCACCACCGGACTAGTCAACAAGGGGAAGATAGCCAGCGCCAGCAAAATCCCTTTACGACGCGGGGCCTTTCGTGAAATATAGTAAGCCGTCGGAAAACCGAGCAATACGCATACGAGAGTCGTTACGACACTGACCTCCAGCGTAGTCAGCAATATTTTCAGAAAATAAGGGTCCTTGAAGAAATGGAGATAGCCTTCTAAGGTGAATGAGCTGTTCTGTACGAAGGTCGAACCGATCGTCAACACAATCGGAATGACCATGAACACCGCCAGAAAGAGCAAACCTGGCAGCAGCAGCCAATACAAGTATGTTTTCTTCATGGGTAGCTCCTTGCGGTTATCAAAATGTTATTCCTTGTTCAGCACCTGGATAAACAGTTCCAGAAAAGCTTCGCTGTCCACCTGTTCGCACACAGTCATATTGGGACTATGATTGAGGCGGTTCTGCACATCGCCTACCGTCTGTCCGTCACATATGCGACTGGAGGTTTCCACGTCGACATATAACAGCGTCGTATCAACTATCCTCGAATTCAATGCCACACCTACGGCAAGCGGGTCATGAAGCGCACACGCTTTTACGCCGTTGCGTTCTTCATAACGCTTAGTATACACGGCCGTGCTTTCAGCTACATAATTACGAATCTCTGGACGGGTCAGACGAGCAATATGATCGGCAGTCAGCAGCGCCTTCCGTGTTACATCCAGCCCCACTTGTATCAATCGACCAAATCCTGCGTGAAATACGATCCGTGCGGCTTCAGGATCAGCGTACATGTTATACTCCGCTACAGGTGTGATATTACCGCATCCGTGAATAACGCCGCCCATAAAAATGACCTCATGGACGTGATCCGTCAGATCGGGACACTTCAGCAGCGCCAACGCCAGATTGGTGAGCGGTCCGGTGCAAACCAGCGTTACTTCCCCCGAGTGAGCCATCACAGTCTCAATGATGATATCCGGTGCGAAACCTTCGGATGCAGAGATGGCTGGGACTATTCCACTCAATGCGCCTCCGATGCCGTCTTCTCCATGAACACGGTGCTCGTGCAGACCTTTGCGTATTAATGGAGCCTCTGCCCCCCGATAGACCGGAATATCCGGTCTATCCAGCAGGTTGAGGATTTTGCATGTATTCAGTGTTGCTTGTTTAAGTGAAACATTACCGCATACTGTAGTAATCGCTTGGATATCCAGCTGACCACTTTTGGCCGCAAGTAAAATACCCAACGCATCATCAATGCCTGTATCTACATCTAATATGATCTTTTTCATTATTGTGCAACTTCCCGGTTCCAGCGATCTGTCCATGCCTTGATATGATCGTTAACGAATTTCATATCCAGCTTGGTCAGCTTATTCACTACATCTGCACCGTACGTAATTCCCTCTGTATCCGCACCAGACAGTACCACCTGTGTGTTCACCGGAGAATCAACCTTTGCTTTGGCGGATTTTTCTTGAACTTCCTTGCTCAGCTGCCAGTTGATGAACTCCTCAGCCAGCTCCTTCTGGTCAGACCCTTTTACTACATTAACTGTGTTCATTACTGCGTAGGCACCCTCGTTAGGAGCCACAAATTTCGCCCCTGGCACAGCTGCCTGCAAATCTTTGAAGTACATTTCCATAATCGGACCGCCCGCAATTTCCTGCTGGCTAAACATGTTTACGAACTCAGACGTTTTACTATAAAACTTAACAATATTCGGACTCAGCTCTTTCAGTTTCCCAAAGGCTTGGTCTTCATTAAATTCCTTGCTGCCCGCTACCTTGGAGGCCGCATCCACCATCATCGGCCCAGCCGTTGCCGTAATATTCGGCAGAGTCACGTTTCCTTTGAATTCAGTGCCCCACAGATCAGCCCAGGAATTCACATCTTTTTTCACCAGCTCCGGATTATAGGCAATACCGAGGCGTCCAACTGTATAAGCAGGTCCATATTCCTCACCCAGCGGTGCTTTGGCAATATCATAAATTTGGTTCAAGTTCGGCACTTTACTGCGATCCAACTTCTCGAATAGCCCTTGTTGAATCCCCTGTTGGGCATAATAATCAGACAGATAAATCAGATCGACATCCGTGCTGCCTTGACTGATTTTGTTCAATCGCTCCGCATTATTTCCGATTTCTACAACAATATCAACGTTATGCTCCTTTTCAAAAGGCGCGTACACTTCTTTATTAAAAAAGTCCTCGGAGAAGCCCCATGTGGAAATAACTAGTTTCTTTTTCCCATCAGCTGAGCCATCTTTTCCATCTGCCTGACCACCAGTAGCATTGCTGCCGCAACCTGCCAGTACCACAGATGCCAAGGTCACAGCCATAAATCCTTTAAACCACTTTTTCATATGAAACTCCCCCTGTTTTTTATTCTGCACACCTTATGACACAAAAAAGAAAAGTACTCTTGTAAAACAAGAATACTTTTCTTCGTAAACAAAGAATAAGTTGATCCCGCTGCGCGTTATAACAGGTTCTCCCCTCAGATAGATCCGAAGCGAAAAGCCGAATATCCAATTTTATTAGGATTCTTTCAGTATGATGTTCGTAATGGCCCACTGCGTTGCTGAATCATAATCGCGCAGTAAAGCTTCTATATCGAGCTCCATATCCTCAATCAGCTTCTCGCGAAGTCTCTTCTTGTACAGCATGGACATTCGGAAATCCACTTCCAGCTTCAAGCCGGGGGCTTCCACTTCCAATGCCGCCGAGCGTGGAGAACGCCGGTGCTTCGCTACAAAGGTAACAATGTTGTTCTCAACGGTGGCCCGCAACAGCGTGGTCCCGAAGCCGAACAGTTCCTTTGAAACTTCATTGTAAATCTGGCACATCCGCTTCTTGCTTTCGTTACTGTCGAGCAGCGTCATGAACCCACCCTCATCAGCATATTACGTACAATCAATCTTTCAACACGATAGATTATACATAAATATGCGATAAATAGCAAACTAAAATCCCTGATTCAATAGTATACATCGCGAAAAAGCGAACAATATGTCGAACTTTGTAGCTTTAGAACATTTTTTACACTTACCGACTTCAAAAATCTCGGTTTAGATCCATCCTACCAAAGGGCTGATAACAACGAAAGGAAATAAGTAGCTATTTCCATTGATCAGATGAAACTTACATTAACTGTAGCCCGTACAACAATGCTCCAAAATAACAGCAACTTCAAGCTACAGACTCCAAAGATGCTATTTTCGCATTTCGGGTGATATTTTTTCTTCTACTATATATGTATTTTTTATGTACACACCATTAAACCGTACCCCGCAGAAGTCCCCTAGCGATAGTACGGTTCTTTTAAGTTATGTAGCTGGCACAACAACATAAAGTTAGCTATGATATACGCCTAATCACCATTGTGCTGCTCGTTTGCGCTTTTCTTCCCGCCGATCAGCTTCTTCCATTTTGCGAATATAACGTTTCAACTGCTCTTTATGCTCATCCAACTCGTGTATCCGTAATGTGGTTCCTTGGAGGAACGCCTCCATTTTGCGTGTTAATTCAGCAGCTGATTCACCCCGCCAGTCTTGCAGACGACTATATATAGTTTTCATCTGTTGCTCCTGATGCTGAAGTCTTTGCTTTAGCTGCTCGCACTGCTGTACAGCCCTCCGCAGATCCCCCAGGCTCAAAGATATTCTGCTCATCTCTTTCGCCTCCCGTTGTGTTCTTCCAGCTGCTCTTTCTTATTGATCCACCATCGTAAATTCCTGACCCTTGCGATCGATGTACTCTGCTATCTCTGTAATCGATTCCTGATACCAGCGATTAATTCGATCCAGTGTCGCCGTAGCACTATGCGCAAGCGGGGTCAAAGACTGACTTTCACTTGTTCCGATATGAGCCTGAAATAACTGAATGGACGCACGGGTATCACTAGAAAATCCATGCAAGCTAGAGCGCATCTGATTAGCCGCATGCTTTAGCTCTTCAGGTGTTAATTGAATTGTACCCCCATTTTTGTTGCCTACAAAATAAGCTCCACCATTAGCGCGGCCATTTTGTTGGCCTGCTCCCATCAAATTCACACCTAGGGCATTAGCAGCAAACTGACCGAAGGCACCCAGTTGTCCACCGTAGCGTTCGACCAAATCGCCCATAACTTGCTTGAGCTCTGCCTGCGCAGCCAGCATTTGCTCGTACGCTTGGACCCGCGGATTTCCTTCTACCAATTGTCCATCCATGGTGTACAGCGGATTGCTAATATTGCCATTTTCATCAAATGTGAAATGATCCATGCTATGCGTTGCTTCACCCAATACCGAATTATAGAACTTGGTAATTGCATCTTGCTGCATCATGGGCAACGTAATTGGGACATAAACAATGGGAGTCCATTTGGGTCCCAAAAAAAAGTTGGCCCATTTATTTTCTCTTTCGACTGGTAATGAAACAGGAACAGTGATTTTGGCTGCATTAGCTGTCTTATAATCATTGTCTATAAAGTAGGTTGTACCCACATGTGGTTTTGCATCTTTAACCCCTGAACCGATGGTATCCTTCGGATTGACATAGGCAACATTCGTCTTTTGAAAATCGCCGTTTTCCACCTTCTTTTGAAGATCATCCGGTAATAGATGTACAATGCTTGGTGCATTATAACTGACTGAAGACAGCCCGTTCCGTACCGCCACATACTCTGCCTCTGCTCCTCCCAGAGAATGGCCTGTGGTAGATATTTCAGCAGAGGGGTATTCCTTTTTTACGACATCATATAGATTTTGGGCTTGTGTGAATTGATTATTCTGGTACTTTTCCTCATATTGAAGAAATGCACTTTGTACTTGTGGTGAGAGTTTAGCCACCTCTGCCTTATTATTTTCATAATAATGATGGACTTCTTCCAACGTTTTTGCGCGTCCTCCGACGACATCGCTGATGTCCGTCCCCCAGTCCATCGCCACGCTCCACTTGGGCCGATCTGGAGGTTCTGTCCCCCTATAACCGATGATCACCTGATTGGTTTTTTCGTTATGGAATACCGTCGCATCGAATCCAGAACCGTTTGTGTCATGCAGCATAGCACCTTCAGGTTCAACAATCTTCCAGTCAGGAAGAATTCTGCTCTTAGCATCTTTAGCAGTCAAATCCCGGTCATACACTCTATCTGCAATGGTCCAATATGTTTTGTCGTTAATGTAGGTCAAGTTATTCCCACCTTGTCTATTGTGTAAATATATTATAGAGTTATGAAAAAAGGTGATTACCAGAAAAGGAGAATTGTAACTTGAACAGAAAAATCCAACTGATTCTGGCACTTATTTTAATTATTATGTATTTAGGAGGTTGTTCCAGCTTGTCCGACAAAGAGAAAAAAGAATTAGTAGACGTCGCCACTCCGATCGGCGTGGAATTTATTAAAGAACACTATAATGCTGATTTCATACTAAAAGATTATGTTGTGGACGATCCGGCTATCCACTCAAGAATATATCTGTATGGGTACATTAAAGGTCACGAAGACAGCAAAATTACTATTTATTACAGTTATAAAACCAAAGAAGTAATCGACGTCTCTGGGCCAGATTGGTTTATCGACAGCGAAGTTCCCAAATACAAGACCCCTTCTTCCTGAGAAGGGCTATTATAAATGTTAACGTCTAATTTTTCCCAAATTAAGAAGTAGTATAATTATAGTGCATCCTATTTACGAGTGATATAGTCGAGAGGAAAAATAAGTATAAAGTCATTGAATTCAGTATTTCTGGTCATAGTACATAGCTTGGGCGGAATAGGTCTTTGTAACTGTATGTTAGGTGAAAGTTGCACAGATGAACATAGAAATAAGGCTCCTAAGGAGCCTTGTTTACTCGTTGCCTGACACATTTACCGTTTTTCACTTTGAGCGAGAGGCTGATTTATATAAATAAAAGGATATTCGCCTTTGCTTATTTTACGTTTCCATTCTTGAACCATATCTTCCTGGGTCGGCGTTTTCTCATTCACGATTGCTCCTGTAGTTACTTTAGCCATGCTTTTCCCCCTCCCTTGGTGGTTTTATTTACTGCGTCTTTATCTTTTCTCCAGTCATTTTGATGTTTCCGTCCATTTCGACCAAACTCGTTTTACATTTTAAACCAATGGCATCTTTGGCTGTGACTTGTATGGTGTTACCCGCATTGAGTACTAGGTTTCCATCAGCCTTAACACGGATGTCCTTTTTACTCCGCAATTCGATGCCGTGGTCATCTAGCAGTCGAATCACTACTTCATCGTCGTTCCCCGTGATTAAAATTTCATTTTTCTCAAATATAATGGCTTTGCGGTACTTGGTCATAAAGATCTTCGTGGACGGGTCCTTAATAAAGTCGCCCCCTTTGGATCTCTTGCGGATTGAATGAGTTACGATGGCGTCCTTTTCTTTAGCGGTCGGAAAGTAAATGTCTACAAAGTCAAACAACTCCGGCATACAGTACCATCCTGTATTTCCTTCCGATGTATAAAATGTAGCCGTTGGAAACGCGTAGGTTTCCTTTACGTTCGGCTTGACCTTGTCCATTTCGTAAAAGAAAACCTTCACATGATCCTGCTCGATTCCAATGACCTTGGACTTCAACGAGATGCCACGAATGCTCTCATTTACAATCAAATCCTGCTTCATTCCATCCGCTGTAGTCAGCACATACTCATGCCACAAAGCACTATGACGTATAAACGCCACAGACTGCAGGACGTATAAAGTTTTCCCTTTAAATTTAACCTCAGCCCCAATTTGCAGTAGGACATCTTTGGCTCCTGTCGTTTGCACTTTATAATACAAAAGGTTGTCGTCCTTGCCGGAACCTGGTTTGGTTTTTCTGGTCATGGAGTAGTTATACTGTTTCAGCTCGCCTTGATTCGCACCATCCGGTAATCCAAAATAAAACTGAGGTTTTTCTCCAATCGGATCAGGTATCAGTCCCCAACCGAGTCGAGACGCTATACGCTTCAAAAACGACCAGTCTGTTTCGTCGAATTGCATCGTAAATTCCTGTAAAAGCTGATCTTTTAAGCGGCTCGTACAATTGGATTTGGGATAGGATTTGAGCACATGCTCGAGCAATACTTGCAGCTTCATCTTTACATTTTGAAAAGTTTGTCTATGAAGCACTTCATCCAGATGGCTTGTATAGGATAGAGCTTCGACGACCAAATGGGCTACATTGGACACCAACTTGATTCTAAACTGCGCGACTAATCCTCGAAATAATACAATCTGTTTATGATCATCATTCACATAAGATACAACTAACTTCGCCCCTGCTTCCATATGATCTGTATATTCTTCCATTTGGGCACCCGTTAACACACCTGTCAAAAAGACTTTCACATGCTCATTCATTTTCTGTACAACTTTAACTTTCGGGTTTTTAAGAGATAAAACCGTCCCGTTATACTTGATGATTGGATATCCCATGTTACCGCTCCCTTTTATCGGTTAATTTACGTTTATCCGTTGTTTGCTTACATATTGAACGACATCTTGAATGGTTTGATTATGTCCCTGATCGTTAAGAGTCTCATCTAATGCAGGGATCGTGGTAAAGGTTTTATTTGTTTTCTGAAAATAAATATCCGCTATAGGGAATTCATCAACTCTACCAGGCCCATGAATCCCGTTGTCAACATCGGCAATGATGATAACATCCTTCAATCCATCCTTATTCACATCCTTGAAGGCCACTGCTTCTACTCCTCCGTAACGTGCAACCCACTCACGGTTCCCGTAGAAATTGGGGAATGGATATAGAATATGTCCTTGGTCATCCAGTAGGAAGAAAAAGAATTTACGAAAACCTTCTGGATACCCATATGTGGATACAAAACGTACTTTTCCAAAGCCTTCGAGAGTAGTTTGAAAAGACTGCGACTCTTCAATTTCATATTGGTCGGTATCCAATTTTTCACCGCCAACTGTGGAAACAGACTGATCCTCAACAGAACTTAGCTCACTCCATAGTTCTTTATTCTGCCTGATATTCTCTGGAATTTGTGCAAAATGAATTTCATACTCCGCATGGTCCCCTACTACATGAGCCATAGGTACACTCATCCCCAACGAATCATTTGTGAGATAACTAAACGATTCCATTTCTACTTCCGCAAGCGAACCTTTGGTTACATCTGCGTTTGCTAACAATTGCACCAAATCATCTTTTGTGAAATCACCGATTAATCCTTGTTGCTCCGGCTGAACAGCTGTAATCTTCCCGCTTTTTATAAGCTCAACAAAAGGTTTCTCGACTTTTACCAAATCCCTCAATCCTATCCTTGAAGCCTGCTTCATATCCAGGTTCGTCGTATAAAACATATGAGTAGGATAGGCTGCGTCCTTCACATAACGAATACCCTTATATTGAACGCTCAAGAATCGTTCACTTTGTCGTTTGATCTCATAATCAATTTCGACATGAACTCCAGAATTGGAATCCGCATAGTTTTGTAACCCTTCTAAAGCATCAGTCTTAAGAATTTGGTTTAAAGATTTTTGCTTTGCAATATCCTTGAGTTTTGTAATTTGAGGGTATTTAATCACGATCCCATTTTTTGAATACTTCTCTCGAGTGAGCTCATAGCTTTGCGGTTCACCATGAGTATTCGAGGCGATGCTATATTCGGAATCAATACGGACTTCTCCACTTTTGGAGAACTCAATGATAAGGTTTTGTTCAGAATCATCACTGTTTATTAAGAAACCATCGCCGTGGTCTAAAACCTCGATACTCATGCTATCATGTTGTCGATTCTCGATAATAATAGGCTCATTCGTATCCTTGTTCAGTTCCCACGCATCCGGGAGCTTTATCTTACCTACATCTATACTTTTCTGCGTCCACTTTTGTCCAGACAACTCCCACAAATCAATAAATACGGGGTCTGGATGATATATGGAAACATGTCCCCCTAAACACAACTGTATTCCTTGGTCTGAATCTCGAACCACAAAGTCTGTAGTCAATTCTGGCCCGCCATCCTCAATGATCTGGGCGTGTACAAGTTGCTTCGAACTCCACCACTGAATAAATGTGTATTTATCTCCGATCGTACCTGTCAGCGTTTTAGGTGCTCTATAATTCATAACCCTAACGTTTAGCTGCCCACTTTTTAACTGAAACGATTTTGTTAAGATAGTGAGATTGTTATCGAATTTTTCTACTAATTCTCCATCCTTCATCTCTACACTTTCTGGCTCGTTTAACAACAAATTAAGTTCCTGTGTGAACTCCTCAAGCTTGTTTTGTCTGATATCAGAATCCTTATTCTCATCGTTGACTATACGAAGTTTTTGAACTAACACATCCAACATTTTTGAATAAGAAATCGTTTTAACGTCATTTTGGAGAGAAAGTGTATGATTTGTTTCTGTTGCTGGAGAATCCTGTCCCTTCATGCATCCATTCAGCACTACACAGGAAATGAGTAATAACAGCACGTAACAAATTCGCACATACTTCAAGTAACTCATGCTGGAGATCACGCTTTCTACAATTTATCGTTCATCTCTATATTCATAATCTTCCACATGCCTGACTGCTTTTCTAACGTAAATACAAGTCCTTGGTTTGATTCCTCTTCTTCTGAGCTACTCTTTACCAAAAACACCCGCTGATTAGCCTCATAAGCAATCTCTTTTACATTCAAGTCTAATCCTGTATAGTCCATAGCGGAAAAATCTATGATACTTTCAAAATTATTTTTTGGACTTGCTGACAAAGCAATAAATTCCGCCATTTCAGGCAAGTGTATAAAGAAGCGATTCCTAAGATAATGATCCTCCAAATAATTTTGAATAATGTCTTTGGGATCCGTGGGATATACAAATTTTTTATTCTTATTTTCATATAGTACTTTTGTTTTTTCGGGTCCGGTACTGTCGAATTTTTGATAAGTTATTATTGTATGTTTCTGAGTATCCTGAAAACGGTAGTAACTCACATCCTCAAAAACACCATCTTTATTAATGTCCTCTAGCTTCCTGCTCCCTTGCCCTGTTGCTTCTGGATAATTGTAATTCAGGTTGCTAATTCGGTTATGGTCTACAGTAAATATAGAGAATCCTTCGGCCTCATCCACTTCGCTAGTGGAATATACAACTATAAATTTTTGTTCTGTTTGATCCAGCTTCATAATTTTCATGTCTGTATTAAGATGTGCAACCATAACTGGGTCCTCTAATTTACCAATGATGTGATAGCCATCATCCTCCCGGACTACAAATATGTTGTCAATCCCCCCTTTTTCTAATCCAAAAGCAAGCACATATTCCGGCTTTCCATCACGGTCCAAATCTTCTTTTAATACTTTTTGAAGCTGCTCATTTGGGGGTTGAATTTTTTTTATAAACTGATCTAAGGTGTTAGAATCTTGCACATTAGTTTTCCTAGTATCCTCCACAGTAACTTTACTAGTACCTTCCGTTATCTCAGGACTAACAACAGTTGATGTAGATGGTTTAGGAGCGATATTTTTTACCTCAGCCTCTTTATTCACACCACAACCACTAAGAATTAAAACAACTAAAACGAGTGCAAATAACTTATCACTAATCACACTTTCCCTTCTTTCAAAATGCCTATTTTATACTAGCTTGATTACCTTGATGAAGCCTGTGTAGGTTCAGGACAAGCCGTTGCAGGCATATTCTTATATACGGGTATTCTAAAAGTAAGAGGTGCATCTACGGTTTTAAGACCCTTGGAAAAGCGATCCGATTTTACATAAGCATCCATAATATTCGTGGCATACTGCTTACTAACAGTTCCGTTACTCCTAAAGGAATTTACATTCCACTTTAAGCTATAAAGCGTATCTTGCCCTGTTTTAATATAATTCCTATAAATCCATTTACCTCCGCCAATTATTGCACTATCGACAGAATTCCAATTCTCTGACTTAGCTTTTTTTGCACCATTTTTGAGCGCACTCCCATCGTTTGCGCCAATGCCATACATATTGTACCATCCGATATATCCCGGAACCTGTCCCTTACCTAAAGTTGAAGTTCCGCCTCCTGATTCAACCATAGCTTTTGCTGCTAAAAATACTGCACTCGCTTCATTGCCACCTGCCTTTAAGAATACATCCCCTTTATTAGCCAAGCTCTTGCTTAGCACTTTATTAACAGCTTCTTTATTTTGGGTGTTCTTATCATACTTTCCCGACAAAAATTGAAATACACGAGACTCAGTCAAAAAATTACGCGGGTCTAAAAAATATGAAACTGCCTTAGGAGAAGCAGCGTTATATCCTCTATCATATTTGAACTTAGGGTCTCTCCAAGACGGTGAATATCCATATTTGTCTACTTCCGTACACACCAGTCCATTTTTCATTTCTGCCTTGAGAAAACTATTAAAATCTACATTTGTTTCTTCTGCTATAAAGCGCCAAGAAGGATGCTGCTTGTGTAATTTTAATAGAGCTGGCCTGTATGATTCCGGAAATTTAGCAAGCTCAGCTTCAAAGCTATCATTTCCTGATTTATCAGGAGGTGCTTGTTCAGTTTTAGAACCATCCTTTGATTTATTGGTAACTGGTTCTTTTGGTGGCTCTTTAATACTAGTATCAATCAGCCCCAACTTCTCTCGAATGGCTCGTCCCGCCTTCTCAGCAGCTAACTTTTCCCTGATATTCCCGCTTGCCTCTGCAGTCATCCAGCGGATTGTTTCTTTTTTCATTTCCTCTTGAGCCCACTTGGGGAATGTGGCCATTTCACGTAATTTGCTTCGCAGCCCCTCTGCTAGCTTTTGCGCTTTACGCATGCCTACCTCATCACCGTTGGCTTGAGCGATGTACCAGTCCTCTTTGTATTTACGCAGCCAGGACTGGGCCCATTCGGGGTAATTCAGTTTCTGTTTCTTCTGTTCTGCCACCAGATCAAAAGCCTGTGCTTTTCTGCGTGCATTAGCGGTTGTTAAAGCTTTCAACATAGGGGTTGCACCAAACGTTGGCTCTTTCCATTTCATAGGCTATCTCCCTTTTGTAAGAATGCTAGAAAAGCCGTATATCAGAAATGCATGTATCCTGATATTTTGTTCCACGTTCAACTGATAAAATCGTAAGTTTGATAAATGAGGTATGAATAGGCTCCTTAAATTTTTTACGTGTGTTAAAATCATTCATTTCTAGAGAGGAACCATCCGAGAATTCCAGTTTTAGTTGTTGAACTCTATTATTCTCCCGATAACTTTTTTCAGATTTAGCATATCCATTAATAATTTGGATGCCATTTACCTTTTGTAAAGAGCCTAGGTCTAATACTATTGTTTCTCCTTCCCCGTTGCCGTTCACGCCTTCACACCATGCAGTAGATGAATCTCTATCTACCAAATTTTTGGCGTCATAAGTTTGCGTGCCTTTACTTGGCAGAGTCGATGAAGCTTTAATTTGATGCACTTTTATCTCACTTTCATACTTAGAAAAGTCATTAGCGGTGTAAAACCACTGCACAGGTGTCGCCATATTTTCATTAATTATAGTGATAGATGCGACTTTACTTTCTAAACCTGTATTTATATTCAGTTTATAGTTGGATGGCGAATCTAACTTTTCAAACCATACCTCCGAACCATCTCGAGACATTAAGGGCTGTTCCATCCCCTTGCCTAAAAGGCGCCGCTCTTCATTATTTAAATTTAACAAGTACGTTTTATTTACAGACATGGAATCAATAGAGTAGATTAATTGATTCTTCTGAGTCCATTGGTTGACTATCGCCATACCAGAATCTATATGGATTTTCTTAATGAATCTATAATTCGATACATCAAATATGACAAGATTCTGCTGGCTGTCGGTAAAACAAAACTGGGTACTATCTGGTGAAAATTGTCCTAGATGAATGTCATCTATATCTATAGAACTTCCATCTAAATGAATAGCTGTTGATTGTTTTGTTACCGTATCATATATATACGTTCTATCTTTATCCTCATATAAATACTTGGTTAAATCAGGAGAAATTACCGGACGGTTATAAGGTAGTTTAAATTCATTGACTTTGTTACCCGAATCCAAATCATAAATCTGTATTATTAATTTCGCTTCATTAAATAAATCTAATACGAATGCGACTTGACCCCCATCTTCTTGAACTCTCCCTACATCTACATAGGAATCTCGATATTTCTCTTTATCCTCCTTCGGCTGTAGGAGACTAATCAGTTTCTTGGCATTTAAGAACCGTTCGACTTTTGTCCCTTCCAGCTGAACTAAATAGGTTTCAGGATCTTCTCTGCCTTCTTCTATCGTTACAGCCCATTCTTTCTTATTTTTCTCCTTAACAAGCTCCGTTTTATTATCTTTATTAGATGATGCTATCGCTTCTGAAGTCACACCTACTGTTTTCGAAGAAAAGGAAGTGGGGTCTTTTGGAGAAGCATTACATGCTGACAACATAATTAAAAAAAGAATGACTAATATGCTTCTGATTATCTTCACTTTGTTCTATCCTTCCGATCAAGAATAGCTAATCCTTCTACAGGATTAGCTTTTTCATTTAATGAGTTCTTCACCACGCCTACTGAACTCAGAAATCTGACATACTCGTCTTTATGAACCGTTATACAAGCTGTCGAAGTTGGTTTAGGCTTTTTATCAGCATTATAGCCCTGGTGTATATTTACACCTTCTGCTGTGCACTCCTTTTTTTGACTTCCTTTGGTTGCTGGAACTGGTGCACCATTCCGAATACGCAAAGCAGGATAAGTACTCAAATGCAACCCGCCTACAAACTCATATACTCCATCTTTAACCGTTTTATACTTGCTCTCATAATCAGGAAGTGTGCTGGCATTTTTGCTTGTATACTTAATCTCGCCGTCTATCACCACAATTACCATTGCTCCATATCGACCTTCCGGGTGGTCTTCTTGTTTATAACTATAAGAACCATCCCCTTCAAAGAAAAACACAAGCGGTGCTTTACGATTCGAGGACAGCTTCTTTTGAATGATACTGTTATTGGTATAATCGTTTACTCTGTACAGAGCCCGGGCTTGATTACCTTTTATGCCTTTACTACTTATATAGCTTTCAATCTTTTTCACCGCTACCAATCCATCTTTATAATCCTTAGGATCTAATGGCTTCGTTTCCTCTTTCGACGGTTTATCAGGAGTAGTCGGCGTCTTCTTGCCCGGTTCCGTTTTCGTTGTTGGAGCTGCTGGCGTTGCAGCCTTATTAACCTTAGGCCATGGAAGAATACCATTGGCTACTTGATGCAGGTATACGGCCAGTACATCCCGACCATAGTCCTTATTCTCCAGGCCGTATTTTTTCGCAAAATCATGCAGTGCGGCGTTAAGCTCTTTATCCCAATCGCCTGTAGTTGGTAGCTTGTACGAGAAGCTGTCTGGATACTTCTTGGCAAGCTTGTTCAAATTCTCTCTGGCAAGCTGACTGTTCACCCCGTACTTACTCCGCAGAGCGGCCGCTTCCTTAGCAATAGCCTTTTGGTCAGCAACGGTCAGCTTATGGGCCGCATCTGCGTATTGCCCGGACAGTTCCTCCAGCCGATTCGCATCCAGATAGGATTTGGCTGAATGACCACGAATCAGCTCGTTGATTAGCACGTTGTCACGCAGTTGGTTGGCGAGAAGATGCATCTGCTTTTGCTTGGCCTTGTCGTTTGCGCCATGCGCTTCCCACCATTGGGACGTGTATCCATGCATTTGCGCTCTGGCCCAGGCAGGCATACGATCTATTTCTGCCACCTGCTGACGCAATTGCTTGGCCTTGGCCGCTGCTTCCTTGGCCCCCTTTTTGTCCCCTGCTGCCACGGCCTTGTAGTAGTCGGCTTTGTACTGAAGCAGCAAATCCTGTACCCATTGTGGATATCCCTTCCCCTTCAATTCTTGAATCAGGGATTGATAAGCTTTCAATTCGGCATCAGGCATCTGATTTTTCATGAACTTACTAGCCTTGATATGAAGTGTTCCATCGGTTCGGATATAGCTGGTTTTGCACGTCAGAGATATTTCGCGAGTAGCGGTCATCTGTACCTTTTTGCCATGCAGCACCAGGTCTGTATCGGCGTGAAAGGTAAGATCGTGATGACTGTACACGTGAATACCAGATGCAGGATTTAAGCGTACAAGTATCTTGTCTTTCTGGGTGGAGAGGGCCAATTCCTTATCATCGAATCTCGCCACTTTTTGTGATTTGGTATGAAGCAGCTTTCTGGATGGCTGGCTGATTTCATCTCCTGTGTAGTCTCTCTTACGCAGGGATTGAACTACACGAGCTTCCTTTTCTTTGTTGGATGGAAAATACAAATGGACATGATCCCCAAGCTCGGGCATGCAATGCCAGCCGATCCCATCACCGGTATACATAGTGGGGTAAGCAAACCAGCACCCTTCAGCTTTGGACTGTGTGGAATCTACGGACAAGTGAAGTTTAACGGATTCGTTTTCGCTATTTAATTCAATAACTTTCCCTTCAATAGAAGCACCTTTGATAAACTGATTATGTATAACCTCCCTCGGAATGCCCGCTTCTGGAACGAGAACGTAGTCATATGTCATAATGCCCTGCTTCATCTCTGCATGAATCTGATCAATAACCCAATGCTTTCGTCGAAACAAGACCACATCTCCAAGTTCAAAACGTTTCGTGTCCTCCACTTCAGCATACGTATACTGGGGGCCTGACTTTGTTTTTTGGAGGGAAAAGTTAATGCTGCTCAGTTCACCTTTCACCTGTTCTTTTGAGGTACCTAACCATAGCCGCGGAAATACGGATGTAATCTCGGCAATCAGTCCAGTGTGCAGATGAGAGGCCATCCTTTTCAGAAACTCCCAATCACTCTCCCCATACTGAATAGTAAAGCCGCCGAGCTTTTGGTTGCTGTCTGTCAGGTCAATAAAATCGCCGTGTGGATAGCTATCTATAAGCTCCCGAAACAATTGATAATACGTCAAGCTGCTGTTTTGAAACGAACGATTTTTCCGTTGTCGATCCAGCATATATGTAAAAGAGGCTGCCTCTATGTACATGTGATATACACCATTTTTGAATCCAATTCTAATATGGGTGACGATTCCTTTAAAGATGCTTACTGTGCCTCGATCTTCATCCATCTCGTATACCTCTAGCACATCCTCATCATGCGCTAAACCATCATATTTCGCATGATCTTCATCCGGTATGAGAGCAGTGATGTACACTTTGCCGTGCTCATTTACCTTCAGTGTCAATTGAACATCCAGTAGACGGACAATTTCATACGGCGCATTCACTCTAATATTTCCATAAGTCAGCACAGTTCCTGCTAGTCCCATCTTACTCCCCCCATTTGTCTTAACATGTGATGTTTCTACAATGAGTAGCTATTCCTGCCCATCTGACGTGAATGAAATTTTTCCGCACCACATGCATAGGTTCGTGGAGCAGCTCATCAGAGCCGGAGATTGATCTACGTATACATCCTTCTTTCCATTCAACCAAGGCATAGACACGCTGGGTATGCAGGGTTGCGGAATGATTCTTCCAGAATTGCCCTTGTTAGCAGAAGAAACTGTAGGATTGTGCATACTACGGCACATGCCGAAAGATGGGATATGCGTCTGCGGGTGAAAATCCTGAATATTCCCCTGCAATTTATCACCAATACTAATCCCCCTGTTAGCTGAAACACTAAACCTGCCCGAATGACTTCCATAGGTACACTGTATCTGTGCCCCGTCCACTACATAGCTCTCACTCATGATTGGACTCTCCTTTATATAGACGGCCTCTCCGTATCGACCTTTTGTAATTTCAAGCCAGCCAGATTAAACTTCAAAATACATTCAGCTACATCTAGGTCCACAATGATATGCTGATTGGCATGCTGAACCCTGAATATCTTATGATTCTCGACTGCATATTCATCTAAAATGATTTTCTTCAGTGTACCGTCCCTATGACATTCGCTAAGTGGTGATAAACACATCAGGCTAGGCGGATGAGCCAGCCAATACCTCGTTTGCTGCATACGCTGCATATCAGCAAAAACAATCAGCTTCCAGCGTAATCCGGCTTGGTATATATCAAAGATTTCCTTTAGTTGCTCAGAAACAATGGCTACTGGTTGCTCTATAAAATCAATATAGTCCGCATCGCCTGATACATAACATTGCAAAATAGACTCTTCATCAGTACACAATGAGCGTTCTGCCCATTCCAACATTTGTCTACGATTTGTCTCTACTGGAAACATATACTCTGTAATACGATTATCCTGTTGAATCATGTAGTACTCCATAAGCTGTTGGATACACCACCTCACTGATTCCTTTATACTCTCCTATTCTTATTTCCAAATCGTTCTCGCATTTCAATGCTTGGAATTCAGGGAGTTGTACAGCCTGCTGTATAGCGTCTTTAGCTAATTTCAAAATGTATTGATGAAATTCCCACGCAACCTGAAGGACATATCGCTCGACATCAGGCTGAATAACCTTATTCATATAAGGTTTTCGAAGCTGATTCAGTTCGTCCTCCAGTTCTGCCAACAAGCTGAACGCCCAGCCTGCATCATAGGTTCCATGCCAAGGTTGAGGGTCAAAGTACCAATCCTTACCATACACCTCGATGACATAGTTATAATTGCGATCCATCAGATATGTGCGCCGCATAGAATAGGTAATATATCCGATTCTTATTTTGGCCATTTCTGCAGAATTCGCTTGCAGGCAGATCAATTGAAAGGACTGGATAAAAGAGAAGATGAGCTCTTCTTTTCTGTGCTCATACAAAGACGCCACCTGATGTAATTTCTGATTCAACACAGCTTCCCCATAGGTCTTATGGAAGTGATCTAGGGCTTCCAGTCTATTCATAATTCCACCTCTGAACCTATTATATAGAATATTTACATGATTTTACTGGTTCTATTCTCCTATTTAATTACACTTTTTTCATATGATGAGATTGCAAACAAATGTATAAAAACCCAAAAAAATCATTTTATGATTTCATAAATGTGTACTCGCATACCCCATACCTCTTAGAAAAACTGTAGACTAGACCTAGGAGATGAAGGTTTGTGCAAATGAATAGGTAAATCGAAGTAGAAAGCTCGGTTTATAATGAAATAATCATGTATAATTAACGATACGCTCCAACAACACTTTCAGAGAACCAGGAATGGGGTACACAAACTACTAGAGTTTTGATAACCACCACTTTGCATCAGGATTGGAGACACATGACTACTTCACCTACAGGTTTTTATAATAGTATTCAAGAAGCTACCGCACACGTCATTGATGTGCTGAGTGATATTTTACATGTAAATACCATTTTTATTGCCGCTAATGATGGGGTTACCAATGTGATTTTAGATTCATTTAACCGGGAAGAGGTACTGGTTCGCAATGGTGAGGAGCTTCCTTTTGAGCTTAGCTATTGCAGTCTGGTGCTGAACCATTCCGCCGATTATCTCACCATTTCGGAAACGTCTACTCACCCGCACACATGTGGTTTAGATGTGACTAAAACCATTGGGAACCACTCATTTACAGGAATTCCTATTCACATGAAAGATGGTCAGGCTTACGGAACCATTTGTGTTTTGGATGCGCCATCTGCCCATTTGACAGAAACGGAAATAAAGGCTCTTCAGGCTATGGCTGTATTTCTGGGTTATGTGGTAGAACTGGAAAAAGACAAGTTCGATGCTGAAGTCTCTTCTATGAACAAGCTGGATTTGATTTCTTCCCTGAGTAATAAAATTCGGTTTTCGCTCACTGAAATTTGGGGAGCCACGGATCTCATGCTGACCACGGAGTTAACAGAAGAACAACAGCAATATATGAGTATCATGGAGTCGAGCAGTCGCTCACTTTTGATGCTGCTGAATAATATTTTGGATTATAGCAATATTGAATCCAGACAGATTGATGATCTTGAGGACCCGTTTGACCTGAGAACGATGATGGAAAATGTGTTGAGCTTGTACACAGAAGTAGCTGTGCAACGGAATTTAGAATTGAAGCTGGATTGGAATCTTGCCAGTTCGCCTATTTTTATCGGGGATGAGGCTAAAATTCGGCGTATGCTGATTAATTTGGTGGATAATGCAGTGAAGTTTACAAGCACAGGATCAGTCATCTTATCTGCGACCACTCAATCTGTGGCCGATGCACCTGAGGTTGAATTGGAAGTACGGGTGAAGGATACCGGAATTGGTATATCTCCGAATAAGCTGAAATTGTGGCTTGAGCATGACCATGGGTACTCTCCCTCATATGACAATCCCGGCTTGGGTTGGCAGATTACCAAACAGCTGTTGAAACGAATGAATGGTAAAATGACAGGGATTAGCGAACCTGGCAGAGGGACGGAGATCACGCTCCAGTTTACCCTGAAAATATACCAGGAGTCAGCCTGAACAATCGGTAGGCTTGCGATCATATTGGGCCAATTAATAAAACCCGTGACGGATAACGTCACGGGTTTTAGCTATGCATACGCACTAGGCAGTATGATCACTGTATGCCACACGTTTGTGGACAGTTGGATTTAGTAACGTTTGGGAGCAGCCTGCTTGGCCAAATCCGCCATATACGTAAAGAAAGCTTCCGGGTCTGTATCATATACCAGGTTCACAGGGCGTCCATCCGCCTGTTCCACCGTTCTGCCCTGACTTGGGCCTTCTGCGATAACGCTGCAATGCACGGTCTTTTTCTTGACAATATCCGGGCGTCCTACAGATGCAGTGGTCAGTACATCCCACAGGTAATATGTTGAGTTGGTCTCGCTATACACGAGCGGAGGACATCCTGCGTAACAATTGCCCAGGAAATCAACGCCTTCATATCGGCGCTCGGCAGCCCAACGATTGCGTACGGCTGGAGTTAAAGGCACTTTGCTTGTGCTTTCCAGCGCTACCAGATCAATTGTGATGCCGCTTTGCCATACTCGATAGGCCGCTTCCGGGTCCCAGAACACATTCCACTCTGCGGTACCGTCATGCTCCGGCTCCTCCACATTCCCTTTTTCAAAGGTGCCGCCCATCCATACCAGCTTTTCAATCTTGGCTTCAATATCCGGTGCTTCATCCAGCGCCCGTGCCAGATCGGTTAGCGGTCCAGTGAATAGCAACAGCGTTTTACCTTCAGCTCCGCGTACCTTTTCAATTAGATGCTGATGAGCTGGCAGGGATGAAAGCGGTGCTTCCATTCGCCCCGATTCATTCAGCACAGGTAATGCATCTACATAGAAGGAATGTAAACGCCAAGCGGCAGGAAACGGATTTTTACCGCGTGAATTAGACTTGGCGACTTCAACAGGCCCTTTATTTTGTCCAAAACGATCAATAATTTTACGGCTGGCATCCGTCGCCGGCTCCAGGTAACCATCTGCTGGAATAACCGATACTCCGGTCAAATGAACCTGTTCCATCTGAAGCAGCATAAACAGGGATACTAGATCATCCACTCCACCATCATGATTAAAATAAACGTTTGTCTGACTCATCTGTCTCTTCCTTCCTTTATCCCCGTAAAACAGGCTTGTTCTTTTATCGGCAACCATCCTTCATTATGCCTGATCGCTACACAGGAGTAAATGTGTGATAGTACGTGCATCAGGGATTTTTTTATCTGCTCCATGCTTAAAAAAGGTAGAATTGTGTGTAATAACAGGGTAGAGGCATGGGTCCTAATCGGAAGCGTAGGAAGGAGAGATGCATATGACAGTCCGAACAATAGAAGAGTTGGAGCAGATCCGCAAAGAGTGTAAATCCATGGTGACGAAAAGGGCCGCAGCTTCAGGGGGAGCTGTATTGGTCCCCATTCCAGGGGCTGACGTTCTTGCTGATGTCGGCATTTTGATGCAGCTACTGCCTGCCATTAATGAAAAATTCGGATTATCTGAGCAGCAGTTGGAGGGTTTGGATGCAGAAACAAAGTCGATGGTGTATGGCTTTATCACTTCAATTGGCAGCAAGCTAATCGGACGACTCATCACCCGAGAAGCCATCGTGAAGATTTTGCAGAAAATGGGCATTCGCATCGCCACCAAGCAGGTTAGCAAGTTTGTCCCTCTACTGGGGCAAGGACTAGCCGCAGCGATTGGCTTTACTGCAATGCGGACCATTGGCAACCGGCATATTGATGAGTGCTACGAAGTGGCCAAACGCCTGCTGGAGCAGCAAACTGCCGCAGATACGGCACGCAACTGGACAGTACCACAGCAGCCTCTAGATCCCGTGGGAGTTGATCAGTTGCCAAATCAAAATCCGGCAGCAGCGATTCCGCTACTGCCGGCATCCCATAAAGAATAATTTTTCAGACTTAGTATTCTCCAATTCTCCAGCACGGGGTAACACAGGTCGAGACAGCCCTTGTATCTCCGTGCTTTTAACCATCTATCTTGGCTCCATAGGAGCGGGCCACTGCTACGGCCTGCTCGATATCTAGCTTAGCTCCGGTGATGTCCAAATCTTTAAAATTCACGCCATCCATCTTCGCACCGCGCAGGTCTGTTCCTTGAAGGTGGGCTTTGTGCAGCCTTACCCGAGTAAGATCCGCCTCCCGCAAATCTGCCTTTTCCAGATGGCATTCGGATAAATCAGCTTCCTTGAAGCGTATTTTTCGCAAATCCTGTTTTCTTAAATCTGCATGACGTAAGTTCGTATAGGACCAGTCTCCGCCCGTAATCGTGATCCCATCCATATTTGCCCCTGCAAAGTCTGAACCTACCAGCTTACAGTTATCAAACCGGACTACAAACAGATTCGCGCTGGTGAATAGACAATTGGTAAAAGCAGACTCCTTGTAGTGAGATGCATTCAGGATGGCTCCGGTAAAATCACAGTCCACAAAGGTACAACCTTCTACAAGAGACTCATTCATCTCTACACCCCGAAAGCGACAACGGGTAAACTCGCAATTTCTCCACTCGCCTTCTCTGGCATCCATTGAGCCAAAATCACGGCCTTCATAGACCTCATCTGTATAAAAGAACATATTTCCCTCTCCTATTCCTTATCCCCGACATCAGGGATTCAGCTTTTCGGCAACGACCGCTCAAAACCGTTTTTCATTTTTCCAAGCAAACCCTTCATCATCTTATGATCCTGTGGCGTAAACTCAGACATGCATGACCGAATCAGCTTCGTATAATAAGGGACTATCTTACTTAATAGCTCTCGTCCTGCCTCTTTTAAGCCGACAGTCACCATCCGTCCGTCACTCTCATGAGCCACACGTTCAATCATGCCATCTCGCTCTAATCCGTCGATCAACCCCGTCATGGTTCCACGCG